>JAIOSJ010000201.1 GCA_021107705.1 Thermoanaerobaculales bacterium | reverse complement strand
TCGGTCAGGAGATTGCCGATGACCTCGACGTCTCCACTCTTCCACGCATCGGTCAACTCCTTCAATTGCGGAATAATCGTTCTCAGGTCGCGCAGGCTATATCTGAGAAACGCAGCTTCCTCTTCCTTCGACATCTGAGAAAAGAGACTGATTTGAAAAGCAGCGTTCTCAAAGGCGATACTTTTCTTGTCTTCTTCAACGACACGCCGCGCAAAATGGAAATCAATACCCGCGTCGGGCGAATATCCGGCTTTCATCAGCTCCAAGGTCGTCAGGGTCAACGCAACCATCCACGGTCGCATGGCGGTGAATGTTTCGAAGGAGAGACCGGCCTGGGACAGATACTCTTCGAGTTCGACCCGCGTCTCCGGCTCGAGTTCCTCGGCAAGGCGACGGCCGGCCGGCAACGCCGCGGCGGCGAACATGAGCCCGGCGGCCCGGTCGATCTCCTCGAGGTCGACTTCAAAGGCCACGATCCGGGCCTGCCGAAATGCCTGTTCCATCACGTCAGGGAGTGGATAGGCATCCTGCGGCAGAGCGTGGATCGAGCCCAACAGGAACACCTCGACGCCTTGAGGCCCAATGGCCCGCCACAGGAAGTGACGATCGGTCTCAGGCTTCGGATTTATGGATGCCGCTTCCACTGCGGCCGAATGGACCACAGCCATGCCGACAACCGCCGTCAAAACAAAGACCCGAGCAAAAGCAACCATGAAGCCTCCCAACGGGATAATACCTTTTTTGCGGGGAAAGGTCGGATCGGCCCTCTTGAACGACAACCCCCGGGCGACGAACCTGCGAGAAATACGGGTTAGCCCGACCTTCTCACCGGGTTTCGTAGCGAGGGCTGCGAAGAGTCGTTAGATGTTGGGTTTTTCGGAAATTGGGCGACGCAGTCGTAGTAGCACTCCGTCGAGGAGAACGATTTACGAAAAGCACGACAGATGGCTGCTATGCGCAGTCCGCAGCAGATAACCGGTGAGAAGGTCGGGGTTAGGGTCTCGGAAACTCGCTGGTCTCATCAGGACTTTCCGGATGGGAACATGCTAGTGTTCGCCAGGAGAGTGTAGGGCATTGACGGCGGATGGATTTCGCAGGGTCGTGAAATGCCCTTTGAGGCGGATCCGAAGCGCAGTACTCCCTGTACGGGCCAAGGATGCAACGAAAAAGGGCGCTCACGACACCCGAAAGGCACCGCTGATTCAGTGCCCTACACCCTCCTAGGTACGCCGCACAGGCTTAAAGGATGTACGATGCCCAACCCGATTGCGACTTTCGAAACGTCACTAGGAATTTTCAAGGCGGAGATTCTGCTCGAGGAAATGCCCATCACCGCCCAGAATTTCATCGACCTCGCCGAGGCCGGTTTTTATGATGGACTGCACTTCCACCGGGTCATCAAGAACTTCATGGTTCAGTTCGGCTGCCCCTACAGCTCAGATCCGACCGACGCTCGGTGTGGAACCGGTGGGCCGCCGCACGGCACGATCGCCGACGAACACCCGGCAGAGGCCAAGATATCGAACGAACCCGGTACCTTCTCGATGGCCAATACCGGACGGCCCAACAGCGGCGGGTCACAGTTCTTCATCAATACCGTGCACAACGATTTCCTGGATTGGTTCTCACCCGGGGCGTCCAAGCACCCGGTCTTCGGCCGAGTGGCCGAAGGAATGGACGTGGTCAACGCCATCGAGACCTGCGCAACCGGCCCGGGCGACCGACCGGCGACTCCGGTCAAGATGGAGAAAATCACTCTTCAGAAGTGAGGTGGTCAGTCAGCTGGCCGAGGTGGAGGAATTTCACCTCTTTATCGGCCGTTGTTTCAGGTAGGTACCGGAGGGTTTCATGAATCTGTTTTCGAGGCTCAAGTCCCACTCGCAAAATGCGCGAACAGTCACAGCGGCATCTTTTCTGTTGATCGTCCCGATGTTGCTCATTCCCGGCTCGGCATCGGCATCCCAAGGCCTACTACCGCCCGGCCTCATAGGGCCACAGCTGGAGAAAATCCAGATTCCCAGCTTCATTACCGACTCGGTTGATCGCGAAGCCCTCCTTGCCGAGGATGCGGCCATAGCCGATGCGACCCGAGGTATCGGCCCGTTACGTTTCGCGGTGGCACAGACGGTCTCTTTGTCCGCCGTGACCGGCGGCGAATGGACGGAGATCGCCCAAGGATGGGAACTCTGGCGCCTGGAGATACGCTCTCCGGGGTCTCTCAGCCTGTCGTCGAGAATCGAGAATTTCGATCTCCCGCCTGGCGCTCAGATGTGGATTTACGACGCCGACGGCGCTCAGGTTCGCGGCCCCTTCACGGCCGGGGACAAGGACCGCATGGGCGGCCTCTCCACTCCGATCATTCTCGGTGAGAACATGGTCCTGGAATTGATGGTACCACCCCACCAACGCGGGCTGACGCACCTCGAAATCACCGAGATCTACCGGGGCTATCGATTCTTCGGCGAGAAACCGGGCGCCACCAAAAGGGGTGACTGCAATATCAACGTTGTGTGCCCCGAGGGCGATGCGTGGCGGGATCAGATCCGTTCGGTTGCAAGGATCACCTACCCGGACGGTGGGTATACCTGGTTGTGTACGGGCAACCTGTTGAACAATACGACCGAGGACGATCGTCCCCTCTTCCTCACTGCCGGTCACTGCCAGATAACTGAGAGCAATGCTCATACCATGCAGGTCTATTGGAATTACGAGTCGCCGACGTGCGACAATTTCTACGGCGGCAGCCTGAGTCAGTTCCAGATCGGCGCGACCCTCCTCGCAGAATGGGGTGATGCAAGCGACCCGGGAACCAGTGCCTACGGCTACGGCGGTGATGTCAGACTGGTGGAGCTCGATGACGAACCTGCGGAGGACTTCGATGTCCATTTCGCGGGCTGGGATGCCTCCACCGCCATCCCGCAGGCCGTGGTCGGCATCCACCATCCATCGGGCGACCAGAAGTCCATCAGCTTCGAGAACGATGCCCTGACGGTGACTCGATTGTATGACGACCGTGGTGAGAACAACTGGCTGAAGGTCAACGACTGGGATCTGGGCACCACCGAAGGGGGCTCGTCCGGATCGTGCATCTTCGATCAGACGAGCGGCCTGTGTGTGGGAACCCTGTCCGGCGGCGCGGCCGCATGCGGAAATAATTGGCCTGACTGGTACGGCTGGATTCACCGACAGTGGGAAGGCGGAGGCGCCCCGGACAGTCGCCTCAAGGACTGGTTGGATCCTCTCGATCTCGGCGTCACTTCGCTGCAGGGGCGCGACCCGGGCGGCATCACACCGCCTCAAACCGTGTGGCTGATCCCGGCGGCGGCCTCAACCCCCGGCTACGGGACCTCGGACTGGAAGACCCAGATCGGCGTCGCCAATCCCTCCAACGAGATCGTGACCGCAAGCCTCTTCTTCGTCGAATCGGGTGAGGAGTGGCCGGGGCGGCAGCTCCCCGGCAGCCACGCCATCCCGGCCGGTGGCGCCCTCTTCCTCGATGACGTACTCGCGGACGACAAACCGACAACAGGTCTGATGTACGTCAGTCTCGATTCGGATGAGACCGTGGTTTCGACCCGAACCTACAATCTTGCCGAAGGTGACGTGACCTTTGGACAGGGCATTCCCGGCATCCGCCTCGACCAGACAACATCGGCGACATCTCTGGTCCTGCCCCTCGTTCACTCAGTCCCGGGGCGTTTCCGCACCAACCTCGGCCTGGTTCAGACCTCGGCAACGAATTTCAGGGTTCAGGTCACGGTGCACGACCCTGCGGGCCTCGAGATCGCAACGAAGGCCTACCGTACGACCTCGGCCTATACACAGGTGAACAACCTGCTCAATGATCTCGGTGTGGGCGCCGTGGAGCTGGAAGGCGGCTGGATCGAGGTCACACTGACCGTCGGTTCTCCAGCCTTCTGGACCACCTACGCCTCGGTGGTGGACGAGGACAGCAATGATCCGACATACGTGCTGCCTGTGGGGAAATAACCCGGTTAACCCGCATTTCTCACCAAGGTTCGTTGCGAGAGCGGTGAGGTGCTGTGCCCAGTGGAGTTTTCGACCTGAGGGACGTGGAGTCGTACTCGATAGTCCGTCGAGCATCCCGATGCGAGAAAACGCCGCTGGGCACAGTGCATCGCCGGCCGCAGTAGAAGATTGGTGAGATATGCGGGTTAACTGTCCAACTCCGCCTTTGCGGCGCGCTTGACCCCGTCCATTTCCTCGAGGTCATCGTCCTTGCTGAGAACGTGCCACTCGAGACGGTGACGGCCGAGTTGTTGATCCAATCTCTGCCACGCCTCGCGATTGCTCACGTTTTTGCCTTCCCTGGTCTGCCAACCGCGCGCCTTCCAGGCGCCTAACCACGAAGTTGCCCCGTCCTTGAGGTAATCCGACGTCGTGTAGACGTGGGCCCGCATGGGTCGCTTCAATGCCTCCAGGGCCAGAGCGGCGCCGAGGATATGCATCTGATTTGCGGTAGCACCTTCAACCACGCCGTGCAGATCCTTTTCATTTTCACCAAAACGCAACATTGCCGCCCAGGCGCCGCGCTTCATTTTTCCAGAGTAGGCAACGGCCAGGACAATGTGGACCGCAGCGTCGTCATCCACCAGACCCACCTCACGGGGAATCGCCGCCGAGGCCAGAGCATCCGCCCTTTCGTTCCACTCAACACCCGAGTGGCCGCGGATCCAGTGCCAGCGGACCTCATGCCTCTCAATGGCCGCTTCCAGTTCCTGCCAAAGGTCGCGGTTCTGCACCGCCTTGCCCTGGGCGGTCCTCCATCCACGTCTCTTCCATCCCTCGATCCAGGCGGTCACTCCCTTGCGCAGATACTCGGAATCAGTGTGGAGATCGACCTCGTGCGGTCCGTCAAGCGCCCTGAGACCCTCAATGGCAGCCCGCAGCTCCATCCTGTTGTTGGTTGCCTCGGCCTCAAAGCCCGAGAGTTCCTCCGGGCGACCCTCCTGCCTGAGAATGACCACTCCCCAACCTCCGGGCCCCGGATTCGGCCGACAACCTCCGTCGGTATAAATGGTGAGTCGATTCTTCATGATGTGGGAGCCCCGGCCGTACGCTCCCGGCCCGGCGCCCACCACGGAGGCGGTTCGAGGATCATCGCCTCGACATCCTCGGGACTCATCGGTCTGGCAAACCAGTGTCCCTGCGCCAATCTGCATCCCAAACGTCGCAGTTCGAGCGCCTGTTCTACCGTCTCAACCCCCTCAGCCACCGTCTGGATTCCCAATTCCCGGGTCAGACCCAGCATTGTGGACACCAATTGGTCTTGGGATCCGCCCCCCCCCAATCGATGAACGATCGAAGTATCGATCTTCAGCAGGTCATATCGGAATTGATCCAGATGACTCAAGGAAGAGTAACCCGTACCGAAGTCGTCGATACACAGTCGAATCTCCTTGCCACGAAGCTCTTCGAGCCTCTTCATGCCACATTCTCCGTGTTCGAGCGCAACGGCCTCGTCGAACTCCAAGACCAGAGAATCAGGAGGCAGGCTGTTCCGGCTCAAGATGCCGGTCAGCTGCTCGATCATTTCCTCGCGCATCATCACCTTGGCCGCGATGTTCACACACATCCAGAGCCCCTCAGCCACGCCAAGTCGCCGGCGCCACTGACTGAGGCAATGGCACGATTCCTCTATGACCCACCAGCCGAGGGGTACGATGAGGCCGGTACTTTGGGCGACCTCGATGAATTCCGACGGCGTGATGATTCCGCGTTTCGGATGGCGCCACCGAACCATCGCCTCGAGTCCGGCAACCCTGCCGGTTTCCAAGTCAACCAGCGGCTGATAGTGCATGACGAATTGATCTTTGGCCAGTGCCTCCTGCAGTTCGATCCCGAGGCGGAGCCGGGCAACCGCCATCTCGTGCATGGCCGGGTCGCACACCTGGTACCGCGCCCTTCCCAGGGACTTGGCCCGGTACATCGCCAGGTCTGCGTCATGGAGCATGGACGCCTCATCCTGATACCCGGTCGTGCTCATCGCGATTCCGATGCTGGCGGCGATCACCAATTCGTTGCGACCCAAGGAGACCGGTTCCGCCAAAAGGTCCAAAACTCGTTCGGCCACGTGTACGGCGGTTTCCACTTCTTGGATATCGGCAAGCAGAATACCGAATTCGTCGCCCCCGAGCCGAGCAACCGAGTCTCCAGCACGAAGGACCGTCTCCAGCCTCTCGGAGACCTCCCGAAGCACATCATCCCCCCCCGCATGACCATGTACATCGTTGACGTGCTTGAAATGATCCAGGTCCAAGAATAGAACGGCAAAAGGCATTCCGTCCTTGCGTTTCAAAGCTCCAAGACAATGGGAGATACGATCCATGAAGAGAGCACGGTTGGCGAGGCCCGTGAGTCCATCGTGCAACGAACGGCGCACCGCCTCTTCCTCGCTCCGGCGCCGGGTCGTCACATCGGTCAAAAAGCCGGTGATGCGTGAGGCCTTCCCCTCGAGGCATCGAACGGCCTTCCCCCGAGCCAAAACCCAGCGAGGCTCTCCGAATCCGTTCAGAACCCTGTGCTCACACTGGAAGGCTGAGCTTGAACCCTCGATATGAGCCCTCAGACGGGCCTCGACAAAGGCCAAGTCATCAGGATGAATTCGACCGAACCACAGATCAGGAGCCCCGGTCGTTTCAGCCTGACCCAATCCCAAAATTCCGGAACTATGCTCCGAGAAGTACACCAGATCGGTCCCCAGATCCCAGTCCCAAAGACCATCACCCGAACCGCGCACGGCCAAGTCAAGCCTTTCGGTCCGTTCCACGGCCTCAGCCGTGTGGCTCCCACGAACGATCGCGGAACGAACCACCGGCTCCAAGACCGATGAATCACTTGCCGTTCGCAGCAGATAGGCCGCAGCTCCCTCGCCCAAAGCCTGATGAGCGATCTCCGCATCGCCCGCGCCATCACCGACCAAAACCACAATCGGCACAGAACCCGCTACTGCGCGAAGACGCTGAACCGTCGACAAACCACTGCTGTCCGGCAGTTCCAAATCAACGACGATGGCAGCTACCTCTGTCTCACAGAGAATCTTGATCGCCTCGGCGACTCGGTTGCTCTGAATCACCCGAAAATCGCGGAAGAGCCATGCCTGAGAGCCGACGCCGACCAGGAGTACTTTGAGCGCAGGACCTCCCCTACCTACGGACGCCTGTCCGCATTTGGAACGACGATCACCGCCACCGTCCACCAAAGATCTTGCCCCCGTTTTCCTTTTCTCGAAACCCAGAATGGACAAAGAATGCCAAGGTGAAAATCCTACCCTACACTCCTCCCCACTGTTCGCGATTGAGGATAGCAGAGAAGGTTAGTGAATAGAAGGTGATCAGTTTATTGACAGAGTTCTATATGGATCTCGTCCTGACAATGCGCGCAGCGCATCTAAGGAGCCTGTTGGGCAGAGGCATCCATCATGCTCCACTTCTCGATCGCGCTACCGGCCTATGCCCTACAGGCTCCTAGGAATAGCTCTCCATTTGGTCGAAATTCAGGTAACGGTAGATGTCGGCTTCATGACCGGCGATTCGGTCTTCCACCATTTCAAAGTACTCTTCCGGGATCGGAATACGGCCCAAGAGAGCGCAGACTGCCGCCATCTCCGCGGATCCGAGAAAGACCTGCGCGCCATCGCCAAGCCGATTGTCGAAGTTCCGCGTCGAAGTCGAGAAAACCGTCGCCTTGTCCTCGACCCGAGCCTGGTTTCCCATGCACAGGGAACAACCGGGAATTTCGATTCTGGCGCCTGCATCCCGAAGAATGTCCATGACGCCCTCGGCCTCGAGTTGTTCCTTGTCCATCCGGGTCGGCGTTGCGATCCACAAACGGTTGACGGCCAAGTGGCGACCCTCAAGCACGCGGGCGGCCGCCCGGAAGTGCCCGATATTGGTCATGCACGAACCGATAAAGACCTCGTCGATCGCCGTTCCGGACACTTCGGAGACCTTTTTGACGTCGTCGGGATCGTTGGGACAGGCCACGATGGGTTCGTCGATCTCGGCCAAGTCCAACTCGATGGTTTCGGCAAATTCGGCATCGGCATCACGCCGCAACAGAGAGGGATCGGCGAGCCATGCCTCCATCGCTTCGATTCGCCTTTCCAGAGTGTTCGAGTCGCCGTAACCGTCGCGAATCATCGATCGCAAGAGAGCCACGTTCGACCTCAAATACTCCGCCACCGTTGCTTCAGACAGGTCGATCGTACCTGCAGCCGCAGACCGTTCGGCGGTTGCGTCGGTCAATTCGAATGCCTGCTCGACCTTGAGATCCGGCAGACCTTCCATCTCCAGAATTCGGCCGTTGAAGGCGTTGATCTTGCCCTTCTTCTCGACCGTCATCAAACCCATTTGGATCGCCTTCCACGGGATTGCGTTGACCACATCCCGCAGGGTGATACCTGGACGAAGCTCTCCCGAAAAGCGCACCAGCACCGACTCGGGCATTTGCAGCGGCATCATGCCGAGGGCGCCGGCGAAGGCCACCAATCCCGAACCCGCCGGGAAAGAAATGCCGAGAGGGAAACGGGTGTGGGAGTCACCGCCGGTCCCCACCGTGTCTGGAAGGATCATGCGATTGATCCAGGAGTGGATCACGCCGTCACCCGGACGCAGGGAGATGCCCTGGCGTTCCTGCATGAACACCGGCAAGGTCTCGTGCATCTTTGAATCTACCTCGCGCGGATAGGCCGCGGTATGACAGAAACTCTGCATGAAGAGGTCCGACTGGAAACCGAGGCAGGCCAACTCTTTGATCTCGTCCGCGGTCATTGGTCCGGTCGTGTCCTGGCTGCCGACCGACGTCATCTTGGGCAGACAGGCCGTGCCGGGATGAATGCCGTCGGTCCCGGAGGCCCTACCGACAATTTTCTGGGCCAGAGTGAAACCCACGCCTTCCTTCACGACCACCGGGGGAACGGCAAAGAGATCAATCGGCCCGAGGCCCAATGCCTTGCGCGCACGCTGGGTCAGGTCCTTGCCGATGATCAGCGGCACTCTGCCTCCGGCCCGATATTCATCAAGCATAGTCGAGGGCTCGAGTTCGAAGGTGCACACGACACTGCCGTCTTCGTCGAAGATGCGACCTTCGGAAGGCCGGATCGTCAGCACTTGGCCGGTCTCCATGCCGGTGACGTCACACTGGATCGGCAGGGCGCCCGAATCCTCGGCGGTGTTGAAGAAGATCGGCGCGATGACCCCACCCAGAATCACTCCCCCCGCACGCTTGTTGGGAACGAAGGGAATATCCTCGCCAATGTGCCAAAGGAGCGAGTTGCAGGCCGATTTACGAGAGGACCCGGTTCCGACAACATCTCCCACGAAGGCTACCGGCAAACCGCTTTGTTTCAGTTCACTGATCTTCTGAATGCCGTCCGGGAATCGAGCGCCGCCCATGACCTGGGCGTGCAATGGAATGTCCGGACGGGTCGTGGCATTTTTCGCCGGCGAGAAATCGTCGGTGTTGACTTCACCGTCGACCTTGTAGACACAGACTCGGATTTCGCTCGGCACTTCCGATCGACGAGTGAACCACTCGGCCGCGGCCCAGGATTCGAGGACTCTCCTGGCATGTGTATTTCCGCCAACCGCGAGGTCTCTGACCTGGTCCACAGCGTCAAAGGCAAAAAGAGTTTTGGAGAGGGCTTCGGCCGCAGCCGCACCCATGGTCTCGTCATCAAGCAAAGCCAGGAGAAAAGGCACGTTATACCCACCGAGCATCGTCCCCAGCAGTTCAACGGCTCTTCCGGGCGAAACCAGCGGCGAAGAAAGATCTCGACGCGCGAGGCCGCCGAGAAAGGACGCCTTGACCTTGGCGGCAGGATCCACGCCTGGAGCGATGCGGTTTTCGAGCAAATCCACCAGGAGTTCCCGGTGTTCCTGCGGCGGATCTTGCAACAACTCAACCAGGCCCTCGGCCTGGACAGCGGTCAGCGCAAGAGGCGGAACACCCTCGGCCTTTCGATTTTCAACGTGCTCCAGAAATTCTTGAATCATTGGACAGCCTCCGAACCGCGAATACGGTCTGCATACCCTATGCCTGATGGGGTTTAGAGTCAATGGTACGAAGTTCCCCCGATTTCGTGGACACCAAGAATAGCGCGCTTGAGTTTTGATTGTCTTTCTTGTGAGAGCTCCCGCCGCGTCCCCTCTTTTCGGGGGTGCCTGAATCCTGCGGCAAATCCCTCTCCGAAGGATGTTGTCACCAAATCGTCACTGCGCGGACAACGGCGGAGTCTGCATTCCGAGCACGGCGCGTTTCGACGGCCGTGCCAGTTCCAACCTTGTGCCGGTCGTGCTTCCCGAAGCGACGCGCATTCAGCACAAGGTTGGGCCTGGCTTGGCCCGGGCAGGTCGTTGCGCACTGGAGGCTGCGTCAACGAAGAAGGCCGCCGAGGTGGCTTTCCGAGAGGGACATGGTGTCCGCTTCACCTTGTTGTTCTTCCGTCCCTCTCGGAAAACGCCGAGCCGGAAGGCCGGGGTTCATTGAAGGACCGCTGACCTGCTCGCAGCAACAAAGTCGGGAAGGTTAGATCTGGCACCGAGTTTGTGTGGCACAGAAACTGAGACGGGAAACCAGCCCATACGCCAAACGACCAACCCATGCGTTGAACTACCAATTGATGCGCCTGGATGCCAAGTCGTTGAAATTGAGCATCGGCCTTCTGGTTCGCTTCGCGACCCAGCGTCGCCCCATCTGCGGGCCCGGACAGAAAGAGTCATACAAGCGGTTTTCCGGCCCCGCAGACGAGACGAGCGGCGGCCTACTTCGTTTCCGGGAGAACTGATTATGGGCGCCCTTCCCGCGGTGAGCCAGGTCCGATCTTTTGCGCCCACACAAACGAAACCACCCGCAGCAAAAGGTCGGAACAGGCACCCCCGGTGGAGGGGCTTGATTCGTGTTTTCAACGACCCGCATCTTCGATCATCACTCCGGCCTGAAGGGCCGCATGCAATCCGTTCGACGGATTG
>JAIOSJ010000113.1 GCA_021107705.1 Thermoanaerobaculales bacterium | reverse complement strand
TACCTTTCTTAAACACATATCTTTTTTCTAAACATAAGCGGGATATTATCCTCGCCCGGTGCACCAATTTCCACTAATTCCCAATTTTTATCGTATTCTTCAATTTTATGTTTCAACACGGTTACTTATGGCGTCGAGTGAGGTTTCTCTTCGTCGATCGGATCACTCGCCTCGAAGGGCCTATGGCAGAGGGCGTAGCCACGTTTTCGATCAGCCATGAGTCGCTGCGCGGCCACTTTGAGCGAAGACCGGTCGTGCCCGGCCCGTTGCTGGTGGAAGCCATCGCCCAGGTGCTTGGGTGGGCCGTCATCCATCACCACGACTTCCGTCTCGCGCCTATTCTGTCGCTGTTTCAGGGAGCTCGTTTCGCGCATCCGCTCCCCAAGCCTGGGTTTACCGCCCAGGTAGGGGGCGAGATTTTGACCACCACCGCAACCGATTCCCTCGCCCGCGGCTGGATGCGGGTCGAGGGACACGAGGTTGCAGCCGTAGATCGAGTGATCTTCAGCCATCAGCAAGAGGTCGATGAAGGGCTTCTGCGCCGCCAGTTCGCCGCTTTCGATGCGAGAGGCCCGGCCGGAAACCGAGACGATCCATGAACCGCGTTGTCGTCACCGGTCTCGGGATGGTCACACCGCTGGGAGAGACCGTCGAACAGAACTGGTCGAGAGCTCTGAATGGAGAGAACGGGATCAGTCGCCTCGAAAGACCCGAGTTCGTCGGCGCTCCGGTGGCCGTGGCCGGGCAGGTGAGCGAGGGCAGTTGGTCAAGAATTGCAGAGAGATTTCCCGATGAGGTCCGGAGCGAGGGAGAGCGGCGCACGCTGTTCGCTTTGTGGGCGGCGGCCGAGGCCCTGCGCGACGCCGGCTCGAATTCATGTGGTGTTGTGCTCGGCGCCGGACTCGGAGCGGTCCGGCTTGAGGATTTCCAGCCGTTCCTCGGTTCTGAGGGCGCCTTCGACTGGAGCGGCTTCGCACAGTCGTTCGACCGGGTTCACGCCCAGTCGCTGCTGCGCTGGCCCTCTGACCGCGCAACGGCCCTGATCGCCCACCGGTTCGATCTCACTGGGCCGATCCTCACGATCACGTCGGCATGTGCATCGGCAACCCAGGCGATCGGAACCGCCTACCGCATGATCCAGCGGGGCGAGGCCGAGATGATGCTGTGCGGCGGTACGGATTCCATGATGCACCCGGTGGGTCTGGTCTATTTCGCATTGCTCGGGGCGGCATCGACCAGCGCGGACCCCGACTCGGCCTGTAGGCCCTTTGACAGCCGCCGGTCGGGCATGGTGATTGGCGAAGGCGCCGGCCTGATCATGCTCGAGTCCGAACGTCACGCACGCTCGAGGGGCGCCGGAATTTATGCCGAGCTTGCCGGCTATGGATCGTCGATGGACGGCTTTCAGCCCACCGCCCCCCATCCGGAGGGCGCCGGCGCAGCCCGAGCCATGACGAACGCCCTGGCCGATGCCGGCCTCACTGCCAGCGCCATCGACTCCATCAATGCCCACGGCACCGGAACCCGCCTCAACGACGTGGCCGAAAGCCGTGCGATCAATACGGTCTTCGGTGACACGGAGACCCAGCCGGTAGTCAGCTCGAGCAAGTCTCTGATGGGACATCTGCTCGCCGGTTGTGGCGGCCCCGAGCTGGTGCTGACGATTCTGAGTGTCAGCCGAGATGCCGTCCACCCGACACGGAACCTGAGCCGCCCCGACCGGCGTTGTGACCTGAACTTCGTCAGCGGCAAGGCTCGCTACACACCCGTTCGCGCGGCGCTCTCAAACTCGTTCGGCTTCGGCGGCCAGAACGCCTGCGTTATTGTTAAGAAGAATGAAGGGGGACCGGGTTCACCATGATCATCGACCTCAAAGGCAAGAAGGCTCTGGTCACCGGCGCCAGCCGGGGCATCGGCAAGATGTGCGCAATCGCCCTGGCCCGAGCCGGAGCGGATGTGACCGTCGGCTACCACCGAAAAGAACAGGAGGCTGCAGACACCGTTCGCCAGGTTGCCGAATGCGGGCAAGAAGCCACGGCCTTCTCCGCCGATGTCGCCGATGCGGCCCAGGTCGAGAACCTCGTGCAACACCATCAAGAGGTACATGGCCGGCTCGACATTCTGGTCAACAACGCCGGCGTGGCCGGAGAAGGGCTGATCGGGTCGCTGTCAGACAGCGACTGGGACCACGTGCAGAGCGTCAACCTGCGTGGCGCCTTCGTCTGCACCCGGTCCGTCTTGCCCCTGATGATGCCGCAGGGGACCGGCAAGATTATCAACATCGCCTCGGTTGTGGCGATGACTTCGGCCTCGGGACAAGCCGGCTACGCCGCTTCGAAGGGAGGTCTGGTGGCTTTCACCCGGGCCGGCGCCGTGGAGCTGGCGGCCAAGGGCATTCAGGTCAACGCAATTCTGCCGGGACTGATCAGTACAGACATGAGTGCCAAGGCACAACGACGTTATCGGGATCGGATGCTGGCTCGCATTCCCGCCGGGCGTTTCGGTAAGGCTGAGGAGGTGGCGCAGATGGTCGTTTACCTGGCCTCCAGCGCCGCCGATTACATCACCGGCCAGTCGATCGTGATCGACGGCGGATTGTCGGTGGCGTAAATGCGCTTCCTACTGGTCGACCGGATTGTTGAGTCACCCGAAAATGGGAAGCTGTCGGGAATCAAGAACGTCGCAATGAGCGAGGACTACCTCGAACACCACTTTCGCGACCGACCGATCATGCCCGGCGTGCTGCTGCTCGAGGCGTTGAGCCAGCTGGCCGGCTGGCAGGTGGCAGCGGCCTCCAACTTCGAACGCTGGTTTCTGCTCGATGAGGTCCATCGCTGTGGGTTGTACGGCTTTGTGCTGCCGGGCGATCAGGTCGAGCTGAGGGTCGAACGCCTCGAGGCGCCCGGCCAGGGCCGCGCCGCATTCGCCGGCACAGGTTTGGTCGAGGGTCAAAAAAGGGTCGTTGCCGAGTTCGAGGGCACGGTTGTTGCTCTCGAAGATCTCGAGGACCCCGACGAGCAACGAGTTCGATACGCCCTTCTTGTGCGCGCCCAGTGAACATCGTTGCCATCACCGGTACCGGGCTTATCACCCCTTTCGGCGCCGGCGTCGATGCGACCCGACAGGGGATTCAAGCAAACCGCGTTGCCGTGGCCGAGCCCACCGGTGATGGCCCGCCGTGGATGGAGTGCGTGGGACGGGCGCCGAGCGAGTTCGAGTCCTTTCCGTCGAGGTTGCAGGGGCAGGTCCGATTTCTCAACCGGGGCGCGTGCCTCGGATACAACGCAGCGCTCGGAGCCATAGGCCAGGCTGGCGACCCACAGGTTCCGAGTTCGCGTCGTTCTCTCTACCTCGCAACCGGGGATCTCACCCAGGTCGATTGTCGCCCACTCAAACCGGCGATCAAGGCAGCAGCAGGCAGAGTCTTCGATCAGCTCGACCGACCAACGTTGAATCGCACCGCCATCGAG
>JAIOSJ010000104.1 GCA_021107705.1 Thermoanaerobaculales bacterium | reverse complement strand
GAAGCGAAGCCACGAGAAAGCCAATTGCAGGGACTGCGGCTTCGCTTCACACGCGAGCGGCGGCCTCCTCCCGAGCCGGGAGAACCGGGATTCATAGCGCTTCCCGAGGATTGCCACCCCTGACGTTCTTCTGTAGGCATCACGTCAGGGAGCGGTATTGGAAGAACGTCAGGGGGAGGCACGTCCCAGCGGGGCGCGCTGTCCGCGTGTCTGCGAACGCGCCACCGATCCGGTGATCGGGGGGGTTTTAATAGGGACATCTGTTTTATTCTTGTCTCTTCTTCGATGGCTTCGAGAGCGGAGACACCACGGCCTGGTCGAGTACGGAGCCGTGACCTGAGGGCGAACCAATACCGCCCTTGCATGGTGCATGATGAATGTGCTGGGGGTGTATCCTGATTCCGTCAGCCGACAGGCGGCAAGAGGAGAAAATCGAGCATTTGAGGATCCGGATTTCGCAGGTCTTCTCAACGAACTCGACCGACTTCTCGCCGGTGAGAATCGCTCAATTTAGGTTCAACATAGTCGGTCACGCTACATATCGCTCAATTGACGCCGGTGCTGAAGGTTCTCGAAACACGTCCTCCACGGCCGTCATCCACGGTTACCGAGATGGTCCCACTTTTCGCCTTGCCGTCAACAACGACACGTTCCCAGCTGGCGATCGGCCTGTTGACATCGAGTGTCCCGTTGCTCGCGCTCCACTCGTAGGTCAGAATGTCTCCATTGGGATCTGTCGCATGGATGATGACCTCGGTCGTCATTCTCTTCAGGTCCCCAAAAAACTGGTCCGTGATCGTGGTGTGTTTCCAGAGAGCCTGCTCGGCGATCGTCGGCGCATGATTGGCGCCCAGGTCCGTGGGCACTTCGCCAAGAGCGGTGAGGTCAACTGCACCACCCGGCAAGATCGGATTTGCATTCAGCAAGATGAGCACGGATTGGTCATGGAGTGTGGACCTCCAATCTCCGGACAGCCAGGCCGTCAGGGTTTCCGTCTCACCCGGCTCCACCGTGCCGGAAAGCTCCGGCGCACGGTCGGCATCGATCTGGCCCATGAAGCCGAGCTTGTAACGAAGTGTCGTGTAGGCTTTGTCCTGGCCATGATTCGTCACGGTCACGGTCAATTCCGTCTGGTATGTGCCAATGTTGAATTTCACCGAAACCAGACCAAGCTCTCTCCGCCAGTGAGAATCAATGCGCGCCCTGAGTAGTTCACGTGTCAACCGATAGCGGGCTGTTCCGGCGATCTCGAGCAACGATGACGTATCCGGGATTCTCCTGAGCGCAGTCATGAGCATGTCAAGGTTCGATTCACCTTTGGCTATCTGCACCAAGACGTTCGGATCTTCGATATGTCGTACCGCTTCCTCGCGCAGTGTCTTGTCCATGGTCTCGGCAAGAGCGATCTCCGCCAGCGTGTCCTCGCTCGTAATCTGAGACAACGCAGTCTTGCGTTCGTAGAGCGAGCCGTTTCCCCGAGCGATCGTTGCCAGCAGGACCTGATTGGTAACCTTCTTGATCGCTGCAGATCGCATGGATTGCTTCGCCCCGTCAATCGCCAGAGCGGCAAGAAGATCCTGGTCCGTCATCGTTTCAATCGCCTTCACGGATACGATATTGCCTGCCTCCTTGACGGCAATGTCGGAGAGGAGTTGCTGATCGGTCAGACGAGACACTGCGCGCGCACGGTTGGAGTCGATCGGCGCCTTGGTCGCGACCTCCACGGCGGACGTTTCAGTCAACCTTGACGCCGCGGCATCGAACGGCCTGAAGACCAAGCGATCCGGTTCCATCAAGATTGCGATCAGTATCGTCTGATCCTTGGTTTGCTCGACCGCCTTCGCTTGCACTTCATAGGCTGGGGCAAAAAGAGCAACATCCGAGATCATCTCCGGGTCGGTCAAGCGGTTCATGGCCGCCAGAGACACCCCACTCGGCAATGCCATGCTCTTGGCAATTTCCGCCAGCAACTTCTCATCGGTCACCTTGGTCAGCGCGGAAAGCTGTGACTTGTATTTCTTCCTGGCCAGTTTGGCGATGAACTGGTCAGGATCTACCGTCTTGGCCAGAACCAAATCGCCCAGCGCCGTCACGAGAACAAAAGCAACCAATACTCGAGCACCGAATCGTTTCATCCTAATCTCCCCTGGCAGTCAACGGACGACTCTATGTCGCCTATGTCGCACGAATAACACCATATACACATTACCCGAGCCGCACGGAATAGTGCTAGCCTGCATTTCTGTCGTAGCGAAGTCAGATTCGGTGCCTGGTCTAACCTTCTCCACTTTTCGACCGGACCACGAGGATCATCTCGCCGGTCACCGGCGTCACCGACATGGGCCATAACGAATCGCAAACCTGGAACTATTCAAATTATTCCCATCGCCACCCTTGGTCTCAGGAATTTAGCGAAACACTCACGGCACGTAGTTGGATCGAATGAACCACACAGTGAAAACACATGTCGAAAAAAATAGGCAGAACACCGCGAGAACCGCTACACGGTTAAATCTCCTTGGGATCCACCGCCCGGCCTCATCAAAGCCAACTGCAGCGAATGCAGCCAGCGCAGCTATCGAGGGGAAAAGAAATCTGCCCTGTGGCTGCCAATCAGCCGTCACCAAGAAGACGAGGTATAGCAACAGATTCGTGCCGAGAATTGACGAGAGCACAGGGAGAACCCCACACCTGAAACTCGGCCTCGACGCCATCGCCACGATTCCAACTGCCACCATTGCAGTTGGCAACAAGAACACGAGATACATCAGCTTTGGCATCGGGAGGTTAAACCACCCAAATTTTGCCCAAAAGCTCCCCCAAGTCGAAACGAGCCACCATGGTTCACTCAGTAAACGCTGGAGGCCCTCACTATACTCACCATTCCAGCCGGTCGGCAGCGCTGGCGTCCACCTCCCAAACCGGGCAAAATTTAAAAGGAACCAGCCAATTCCGAGACCTCCTGCAGGGGCCAGGAACCACAATGCCGCACTCCATTGATGGCGGCGCACTGAGAGAATCAATACAATCAAAAGTCCAGGGAAAAGGCATAAGCCAGAGGCCTTCATCCAAAGAGCCAGGCCCGTGGAAAGAGACGCCATTATCGCCCAGAAAGTTCTCTTGGGTCCTTCGATGATCGAACAGACCAAACTCATGGTCGCAATGGCACTCATGGCCGAAAGACCAACATCGTTGGTCACTGTGGCCGAAGAGAAAAGGAATTGCGGAAAGAGCGTAAAGCACACTGCCGCCGCGACACCGATGCCCACGTCTCGCCTCACCCTTTCAACCAGAAAAACAACAGCCCAAACGGAAAATAGCCCCAAGAATATACTCGGCAGTCGAGCCAGCATGACCCTCCTGGCTGCCCTTTCGACCTTTCCTCCCCGCGTCTGATCCACGAAGGCCCGTCGACCATCCCCAGTAAACTCGAAGTCAGGGTTGGATACAAATGGGTAACATACCGCCCCAGTTCCGGTCACCCTCAGAAATGCCGCAGTAGCCAGGTAAAAGAGAGGCGGCTGGTGTGCCTCGTAGGTGGTTTCATCAGCTCCCCCGTATGCCGGTGGCAACCTCCGATGTTCCAGAACGTGGTCAACATACTGGATATGGGCGGGTTCGTCAGGTGCTTCACCGGGTGGCACCACGAGCATCATCGAAATCGTGATCGACAGGTAGATGAGAGACAGTAGTAAAGTCGGCCCCTGCCAACTGAATCTTTCCTGGTTGTTCGGCCTCGGGTCCATAACGGAGATTATCCAGAACCCGGTTTTAGATAGCAATCCAAATCGGTTCTCCCGGAAACGAGGCAGGCCGTCTGAAGACCTTTTCTGGTGGGACAGGACAACTGTCCTGGCTTTGAAACGCGTTGTTCCCCCCAGAAAAGTCGAAGCGGGAGCGCTCGCGCTCCCGAAGGCCGGTGCCTCAAACCGGACCACACACTGGGAGACCGCTCAAACCATCGGCGCGCTGATTACGCCATCAACGGTCCACCAAAGGAAGAAACAGTCTGATTCCTGGCCCGAACAGTCTATCAGGGGAATATCAGGATTACGGTGCCGGTCTTTAGGAAAATAGGAAGTTGAGTGAGGCCGACGTTCGGTGGTCTCTTCTCTTTCAATCCAGCGTTTGGACTCGTGCTCGATGAGGATGCCCTCGATCAGAGAATGCTCTTGTAGTTCACGGTGAGATCGTTGACCAGGCAGAGGCTGAGCCCGATTCGAACCCGTCGATGAACAGGGCGTTGTAGAGTCCGGTGATCTCACCCGCGCTCAGTTCGCGGTCGTAGACCCAAAGATCGCCGATGGCGCCGGCGAAACGATCCGCCATCTCGCCGTCCTTGCCGATCCCGAGCGGCGCGGTGTTGTTGTTGAAAGTGCCTAACAGTCCTATGGTGTCGATGAAAGAG
>JAIOSJ010000335.1 GCA_021107705.1 Thermoanaerobaculales bacterium | reverse complement strand
CGCTGGGGATGGTGCATCCCCGGCCGCAGCAGAAGATTGGTGAGAAATGCGGGGCAGGGTCCATGTGGGAATTGTAAGTCAGAAGCGATTGATCCAGGCAGATCACTGGTGAGAAGTACGGGCTAGAGGCCAGAGAATCCAGGTGCCTTCTTCCAGTCGTGCGCCGCACCTTCCGTCGCGGAGGGGGAAGCGGAGGTCAATCCCTCTGGAGGAGAGGCGTTCAAGGACCTCAGGGTTGGGATGCTTGAATCGGTTCCCGGCGCCTGCCGGAATCAGGGCGATGTGCGGGTTGACGGCGTCGAGAAACAGAGGTGAACTCGAACTGCGGCTGCCGTGATGGGGCACCACCAAAACATCGCTCTTGAGGTACGAACCCGCGACCAGTTGGCGTTCTACGTCGGATCCGGCGTCACCGGTGAGTAGAACGGTTGCGGAGGGCCACTCAACCCGAACGATCATCGATCGATCGTTATTGCTGCCGGCAGGAGAGGGCGCCGGCGGCCAAAGGGTGGAGAATCGGATCTCTCCACGGCTGAGTACCGAGCCACGAGCTGAGGGCACGATGCGTGTTCGGTCCTTTCTCGCCGCTCTCAAGAGATCAACGACCTCTTCAGATTTCAGGAGCCAATTTGGGACGACCAGATGGGAAACGTTCTTTGACTGCAAAACGGTCGTGAGGCCCCCAAGGTGGTCTTCATCCCCATGAGATGCGAAAACGAAATCGAGTCGTCGGATTCTTTCGTCGCTGAGGAGTTCGGCGGCTTCCGAGTGAAAGCGCCCACCGTCAAAAAGTGTGATGGTTTCGCGGCTCAAAACGGTGGCCGCCAGACCATCGTTGACCGGAAGCAGTTCAACCTGGTTACGAACGGGTTGGGCCATCAAAGAGAAGAGAGTGGTCCCGAGCGTGACGATGACCCATGACCCAGCCCCGAGAAGGCCCAAACGGTCAAACCGAAGGGCAAGAAAGGCTGCAAGACTGAGAAGGATGACCTGCAGTTCCGAAACGGCGGGAACAACGATCGCCCAGGAGCGACCGAGTCCACCGACCCACCAGAGAGCATCAGTCAGAAAAAGGAGAACGTCGAGGCAAATGGCCGCAGCGGCAGGCCAGAAGGAAGCCAGGGCGGTGGCAAGGATGCTGGTCGGGATTGCCGGGGTGAGGAGATAGGGAACAGCCAAGTTGACCCCGGCGGCAAGGGGAACTGCATGGCGGAAATGAGCCCCGATCAGGGGTGCCGCTGCGACTTGAGCCACAACCGGAATGGCGAGAGCTGCGGCAAACCAGCGCGGACCTCGCAGCCTGGCCGTGAGGGCCGGCGCCCATCTGATGAGGGCGGCGGTGACCAGGACTGTGAGCTGAAAGCCCGCCTGAAGCACAAGCCATGGTTGGAACAGGGTCATGAGGGTTGCGGCCGACATGACGGTTGCCAGAGCTGAAACCGCCCTACCGGCGAGCCGGGCGCCGAGATAGAGGCAGATCATGATGCCGGCTCGGACCGCTGATGGCGACGACCCGGCAAGGAGAATGTAGGCCGGCACGAGAACCAAGAGGACCAATCGCGTCGAAAGGGGTGAGAATCCTGCTGCCAGGGCAAAAAACCAGGCCACTCCGGCCACCACACCGACGTGAAGTCCACTGACCGCAAGGGCGTGACCGAGGCCCGAACGTCGCCAACCGTCCCTACGATGGTAGGGGAGAAGGTCTCGCCGCCCGAGAGTGAGTGCCGCGGCCAATTCTGCCGCCCGGATCCGGGAGGCATCGGTGCCGGAGGCCGTCAAGAGGGATTGGACGAGCTTTTCTCGCAAAGAAGACAATCCTGACGGCGGGCCCATTTCTTCCAGCAAAAGGGCTGACGAAACGACCAAGAGAGGACGGTCGGCAGTCCCGCGCAGACTCGCGATGGTCTTCAGGGTCGATCCGGGTGCCGGCAGTGACGTGAGACTACTCGAACGGACCTCCAGCCTGCATCGTCTTGGGAGTTGGACAAGTTCGTCCTCCTGATGGTTCAGGTGTAATCGGACCATGGTTCGGCTGCCCCAACGAGTCCGGCTCCAGCCTTCGAGAATGGTCGCCTCGACCCGGAGAACCCTGGGAGAGTCGTCGTTCAGAAAGATCTCTCGATCCCGTTGCTGCGAGGCTTCATCGAGGCCTCGCCAACTCCCAAGGGCAAGTCCCGCGATGAGCAGGAAGCAGATCCTTCTGCGGCCCGAGAAAATCAGTCCTCCTGCCAAAGCCGAAAAACCGATGAAAGCAATAACTATGGTGAGGCCACTTCCGACCGAAGGCGCCCACAAGAGACATGTCGCCACTGCGGTGACGGAGGTTCCGAAGAACCACCAGAGCGGGGTCAGAGCAGGCTGGATCGGTTGAGTATGCTTCAACGATGCTCCAACAGGGCGAGAATCTCCACGTGATGAGTTGAGGGGAAGAGGTCGAACAGCTCGAGGTGGGTGAGTTGGTAGCCTCGGTCGAGCAGGAAGGCCGCGTCACGGGCCCAGGTGGCCGGATCACAGGCAAGCATCAGAATCCGTTCGGCTTTCCATTCAGCGAGCCGCTGCCTGAGATCTTTGTTCATGCCGGCGCGTGGGGGATCAGTGAGAACCAAAGCGTTCTTCGGGAGCCGGCCTGCACGCCTGAGAACTGACTCAGCCGTCTTCCCGATGTGGACCGTCGCCCCTGGCAGATTCCGGCGTGCGGCTTCAGCGGCAGGAGCGAAAACCTCGACGAGATCGATTTCCCTCCGCGCAGCAACGCGGGCCGCTGCGGCGAGAAAGCCAACCCCGCCGTGGAGATCCCATACCGGTACCGAAGTAGGACCCACGAGTTTGACCAATCGGTCGAAGAGAGGCCGAACGAGGTGGCGGTTTCCCTGGAAGAACGCGCCGATGGGAACCTCAAGCGAGATCGGCAGATCCATGTTCACCGTGTGCCCTCCCCAGATCTTGCCAACGCGTCCGGAGTCGTCAAGGAGGTGAAGGCCATCCATGGCGCCCTGGAGAGCGTTTGCGCCCGGGACCAGCTCGCGTTTCGGCGCGGATCCGCCTTGACTTCGGCGGAGAGCTCCTATGGCGACCTCACCCCCGAGATCCTCGAGCCATTCGAGATCCACAGGAATCGGGCAGGTCGTGGCAAGGGCATGATTGAGTCTCGGAAGAGCTTCGAGAAGGCGGGGCGAGATGATAACGCAATCCGAGAGGGGATGGATTGAGTTTGAACGGGATGCGTAAAAGCCGAGGGCTCCCTGATCCGGGTCGAAGTGAAGTCTCGCCCTCAAGCGGTAGCCGAGGGGTGATGTCTGAATCGGCGCCTCCCTGAGACGATCGGCGAGATCAGGATGGCTGCGGCTTGCGTCTGCCGCCACCTGGATCTTCAATTTTGCGCCGGCCGAAGGGTCCACGTGAGGCCAATCACAGCCCCCGCACGGGCCGGCATGGGGACAAGGAATGCCGAGTCGGGCCGGGTGGGCGTTGGCGAGGACCTCGAGAGTCTGGGCTTCGACAATTCCAGATCGTCGTCGCAATTCCAGAACTCGGATATCTTCGCCCGGTAGAGCTCCCGCGACCATCCAGGTGGCGCCATTGGAGTGAGCGAGCGCCACACCACCGCCGACGATTTTCAGGGCGTGGAGTTCGACCGTATGAGGTTCGCTCATGGAGCCTCTAAGCGGGGAAGACCAAAGAGATCACGAAGGGATCGGTCAAAAAAGGCGGTTTTGGCCCTTTCCATAGCGGCGCCGACGGCTCCGGAGTCGGCGGCCGCAGATGCGGCCGAGGTTCGCAGCTGATCCTGGAGAGGCTTCGGCAGGCATCGGCGACAGCCGTCGAGCAGAGCTGCTTCGAGGGTATATAAACGCTCATCTACCTCTGTGGGATTGAGATCTTCGAGACCTTGCAGATGGTCTGCGATGGTCGCGATGATGTGCCCGGCCCGAGGGTGCTCATCGTGACAGTTCTTCGCCGCATCGCGGAGTTGGGCAGTTAGTGGACCAAGATCAATAGGTTCAGTCGTTTGTTGAACACCCCGGTCGTCCGCCGCGGCGCCCAGCCGTTGTTCCGCGAGTCTTCGTGCGTGGCGTTTCACAGCGTGGCGACAATAACTGAGGCTCACGACCGGATCGATCTCACCGGCCTTTCTCCGTCGGTCGATGACCTCGGTCAAGCCTGCATTGACTGCGGTGAGGGGCACCTGAGTCTTCCACCAGTCTCGGACGAGATGCACGTCCTTCGGCGAAAGAATATGGGGCACTCCACGCAGTGTCGTGAAGAGATCCTCAACTGCTCTCAGGAACTCGATCTCAGGGTCGAAATCACTCACCCTGCCAGTGTACCGAGACCCGCCTTCAATTGTTCGAGTGCCTCGCGGATTCGGCCTCTCAGTTGATCGATCGAGTCCTCTTTGCAGGTCTCCCAAGGAATCACCTTCCCATAGACGACCCGCAATGTCTGCGGTCGAAGACGCCAGGAATGAACATTCTTGAATTCATACAGACCGTCGAGTATGAAGGGAACGATATCTGCTTCGGTTGCCAATGCCAAGTGAAAGGCGCCCTTTCTGAGGTCTCGAAGCTCCCCGGTTCTCGTCCTGTGCCCTTCGGGCAGGACGATGACGTTGGTCCCATCTCGTAGGAGGCGTCCGGCGTGGCGAAGAGTCTCGCGGGCGACCGAAACTCTACCCTCGGCGAGCGGGAGATTGCCCCAAGCCCGGGTAACCCAACCCCATACCGGATAACGGAAATGGGAAGCCGCCTCCAAGCCGATGGCATAAGTAGGTAGGGCGGCCCCAACTGCGAAGATGTCGAACAGGCTTTGGTGATTTCCCAGGAAGAGGAAAGCCTGATCAGCCGGGAGACCCTCCAAACCCTTTACCTCGAGCCGGCAGCCCATGACTCTCAGTTGAGAGCGGCAGAGCATTCGTGCGATTGGAAAGACCAGCCGAGCCGGCAGAATCATCAGGAGTGAGCCGACCAGCGAGGCGATGAAGACAAAGTGGAGCACCCCGAACAGCCATAGGACGGCAGAAAGAGCACCGTTTACCATAGGTAGTCGACTCGAGAGGGGAGGACTTCGATAGCCACCGGCGTGGTTCCGAGGACGTCACCATCGGGCAAGAGATCCTCCGCCGGCGACGCCTTGATCGAGATCTTCCTTCCCCGTAGGAACTTCACGGCCGGGTTGACTCCGTGCGTCCCCTTGAATATCCGTGGGAAGGTTGAGAGCAGGCTTCTCCGGGTCAGGCGTGATACCCACACAATGTCGAGCAGACCGTCATTGATCTCGGCATCGGGGGCAATGACCATGTTCCCACCTGTGTTTTTTGAATTGCAGACCTCAAGGAAACAGACGTTTCCTTTGAGCCTTTGATCATCGACTTCGATTTCGACGAGATGGGGGCGCATCTCCAGGACTCGATGAAAAACTCCCGCGACATAGCTCAGGTCCCCAAAAAATGGAACCCGAGCCGCAGTACCGGCGGCATCAGTGACAAAACCCAGACCCAGGCAGTTGAGAAAGTGACCCGTTAAACCTTCGCAACTGAAACGAGCCACATCCACCGCTCGAACCCGTCTCCTTGCGAGGGCAGCGACTCCTTCCTCGAGAGTGCGCAAGTCGAGATCGCAGGCAAAGGAGTTGCCGCGACCAAGGGGGATCAGACCAACAGTGGGGAGGGGGTTGGCGCCGTGGAGAGAGATGAGGGCATCCACAACTGCCATGTTGGTTCCATCGCCACCGACCGCCACTACGGTGTCCCGCGGCGACGCACCGACCTGAGTCACCAGCTCCCGCAGGTGGTTCGGCGACTTTGTGATGTGCGTTTCAGCGTCAATTCCAACATCCTTCAGAGCAGCGATGAGTCTCGGCAGGAGGCGAAGTGAGCGACCGCCGCCGCTGGATGGATTGATGACGAGGGAAAGGGTCATAGGGCTGTCCTGATCTCAGTGAAAACCTTGCCGGCCATGAAGTTGCGACGGTTGTTCTCAGAGTTCATGCCGGAACCATACGATGCCGAGGAAAAACACAACAGAGAACGTTGTTGAAATCAACACGCGGAAGATACTGAAACTACTGTAGTTTTGACCATATTCTTAAATACCCCAAGATGTACCGTTGGGAGTTTCAACGTTCAGTCGGAGGTTTTGCTGTTGAAAAATTCGTAAATACCTACGTGTCCACACCTTATGAAGCTTGTGAATATTGGCACGTGGTGTGCAATCAGTTTGAGCGGAGGTCGCCGGTGAACCGAGCAACCGACACCGTCGGAAATTTCCACCCCGGCCACCAGACCTCCACAGACCGGTAAGAACCCGGACGGAGGCAATCATGACTGCAGTACTCGTTATCTTCACCATCATTCTTTTCATCACCATCGATATCGTAAAGGTCCGAATGGCGCACCGCAAGGAAGTCGGAGAACTTCTTCCGGTTCGGGCGTTTTCGGATATTCGGCTTCCACAGGGTTTGTTCCTCGGTGGGCAGCACTCTTGGGCCCGACTCACCAGCCTTGGTGAGTTGAAGATCGGGATGGACGAATTACTTACGCAGGCTATCGGAAGTGTTGATCGGGTGGAATTGCCCGAGGTCGGCGGGAAAGTGGTGAAGGGCGAGACGTTGGCGACGGTGTTTCATGGTGGTCGGCAGCTCAAGATCGCTTCGCCGATAGACGGTACAGTGGTGGTTGCAAACCATGGTCTTGAGCAGGATCCTGCTGCCATTGCAGAGGACCCCTACGGGAGCGGGTGGCTTGCCACCGTGTGGCCCACTGAGCACGGTGAGGCATTGAAGAGCCTACGAGTCGGTGGCAAGGCCGTGAACTGGATGCGGCAGGAAACGCAGCGTTTCTGTGACTTCTTGTCGGTTGAGGCAGCGCCGACTGCGGTTGGTGCGGCCCTTGCCGACGGCGCCCATCCGGTTGTCGGAGCAGCTTTGTCTCTCGACGACAAGGGTTGGGCCGAATTCCAGAAGGAATTCCT
Organism: Thermoanaerobaculales bacterium; assembly: GCA_021107705.1. Taxonomy (GTDB): domain Bacteria; phylum Acidobacteriota; class Thermoanaerobaculia; order Thermoanaerobaculales; family Sulfomarinibacteraceae; genus JAIOSJ01. The sequence goes on along the minus strand of JAIOSJ010000335.1, from coordinate 8,026 downwards.
CAACTGAGTGCGGGCCTTTCGGCCCGCATCAATCACATCGGCAGAGAGCCGGCAGCTACTTTTTCAACTCCGGACCCTCCGGAAGGGCGGCACGACTATGGCAGTCCTCGCAGCCGGTTGGAGCGTCGGTCTCCTGGTGGCAGGTCAGGCAGTTGAGGTGGTAGGCCACGTTGATTGGTGGCACATCGGGTGAGGTGACGTCAAAAGCCGGCTCATGGCAGGTTGAACACTCGATCGCCTCACCATCGCTGTGGTGATGGCAACTCTCACAGTCTCCGGTGATGTCGGCATGCATGGAGTGGGGGAAGTCAACCGCCGAGAACCAGTGGCCGATGCTCCCGATAGTAACCATATCCGGGACGGAGTCTGTCGTGTCCGTGGCATCGCCGGCATACAGGACGACCCCAGCGGCGCCGGCGATCATCACACCCAGAACCAGATTGCGAACAATTCTCATATTCCCTCCTCTACGGGTTTTCGTCAAATAGTTGAAGTCCATTTATTGGCACGCCGATTCGGTCGGCGCAGGGGTTGCAAAAAGCACTGTCCTTGAGATCCACATGTCCGGGCAGGCGGGAGGCGCCCATCGCGCACCAGGGTATTCTGCAGTGAATCAGGGCAAGTGTGTGCCCCAACTCGTGAAGGACTTCCTTGAGGAGCCGTTCGTGTGTGCGGTCGAGATCCGGAAGACTTCCTTCGAATTCCGGGCGGAGTCGGTAGAGCGATGCCAGGCCCACCGGCCCGCCCAGTTGTGCAGCGCCGAAGACGTGGGTGAATACCGGCAGGAAGAGGTCCAACTCGGTGATCCCGATTCGCTGTACGTTCTCCTTGGGGGGGGGCTGAAGGAGGCGCTCCAGAATCGAATGTGCTGCGTATTGCCCACGTCGCGGGTCGAAGAACGGCATTGGATCGATATGAGACGTCGAGATCCAAACCGGGCGGACGAGTATGCCCGCGAGATCTTCGCGAAGAGTTCGCAAAAGTGATGGGACGACCGAGCCGATGCCCACCAATTCGACCTGCCAGGGCTGAGACACAACTCATCTCCTACCCGGTCGGCCTTTCAATCCCGTACTTGCGCATCTTGTTGTACAGCGTGACCCGGTCGATCTCCAATGTCTTGGCCGTGTGAGTGACGTTGAATTCGTGCAGCTTGAGGACTCTCAGGATGTGTTTCTTCTCGATGGCCTGCATCGAAAGGTCGTCGGGATCTCCAGCGTCTTGGGAGGTGTTACGGGTCAGGATAGGCAGGTGCAGCGGTTCGATTTCGATCCCACGGCACACGACCAGGGCTCTCTCGACGGCGTTTGCAAGTTCGCGTACGTTGCCGGGCCATTCATACCGGAGCATCATCTCGCGAGCACCCGGTGAAAGACAGGTCACGCCACGGCCCATCGCGGAGGAGAATTTCTTCAGAAAGTGCTCGGCGATCGGCAGGATGTCCTCCGGTCGCTCGCGCAGGGGAGGGATGTCGATTTCAAAGACGTTGATCCTGTAGTAGAGGTCCTCCCGAAAGGTCCCCTCGCGGACTGCCTCTTCGAGATCCCGGTTGGTGGCGCAGATGACTCGGAAGTCAACCTTGATCTCCTGGTTGCCCCCAACGCGGGTGATCTTGTGATCCTCGAGCGCCCTCAGAAGCTCCACCTGGACCTTGGAAGGGATCTCACCAATTTCGTCGAGGAAGAGCGTGCCTCCGTCGGCCAGTTCAAGTTTGCCCTTTCGTTGGCCTGCAGCGCCGGTGAATGATCCCTTTTCGTGCCCAAAAAGTTCGCTTTCGAGAATGCCTTCGGGGAGGGCGCCGCAGTTGATGGAGACCATGGGCCCGAATGCTCGGGGACTCTGGGTGTGGATGAGGCGAGCCACGAGTTCTTTACCGGTGCCGGACTCCCCGCGTACGAGAACTGTGGCGTCGGTGGCGGCCACGGACTCAACAAGTTCCATGACTCGTTCCATTTCGCGGCTTTTACCGATGACCAATTTGGGAGCAGCGCTCGCAATCTGTTGTTTGAGGGCGACATTCTCCTCCGCAAGGCGAATCTTCTCGCAAGCCTTTTCCACGACCCGTGACAGTTCCTCCGGGTCGAAGGGCTTGACCAAGTAATCGTAGGCGCCTTCCTTGAGGGCTTGCACCGCAGTCGAAACCGAGGCATAGGCAGTAATGACGACCACCGCCACATCCGGATCGGTTTCGTGGATGCGTCGCTGCAATTCGATGCCGTCCATTCCCGGCATTTTGATATCAGTAATGACCACGTCGAAGTGCTGGCGTCCGAGAACAGCGAGGGCTTCCTTGCCGCTCGATGCCGTTGCCACCTCATACCCGTCCTCGGAGAACCAGTGGCCGAGCGATTCGCGAACGTGAAGTTCGTCATCGACTATCAGCAGATTTGGCTCTCGCTGCTTCATGGTTCTATCTCCTCACCCCGCTGAGGTGGTTTGTTCGGAAGGAAGAGCGTGAAACGACAGCCTTCACCCGGGGCCGTCTCGAGGTCAATGTTCCCTCCGTGGCGTTCGACGATGCCGTAGACCACCGAGAGGCCGAGCCCAACACCATCACCCTGGTCCTTGGTTGTAAAGAAGGGTTCGAAGGCGTGGCGCGCGACGTCGGCCGACATGCCGGGTCCCGTGTCGGAGATCGCGATTTCTACACCCCGGTCGGTACTGCGGGTGATCAGAGTGATTTTTTCGCCGTCGTCCAGGGCCTGAGTGGCGTTGATGAGGAGAGCCATCAGTGCCTGCTGAATCTGTGCCTGGTCAGCGATGATCGACGGGAGGTCGGATTGGAGCTCGATCTTGGTCTCAATCCCGTTCATCTCGAGTTGATGGTTGATCAGGAAGAGGGCCTTCTCGACGATCTGGTTAACATCCGCCGGGCCGAATTCACCTCCCCTGCGGCGGGCGAAGGCCAACAATTGGGAGACAATCTCGCCACACCGACTCGCCTCTGAGACGATGGAGCCCAGGTACTCGAGGTTTTCGGAGCATTCGTCCGTCAGTTCACCCTGCCTGTTCAGGCGGCGAACGATGATCTTCGCGTAGGTGACCACACTCGCCAGCGGATTGTTGATTTCGTGGGCGACGACTGCGGCCAGTTTACCGAGAGAGGCCATGCGCTCCACCTGGATGATCTGGTCCTGCGCTCGGCTCAGCTCACCGGTCTTCTCGTCGACCCGGGTTTCGAGGGTCTGGCCCCACTCAATGAGTTCTCCACGGGCGTTCTCGAGGTCCATCGCCATATTGTTGAAGGTCTTTGCCAAGATGCCCAGTTCGTCGTTGGAAACCTCAGGAACTCTGGCCCCAAGATCTCCGTCGGCGAGCTTTTTACTCTCCTTGATGAGCTTTCGCACGGGACGGTGGACCATCCGGCGGACCGACCACAAAGTAACGATAACCACCCCAAGGATTCCAAGCAGACTCGAGATGAGGAGTTCGTTGGCGCTCTCCTTGTGGGCCTTGTCGGAGGGGCCGAGGTCGAGGTTGATGTCAAGAACCCCCAGCAGGCGATCCTCCGGCCGGTGGACGTGGCAGCCTGAGTTGGAGCAGGCAGGCTCGTTCCTGATGGTCTGGGTAACACCCAGAAAACGGTGGTCATTACGGACGATAATCCGTGCCCTGTCTCGAGTCGGCAACACCTCCGGTGGTTGGACCTTCTGGTGGCAGGCGATGCACTGTTCGGTACGCATCTCCAATACCGTACCGATTTCGGATCGATCTGTTGAAAAGGCGATCTGACCGCGCTTCTTGATGAAGCGAATGCGTTCGATATCCCTTTGGCCGGCCAGTGTGTCCATGGTGGCCTGGATGGCTTCACGATCGTTGTGGAGCATTGCCTCACGTGTAGCCCCGACCAGCACGTCGGCGAGCTGGGTCGCGTTGAGGAGGCTGATCTCGGTGGCACTTCTCTCCTGGATTCTCAAGTTGTGCCATGCGCTGACGCCGAAAATAACCGCCAAGGTCACTGTGAGGAGCAGGGCGAGTTTTCCGGCTATGCTTCTGAGCATCGTTCACCTCATCATCGGGTCATCTCCGCGATGGGATCGGTGGGACGGGGATCTTCGAGTGGCCCTTCTTCAAACACCGGCAGATTGCGAACCGCAAAGCTGAAGAGAATCATTCCGATGCAGACCATACCGATGGACAGAACGAATTCCATCCAGGACGGTATGTAACTCGCTCCGGTGCCGAGTTGGAAGCCCGTAACGGTGACGTTCATGCGGTTGAAGATCATTCCAAGGACGACCAGGGTCTGGGTCCCCATCAGCGCCAAGGAGTTCTCTCGAATGTCTCGGCGGAAGAGGAGGAACATTGGAACGAGGCCGCCGATGACGAATTCCGCGAGGAAGAACCACGACGCGGCATCAAAGGCGAAAATATTTCCAAACTCCCCGCGCACGATGATGTCCTCAATCCGGATCGTCAGGTAGAACATGAGCATGACCGCGGTGGCCTTGCCGACGTCACGCAGAATCTCGGGATGGAGGCGTTTGCCGAAGGCTCGGAGCGACAGATACGATTCGACCGAAACCATTGCAAGTCCCAGAGGAATGGCCGAGACGAAGAACAGGATGGGCAGAGCCTGGGAGTACCAGAAGGGGTGGAGCTTTTGGGGAGCAATGACGTAAAGCGTGCCGAGGGAGCTTTGGTGCATCGTTGAGAGCAGTACGCCCGCGAGCACCAACACCGGGGTCAGATAACGGTGCCAGAGACGGAGTGGTTTGTGGATTCCGAATCGTTCCAACACGAAAGGCAGGAACTCCATGAACAGTACGGTCGTGTAGAGCATCACGCACCAGCCCACCTCGAACATCACCGAGTGGGGGTTCCAGAAAACGATCGGATGCCAAATGTTCCACGGTCGACCCAGGTCGACGAGCAACGCGCCGATGACGATGAGGTAGCCCAAGAACGCGGTCAAGATCGTTGGGCGGACGAGAACCTTGTATTTCTCGAGATGAAAGACGAAGACAATGGCGGTGATGGTGAATCCGCCGGCGGCCAAGGCTACGCCGCACAGCAGGTCGAAACCGATCCACAGGCCCCACGGCATACCGTCGTGCAGATTCGAAATGGAGCCGAGACCGAATGTGAAACGTCGCACGACGATTCCGGCCACAAGAACGGCAAGCAATACGGTGATGCAACGCCAAAAGGTGATACGGGGTATTGTGAACTTAGTCATCGTCGTGCTCCCTCTGATAGCCCTCTATATCTGCGACGGTGTTCTTGCGGTCGGTCAGCCAGTACATCCCGCCGAGGAAGACACCCCATACCGGAATGATTTGGGGGAGCCTCTCGAGAACACTCCATGTGAGATGGGGGAGAGATTCGTGGGGCACGTTCGCAGGGAGGCCCGAAGCGGCCGGGTCTTTGGAGAGGAGCATCAACACCGACGTGCCGCCGGCTTCATGCTCGCCGTATACCCGACCGGCGTAGCGCTCGGGATTGTCGTTCAACCGCCGGTGAGCTTCGCGAAGGAGGTCTTCACGCAGACCGAAGGTCGTTGCACCGGTCGGACAGATTGAGGCGCACGCGGTCGGCAGTCTCTCGCTGACCCGATGAATGCACATATCGCATTTTTCGATTCGGGGATTCCGGCTGTACCATTCGAACTTCGGAATTTCGAATGGGCAGGCCAACATGCAGTAACGGCAGCCCATGCACTTGCTTGCATCCCAAACAACCGGCCCCAACTCGGTCTTGGTAAAGGCTGCCACGGGGCACACCGACACGCAGGTTGGGTCCTCGCAATTCATGCAGAAGTGGCGAGTGAAGACATCGTCTCCCAGGTCTTCGACCCAGTTATATGACTGGTCGTCGAGCTTGGTCACTTCGTGAGGTTCTTGATCGTGCTCTGCTTGACACGCCTGTTCACAGGCGCCGCAGCCGATGCACTCCGTCTGGTCGAACAGCAATCCGTAAATCGACATCGCATCCCTCCGCCGCCCCATTCCGCAGGGCAGTCGCTCGGCTCCGGTTGCAGGTTCTGTGCCAACTTGAGATTCTTGCGGAAGTTGTTGGTGTGACGAAGACATATCCTCTTGACCCCAATATGAATATGAGGCCGAATGTTGAAAAAAGCAATACTGAATTTTTCACAATTTTTGAATCAGGTTGCTAAGTCACGTGAAATGCAAAGGATATCAACGTTGAAATTCTTTGCGTGAAACGGTTGAGAATTTCAACGCTTGCGCTTTGAGACATTTGTACACTTTACGAATGCGAAGAAAGCTGACTCGGGTTATACCCTCCTCAAACAGGAGGAGGACTCATCGCCGGCTGAGGCCAGAATCTCGAATTCGTCTTGAATCTCATCAATACAGAATTGTACGGCCATAGTGATTCTATCGGTGAGGGCCTGCTCAAGGCCCACGGAGAGTTGATCTTCGCAAAGGACCCCAATACAGATTCGCCCGAGACACGCAAAGGCTGCAATAACCTCATCGACCGTGAAGTTCTCTCTGAATCGCTCGCGGGCAACCTCCCGGCAGTGGCCGCCGACCGGTTCCATCTCGCGTGTACGAATGGTTTGTCTGAGATTCTGGATACAGGTTCGAACCCGTGCGGAGAGTTCTTCAAAATCAAAATGATGGTAGGTGCCGAACCGATCGTGAGCGCGAATGTGAAGGAGAGCGTTGGTTTGTCGTAGGCAGATTGTTTCTTGGTGTTGCTCAAGCAGGTAGTGGATCATCAGACCATAGCCGGGATCCTCTTTCTTCATGGCCGCATGGTTAATCTCGTTCCACCGTACCGGCCGGGTTCTGAAGTTCTCCACCAGGAAGGGGATGCGGCGTAGCAACTCGAATCGGGGTCGGATGGCCCATTCTAGACGCCTGCGAGATCGGTCCGCGTTTACATACAGTTGTCTATCAAGATAGCGTCCCATCCAGGGTCGTTCGAACGGTTGTTTGCCGATGATCTTGCCGATACGGTCTTGTAGGTGCAGCCACACTCGCGTGAATAGTTTCGGCACCAGGGTCGGCTTTCTCCGTTCCCCAAAATAGGCAAAGGTAGCGGCATCAAAGAGTTCTCGTTGGCTGATCGCTCCGTTGGGGCTCGCGATAAATACCTCTCCAGGCTCTGGACCGTCAAGGCTATGGAGCAGGTTTTTGAGAAAGGACACTGCACAGCGGACGTGCATATATGGGATGGCAAAATTGCCGCTGCCGCCAAGCATTTGAGCATTCCAACCATTGGCAAACCAACAGCTCAGGAGGCTAAAAAGTGGAGGGTACTCGCACCAATCCGAGTACAGGGCGGCAAAGCGCACGATGCAGGATGGGAGTTGGTCTCGGTAGTCTTGAATCAGCGCTTCGCCCGCCATTTTGGAACGTGCGTAAACGTTGTTGCCGAGGGGCGCGGTGGTTTCGTCAATGGATTGCCCGGGGGGAGGGAAGGGACAGGCCGCCACCGAACTCGCAAAAATGAAGCGGCGCATGGATAGCATGAGGGAAAGTTCGAGGATGTTGCGGAGGCCGATAACATTCGTGCGCTTGTATTCGGGATTGTCCTCGCCCGTAAAGTCGTAGTAGGCGGCCAGGTGGACCAGGGCTTCAGCACCGCCCTGGTCGCGGATTTTCTCAAACGCGGTGGTGAGGGGTGTGACTTCTCCGATGTCCACCTGAATCCACTCGATATTGGGGTGTTCAGGCGCACCGCACTCGGTCTGGGAGCGGCGTGCAAACGCATAGACATGGAAACTCTCTTTGATTTCGTCCAGAAGGAGCCGCCCAACGAAACCCGAAGCCCCGGTTATGACTATGTTCGGTAATCCCATCTTAATTTGCCGGATTGAGTATACCTGCAAGTAGGATGTTTTCGAAGAGAGCTGTAGAGGTCGCGGAATTCGGTTGTCGAGCGATGTCGAAGGGAAAAACCATTGCAATTCCTGGTTTCGCCAATCGATTTATGATCTAGGAGGGTATAGGGCATTGACGGCGGATGGATTTCGGAGGGTCGTGAAGTGTCATTTGAGGCGCATTCGAGACGCAGTACTCACTGTACGGGCCGAGGATGCAACGAAAAAGGG
>JAIOSJ010000401.1 GCA_021107705.1 Thermoanaerobaculales bacterium | reverse complement strand
TTCTCCCCCTCTACGTCTCTGCGTTATACCTGTGTTCTTCGACCCGCCGCCGGCGCGAGAATGCGGGCCTGGCAATCGCGCTCCAAAATACAGGGCAAGCACATTTTGGAAACGACACAGGAGAAAACCTCGCAGAGAACGCCAAGAACGCTGAGAAATATATCTTTACGAGAAACCCTCCTCCTCTTTCCCCCCTCTGCGTCCTCTGCGGTCTTTGCGAGAAAACTGCCTTCTTTTCTATGCCTTCGTGGCTATTCCTGGAACCTTGACTTCTTTGACTCTTTGACCCAATCTTTGTGCCTTCTTGCGCCTTTTTGTGGCTATCTCTCGGGGTTATGTCTTTCGGGATATTGCCTCGCCTGCCCGACCTTCCAGCGGTAGAATCAAGCTATGAAAGGTCGTGAACTCGTCAAACTAGGCATTCCCCGGGGGCCGGGACTCAAGCTGGCTCTCCAGCTCATCGGCGAAGCGACACGAGTGGGGCTGAGCCATAGCCAAATCCGGAAGGAGATCCGAGCCATCGCCGGAGATCCGGAGAGCCACCTCCGCCACCCTCACTTCGCGGAACTCGCACACTTCCTGAGCGCAAGAACGAAGGGCCCCGCGACTCACACGACCTGGGAGGCCCGGCCGGAACGGGCCCCATGGAAGATGTGGGGCCGGGACATCGAACCCGAAGCCATAAAACAGATGGAAAACGCGAGCGAGCTTCCGGTGGCGGTGTCGGGCGCTCTCATGCCGGACGCCCACCTCGGATATGGCCTGCCTATCGGCGGTGTTCTTGCCACCGACGACGCGATCATCCCATATGCGGTTGGGGTCGATATCGCCTGCCGAATGCGAATGACGGTGCTGGACATGCCGGCCCGTGAGCTGAAGGGGGCCCGCAATCGGCTGATTCGGGTCCTCGAGGAGGAGACCCGTTTCGGCCTCGGCGCCCAATTCAAACAGCCAAACGACCACCCGGTGATGGAAGAGGACTGGGGCTTCACCGCACTGACCCGGAAGCTGCAACCGAAGGCGCATCGGCAGCTCGGCACTTCGGGATCCGGCAACCATTTCGTCGAATTCGGCACTCTCACCCTGAGTGAGCCCGAACTCGGACTCAAAGCGGGGACCTACCTGGCCCTGCTCTCTCACTCGGGCAGTCGCGGCCCAGGCCATGCGATCGCGAGCCACTACTCCAAACTGGCCAAGGAGCTCCACCCCGAACTGCCGAAACACCTCCGCCACCTGGCCTGGTTGGAACTCGACTCCGCTTCCGGACGTGAGTACTGGGAGTCGATGCAGCTCATGGGCCGATTTGCGGCCGCCAACCACGAACTCATTCATCAGGCGATCCTCCGCTCCCTCCATGCCAAAAGGCTGGCCTCGGTAGAGAATCACCACAATTTCGCATGGATTGAAAAGCATTCAGGGCGCGAGGTCGTCGTTCACCGCAAGGGCGCCATACCGGCGGGAAAAGGCCTGCTCGGCATCATCCCCGGGTCGATGGCAACCCCGGCCTTTGTGGTTCGCGGAAAAGGCGCTTCAGAAAGCCTCGAAAGCGCCGCACACGGCGCGGGTCGGCTCATGTCCCGAAAACGAGCGAAAGCTTCCCTGACCTGGTCCGCGGTACGAAAAGACCTCGAAAAATGTGGAGTGACCCTTCTGTCGGCTGATCTCGACGAGGCCCCGATGGCCTACAAGGACATCCACTCAGTCATGGCCGCACAGAAAGATCTGGTGAGAGTCATCGCCCGCTTCGATCCACGAATCGTCAAGATGGCGCCACCCGGAGAACGACCGGAGGATTAAGTAGACGGGTCAAACCCTGGGAAAATGCCACAAAGAGAACAGCCACAAAAAGGCACAAAAAAAAGGAGAAGCAGTGAAGGATGGCGATATCCGGAAGAAATTTACGCAAAGACGCAAAGACGCAGAGATTATTCTTTGAGCGCCATCAGGCGTCCGCCACCGGAAAGCAAGCATTCCTCCCTGCTCACCTCTCTGCCGACCGCGGGCTGCACCCGCTCACGGCGGACCAGTTTATCGCGGTTCCATTTTTCACCGTTTCGCGCAACCACATCAGTCTTATTGGCTTCTTTTTGTGCCTTTTCGTGCCTTTTTGTGGCTATTTCTTGGGTTTAGCAAGGGCCTCACGTGGGAAGTAGACAATCTATTCCGACCCACGAACCCCACTCTTTTGAATCAGCCGATCTGCCTCGGCCTCTTTCCCGGCAACCCGCAGCGCCTCGGCGTATCGCTCCACCGTTTCACCGACAATCGTACTGTCGGCGCCGAAGACTTTCCGGCGAATTTCCAAAGCCCTCCCGAAATGGGGTTTTGCCTCGGTGAATCTCCCCAGCTCCGCCAACTCAACCGCAAGGTTCAGCAGGGAGGTTGCCACTTTGGGATGGTCAGGACCCACTGCGTTTTCACAAACATCAATGGAACGCCTGTGGAGGGAGAGGGCTTCTTCCGGCCTGCCCTGATCCGACACCATGACCGCAATGTTGCTCAGGACATCACCCACGTACGGATGGTTCTCGCCGAGAGCCCGTTCGTAGACGCCAAGAGCCCTCCGCATTATGACCTCAGACATCGGAGCATCGCCTTCGGCCCAGTAGACGCTTCCCAGGGTATTGAGGCAGTTCGCGAGGTGGGGGTGATCCAGCCCGAGGCTGAGTTCATAAATCGCAACCGCCCGGGTCAACAGTGGTTTTGCTTCGTCCACCCGTTGCACACACCACAACACGCTTGCGAGGCTTTCCAGACTCGAAGCCACCAGGTGGTGGTCATTCCCAAACACTTTCTCGTCAATTTCCAGAGCCCGGCGAAGTGGCGGTAGAGCCTCGTCACATTGTCCCTGGTCCCGCAGGAGCATCCCGATATTGTGTAGGGTGTCACTCAGCCGGGAGTCTTGGGAACCGTGGCGTTCCTCGGTCATGGCGAGCGACCGTTCCAGCAGGACGAGACCCTCATCTGGGCGTCCCATCGAGTGGTAGAGCCCACCGAGCGAGGTCAGGAGGGTCGCCTGAGCATCCAGGTCCTCCTGTTTCTCGGCCATTTCGAGGGTCCTCAGGTATATCTGCTCCGCTTCCGGATAGCGCCCCTGCCGGCGATGCAACGCCGCGAGGGCAGCGAGGCTTTCACCGATGTCCGGGTGATTCGGCGCCAACGAATGCTCACGCACCTCGAGGGCGCCTCCAAGCAAATCCTCGGCCCGATCGTAAAGCCCGAGTTCGCGGTACACCTCGCCCATGACGTGCATCAGGCGCGCCCGAACCACCGGCTGGTCCTTGAGGTCCCTGTCGATCTTCTGTGCGCCTTGATCCAAAATCTCCCTGGCGGTGACCGAGTTTCCCCTGGCCTCTCCCGGATCGGACACCTCGAAGAGCTCCACCAGAAAATCGGAGACCTGGCGCGCCGAGAGGGCCTCCTCCTCGGCCCGAGCCGCCTCATGGCGAGCGCGAATCGACTGCACAGTCATGCCGGCGCCAAAGAGCAGAAGCAGTGCCCAGACGGCCGCGACCAGGGCGCGACGGCGGCGCCGACCCGGCAAATCAGCGATCCACTGGAGGCGCTGAGCTGCGGCAACCACACTGGGCCTCATTCCGGGCTTGAATTCCTTGAGCCGATTGATCAAGGCCGTCAGGTGGGTGCCGAGGCCTTCGACCGGAGCACTTTCACCCCACATCGCCTTCTTGCACACGACTGAGATGGCGAGATCCTCACCCACCGGACACTCCTCGCAGAAGAGTTCCTGTATCAAGAGACCAAAGGAATACATGTCGCTCGCCGCGGTGACCACCTCCCCGCGAGCCTGCTCAGGACTCATATATTTCGGGGTTCCCATGATCTCGCCAAACTGGGTGACCGTCGTCATGGTTCCATCGACTAAAGCCTCCTGGCCTGCCGCAGGATCTTTTTCCGACCGGCCTCTTGTGCCGAGCGGGTCATCCTCGTCTCGAATTCCCTCTGAGCCTTCCCCCGGCAAGGGTTCAGAGGTCAACCCGTCCCCGATGTCCGCAGACGGTCCCATGAGGGGCCGGGCCAGACCGAAATCGAGGATTTTCACAACCCCGTCCGGGGTCAGCATGATGTTCTCCGGCTTGAGATCCCGGTGGGCGACGCTCATCGAGTGCGCGGCCACCAGACCTTGGGAGATCTGCAACGCAATGTCGAGTTTCTGCTTGTAGCTCAGACCCTTCTTCAGAGCCTCCCGAACATTCACTCCCTGGACCAACTCGAGCACAATGACCATCTCTTCTCCGACCTCAATGAAGTCGTAGATCCTGCAAATATTGATGTGTTCGACTTGACCCAGCGTTCGAGCTTCACGCAGGAAGCGCCTCTTGGCCCGGGCGTCCAACCGACGATCCGGGCGGATGACCTTGACTGCCACCCGTCGCTTGAGCTTCTCGTCCATGCCGACATAGACCTGGCCCATGCCGCCCTCTCCGAGGCGCTCCAGAATTCTGATGTTCCGGATAACGGATCCAACGAGATTCATACTCATTCAGTTTACCCAATGGCGCCGATTTTCAGGGGCCGAATTTGGGATGTCGCCACCTTGGGTTCGGGCAGGTTGAGAATATTCAAGCTCGGTCCATCCACCGTCGAGGAGAGCCTCAACAGCGGTGCGCAAGTCAGCGTCCGGTGTCACGGAGAGGGCCGGCGGCGGCACCAGCCGAGCCCTGAATCCTCCCCGCCGAATCAATTCGAACCGCACGGGAGTTCCACCGGGATGGGTCATCAGCAACTCGCGGAGTTCCTCGATCTTGCTTTCATCCACCTTGTCCAGGTCGAGGACCACCTTGAGCGCTGCCGCACGGGAGGTTTCTACCTGGTCCAACAGGGCGACATTCTCAACAGTCAGTTCCACATGATCTCCGTCCCCCTTGAGAGAGGCGGTCACCAGAACCGCGTTTCCGTTTTCCAGCAAATGAGCGACCTTCTCGTAGGTATCGGGGAAGGCCACCGCCCGCAGACTGGCGTTTCTTCCTTCCAACTGAAAGACCGCCATGCGCCGGCCCTGGTTGGGCCCGATCTTCTTGATCGGGATCACCTTGATTCCCTCGACCAGCCCCCCGACGCTCACCTGCTCCGCTCCTGCCGAAAAACGTTCTCCCAGCACCTCGACTCCACAATCGGCGAACAGGGCCAGCTGATCGGCATACCGATCCAGAGGATGGCCCGTGAGATAAAATCCCAGAACCTCCTTCTCCCAGGTCAGGCGCTCGCTCTCTTCGGCACGCCCCACGCCTTGAATCTCTTCCTCAAGGCTTTCGGAAGGTCTTTCGGCGAACAGAAACCCCTGCCCGTGCTCTTCCTGCTCGCGTTCTCGGGCGGTCAACTCGGTGAACCTCTCCAGATTGTCCAGAAGCCCCTTGCGCGTGATCCCAAACTCGTCGAAAGTACCCGCCCGAATGAGACACTCAAGAACCTTGTTGTTGACCGTTCGGTGGGAAACGGAACGCAGACAGTGAGAGAACGAGGTAAAACTGCCTTCCTTCTCCCGCGCTTCGAGGATCGGTTGAACCGCCGTCTCGCCCACGCCTTTGACCGCCGACAACCCGAATCGGATGCCCTCCGGGTCCGCGCTGAAGAAAGACTGCGATTTATTGACGGCAGGAGGAAGAATTTCAATACCCATCTGGCGCGAGCGCACGAGATATTGGGAGAGCTTGTCGGTATTCGACACTTCCGATGTCAGCATTGCCGCCATGAAGTGGGCCGGGTGATGAGCTTTCATATATGCGGTGAGATAGGCGACGTGGGCATAAGCCACCGAGTGGCTCTTGTTGAAGCCGTACTTGGCGAAGGGTACAATCTGGTCCCAAAGCTGCCGCACCTTCGCTTCACGGAACCCGTTGGCGACGCCTCCTTTTACGAAGTTTTCACCCTCCTGATCAATGATCTCCTGCTTCTTCTTGCCCATCGCCTTGCGCAGAATGTCCGCTTTGGCGAGCGAGAATCCGCCGATCTTCACAGCGATGCGCATCACCTGCTCCTGGAAAACGATGATCCCGTATGTCTCACCGAGGATTTCCTCGAGTTCGGGGAAAATGTAGACGATCTTTTTTCGACCGTGCTTACGTGCCGCGTAATCGTCGATAAAGGCCATCGGGCCGGGACGATAGAGGGCGTTCAGGGCTGCGATATCGTTGAAAACCCGCGGCTGGACCTTACGGAGAACCTCCTTCATCCCTGAAGATTCAAACTGAAAAACGCCATCGGTGTCGCCGGTCGAAAACAAATCATAAACAGCCGGGTCATCCAGCGTCAGCCCTGAGAGATCGAGATCTGGGGCATCGTTCCTTCGGGCGGACTCCACGGCATCGGCCAGAACGGTGAGCGTTCGCAGGCCGAGGAAATCCATCTTCAAGAGACCGAGACTTTCCACATCATCCTTGTCGTACTGAGTCGTGATTTCGTCTCTGTTGGTCCGGTAAAGCGGTACGAGGTTCACCAGAGGCTCGGGCGCAATCACCACTCCGGCCGCATGAACTCCACAATGCCGCGCCAAACCCTCCAGCCTACGCGCGATCTCGATGAGCTGGTTCACATCCTCGTCCCCATTCGCCAGCTCTCTCAACTCGGCCGTATCCCTGAGGGCCTGATCGATCGTCATTCCAAGATCATCCGGTATCAACTTTGCGATGCGATCCACATCCCGGTAACTCATCTCCATGACCCTGCCGACATCCCGAATGGCGCTCTTGGCCTTGAGAATGTTGAAGGTCGCGATCTGACAGACCGAGTCGTCTCCGTAACGCCGTCGGACGTAGTCGATCACTTTGTAACGATCACGCTGACAGAAATCGATATCGATGTCCGGCATCGAAATTCGTTCCGGATTCAGAAAGCGCTCGAAGAGCAAATCGTACTCCAGGGGATCGATATCGGTGATCTGAAGGGCGTAGGACACGACCGAGCCCGCCGCCGACCCCCTTCCCGGACCGACCGGAATTCCATCCTCCCTGGCCTGCCGAACCAAATCCCAGACCACCAGGAAGTAACCCGGAAAACCCATCTGCTCGATGATGTCCAACTCGCTTTCGAGCCGCTCCCGATATTGTTCGTCCGAACACGTGCGCACAGTCGTCGCCGCCAGCCGGCGATCAAGCCCCTCGCGCGAAACCCGGCGAAAGTACCTTCCCTCGTCCTCATCACCCGGCACCGGAAACTGCGGGAGGTGATAGGTCGAGGTGTCGAATTCGATCTCGCAACGAGAGGCAATCTCACTCGTGCGTTCACAAGCGCCGGGAAAATCTTCAAACAGAGCGTACATCTCCTCGGGCGACTTGACGTAGAACTCCTGGTTGTAAACGTAGTCCTGACCACCCTTCGATCCTGTCCGACCGATCCCGATCAATGTCCGATGGGCCGCCAGATCATCCCGGTAGTGAAAGTGGCAGTCGTTGGTCGCAACGGTGGGAATCGCCGTCAGGCGCGAGATCTCCCGTACCCCTTCGCGGACGAACTCCTCGTCAACCATGCCGTGATTCTGGATTTCAAGAAAGAAATTGTCCTTCCCGAGGATCTCCCGATACTCTTCGGCAACCCTGCGAGCAGCAACCGGATCGCGACCCATGAGACGCTGCGCCACCTCACCGCTTAAACATGCCGACAGGCCGATGAGGCCCTCCGAATGCTCGGCCAGGATTTCTTTTGAAATCCGTGGTTTGTAATAAAAACCCTCGAGATACCCCTGGCTTACCAACCACATCAGGTTGCGATATCCCCGCTGATTTTCGGCAAGCAGAACCAGGTGAAAGAAATTCTTCTCACTTCCACGAGCAGCGGACTTTTCCCGGTGGTCGCCCGGAGCGACATAGACCTCACAGCCGACAATCGGACGCACATCGGCATTTTTGGCCGCCCCGACGAACTGAAAGGCGCCGAACACATTCCCATGATCCGTAATGGCAACCGAATCCATGCCCAGATCTTTCACCTGCTTAACCAGAAGCGGAGCCTTGATCGTCGCATCAAGCAGGGAATAGTGGGAATGAAGGTGAAGGTGGACAAAGGGGTTAGAGGCCCGGCCGGAAACCCCATCACGGCTGCAAATCGCGACTGAGGCACCATCTGTACTTCCGTAAGTCATTGAAGTAAAATCACTACGCCCGCCGCCTTCCGGAAGCACATCTCGCACCTCCTCACGCTTTTCGCTTCGCGAGGGGTTTTCGGTCGGGCCTCTGGCAATACCATCTGAACTCATGCCTGCATCATAGCCCGGCCGGATGGTCTCTGGGCTCCTCTTTTGGGCTCAACCTCAAGCCCCGTGAATTTCACGGATTTCGCTGGAAACGAAACGATCCCCAACAACAGCTCGAGACCCGGCACATTCCGATGGGGGTGGTTGCTTCGTATTGTTGAGGACCCGCGACCTCGACCATCACTCCTGCCTGACGGGCACCCGTAACCAGTACGGCCCCAAACCTACCGCTCAGATCCCGAACGTGGCTTTCGATGAATCGTCGACGGTAGTTCATGTGTACATTATGGTAGAGGCGCTCCCATAATGCAACAAGGCTCAACGCGGCACCCTGATGTCGCTGGTACACTCAGAGCGCTGTGGCGCGGATGATCACCTTGGAGGCGAACACTCTCAACACTCTGACGATTAGGCCGGCAGAGCCGACGAAAAGGTGCCCGGCACATGAAACTAGCGTTCTGCGGGGTTCTTCAACAACATCGCTGCAATCCTGCGGACGGTGCCTTTCCAGTTTTTCGACCTGGAAGCGGCGTTGGTGAACACCAGTGGGAGGATCAGGGAACAGCTGTAACGGCGATCTCCATGACCAGATCATTGGGCGAGATTTCGACGTCTTCGACATTGACCGATAGGCACCCTTCTACTGCCTCATAGATATTTCGCAGCAGTTGGTCGAAGGTCTCCCCCTGAGTCACGCAGCCGGGGATTGCCGGGACTTCGGCCCCGGCCTTCGTGAGTGCCAGGGCACTCCCGCTCGGCATTTTTCCAGGGGGACAAAGCCCGCCGGAACGCCGTTTCGTGGTGTGGAAGAGCCACGATCTCGATCAAGGGATTTGTAGGGCGTTCGCAGAAACGCGGACAGCGCATCCCTCGGAACGTGCCATGTGCGGCATTGTGTCGAATCGCTTTCCGCCAACCAGTCGCCACCCTCACAATGCCGACACTTGGCAATTCACGGGCAGGGCGCCTCGACCTCGGTTCTCCCGGGAACGAGGGAGACCGCCGCTCGCGTATGAAGCGAAGCCGCAGTCCCTGCAATTGGCTTTCTCGTGGCTTCGCTTCATAGCGACGCTTGGTCGCCGCCAGGCGATCCAGAAGGCCGGGGTTGAAAAGCAAAAAGAATATTTAAAAGGGATTCTGATTTATTCTTGTTGGGGAGTAAGATCGTGGACATCGATTCTGGCGTAGGTCTCGAGATTGTCGCTGCCGAGTCCCTGGGTGTACGTGGGCTTTGCTGTAAGGTGACTTTTGGTCGCCGCTGCATTGTCATCGATCCCGGTGTGGCTCTGGGATACCTGCGGCATGGATTGCTTCCTCATCCGCTGCAGGTGGCGATCGGTGAACAGGTACGCGAAAGTATTTTGGCGGCGCTGGAACAGGCGACCGACATAGTGTTCAGCCATTTTCATGGTGATCATGTCCCGCTCGCCGAGGCCAATCCCTACCAACTGTCCATTCAGGATCTACCCTCACGCTTTCAGCGACTCTGCGGTTGGAGTCCATCACCAGAGGAATCGCCACCGAAGATGGCGAAGCGATTTCAGGATTTGAAGAAGCTGCTGAGGAGTAATATGCAGATCGCCAACGGGCGATGTGATGGGCCAT
>JAIOSJ010000333.1 GCA_021107705.1 Thermoanaerobaculales bacterium | reverse complement strand
GCATCGTGTCTTCATGTCGGAAGGATCCAGCCCGAATTTCTCACCAGGTATCTGCTGCGGACTGCGCATGGTAGCCATCTGTCGTGCTTTTCGCAAATCGATCTCCTCGAAGGAGCGCAACTACGACTGCGTCGCCCAAGTTCCGAAAAACCTGACCTCGGAGCCGGAGGCGGAGAGACGCAAGCCGCAAAGCGGTGCCAGCGAACATCTAACTACCCTTCGCAGCCCTCGCGACGAAACCCGGTGAGAAGTGCGGGCTAGTTCCCTGACCTCGGATGAACGGAAGGAACTCGAGAATCTGCGTGAGCGGGTCGCCGAGTTCGAGGACATCATCCGCTGTCTGCCTATCGGGCTCATTTTCATCGATTCTGACGATCGAGTGACCATGGCCAACCCAATTGGAGCGGAGATCCGGCGCGTCGGCGACCGCCTCGGAGGTACGGTTGAAAGCTGCCACCCCGATGGAACCCATAGGGCCCTCGAAAGGGTCATGCGACGATTTCGGAACGAGCCCCAGCTTCAGGAGCACCCGATCGTTTTGGAGCGCCTGCATCGCTATGAAGTAACCTATTCCCGGGTGGCCAAACCTAATGGTGAGTATCGTGGTGTTCTTTGGCTTTCTCACGACATCAGCAGGCGTAAGTCCTTGGAACAAGAGCTGTTGCACGCCGAACGCCTTGCGGGGCTCGGACGTATGGCCGCGAAGGTTGGCCACGATATCCGGAACCCCCTGAATGCAATTCAGGGCGCCGCCCACTATTTACGCCAGTATGAAGCCGAGTTGGATCAGGGGATGGAACTCACAACCCTGATCATGGAACAGGTTTCTCGGATTTCGGCCCTGGTCACCCACCTCAACGAGTTGACTCGCCCCTTTGAAATTAAACTCGAACCTGTCGATTTGCGCGAAGTCTTGAAGGATCAACTGCATGCCTGTTCCCTGCCTCATCCGAAAGTGAGATGGAATCTGGATGTGGAAGACGACGTGCCGGAGGAGGTGCAATGCGATCGGCGGCTGCTCGAACGTTTGGTTTGCAACGCCGGTGAAAATGCCTGTCTCTCAATGGGCGGTGAAGGCTATCTTCATGTTCGAATTCGGTATCTCAGCGAGGAAAGCGCCGGCTGGGTCGATATCGAATTCCAGGACGATGGTCCGGGATTTCCTGTCGTCGTACTGGAGAATCTCTTCCAGCCCTTCCTGACGACACGGCCGGACGGGACCGGACTTGGCTTGACCATCATGCGGGAGATTTGCCGCCTCCATGGGGGCGATCTGTCGGTCGAGAACAACGATACCGGCGCCTTGGTGACCGCGAGGTTCAGCCCGCGATGACCTTCCGGGCCTTGGTAGTGGAGGACGATCAGGCGGCTTCTCGGGTGATCGCCCTCAACCTCGTACGGGAGGGTTTCGAGGTTCGATCGGTCGAGAATGCGGCCGAGGCGTTGCGCTTTCTTCCTGAGGCACATCCGGATGTTGTTCTGACCGATTATCTGATGCCGGATATGAACGGGTTGGAACTGCTGAGCAAAATTCGTCGGGAGTGGCCCCAATTGCCGGTGATCATGATGACCGGACAGGGCGATGAACGCCTGGCGGTCCAGGCGATGAAGGAGGGCGCCTTCACCTATTTGTCCAAGCCCCTCGACTACGATGAGCTGGCTTTGATGTGCCGGCGCGCGGCTGAGATGCACAGCCTTCGCTGCCAGCTCGAAAGGGCTGATGTTCTCGAGTTGGGCCATGGTCTGGTGGGCGAGGCGCCGGCAATTCGGCAGTTGCGTAGGTTGATTGCTGATGTGGCGCCGACTCCCGTCACGGTTCTTATTCGTGGTGAGACCGGGACCGGTAAAGAGGTCGTGGCCCGGGCCATTCACGCTGCCTCCGGGAGGGCATCCGAAACGTTCGTTGCGATCAATTGCTCTGCCATCCCGGAGTCCCTGCTCGAGGCTGAGTTGTTCGGTCATGAACGAGGGGCATTCACGGGCGCCAACCGCAGGCGGGTAGGGCGATTTCTGACCGCCGCCGGCGGCACTCTTTTTCTGGACGAGGTCGGCGATCTTCCCGCTTCCCTCCAGCCGAAATTGCTACGGGTTCTCGAGGAGAGGGCGGTGACGCCCC
Organism: Thermoanaerobaculales bacterium; assembly: GCA_021107705.1. Classification (GTDB taxonomy): domain Bacteria; phylum Acidobacteriota; class Thermoanaerobaculia; order Thermoanaerobaculales; family Sulfomarinibacteraceae; genus JAIOSJ01. The sequence continues at coordinate 2,673 of JAIOSJ010000333.1, read as the reverse complement.
TCGGATCCGACAAACCGATTCCGGTCGATGTACGGCTGGTGACGGCGACCCACCAGCCCCTTGAGCAGCTGGTCGAAAATGGTCGATTCCGCCAGGATCTTTTCTACCGACTGAATGTCGTTCCCTTGCACATTCCTCCTCTAAGGGAACGTCGCGAGGACATCGCTCGACTAGCTTCGCGGTTTGCGGGTCGCATCGCGACTCGTCACGGCAAGAGCATTCGCGATCTGGCCCCGGAGCTGGTGGAGTGGCTCAAGATCCAGGAGTGGGAAGGTAACGTTCGGGAGCTTGAGAACATCATCGAGAGGTTGGTGATCTTTTCGACGGACGGAGTGCTCCGCCTTCCTGACGATGGCATCGAGTCGGCGATATTGCCTCCTTATCGTCAGGAGAAGGAGCGGATCCTGGACAGTTTCGAAATGGAGTATCTCAAGACCGCCCTTCGGCTGGCACGGGGTCGCCTCGCCGATGCCTCCGAGCGCACGGGGCTGTCTGCTCGCCAACTCTATAACCTCATGAAAAAACATGGGTTGGACAAAGAAGAATTCTTTTTGTCTTGAATTCCCGTCCTTTTCTGCTGCATCAATGAACCCCAAACCGTGCGCATCCTTGACCTCGATTGATTCGCGGATCAAAGGGTGAGAAGTGCGGGCTAGCTCGATGGCGTACAATTGCCGGAACACTTTAAATTGTGGAGGACTCCAATGATCGGATACGTCACACTCGGAACCAATGATCTCGAACAGGCCGCAAATTTCTATGATCAACTCCTTGGCGAAATCGGCGCCAAACGTTTCATGGAAGAAGAGCGCTTCATCGCCTGGGCCGTGGCCCCGGGTCAGCCGGCGTTGTCGGTGACCCATCCCTTCGACGGCAAGGCGGCCAGCGTCGGCAACGGCGTCATGGTCGCCTTGGCGATGGACAGCCGGGACAAAGTCGATGCCCTACACAGGAAGGCCATCCAATTGGGTGGAATGGATGAGGGGGCGCCCGGGCCGCGCGGCGACAGCGGTTTTTATGCCGGCTATTTCCGCGACCTCGACGGCAATAAGCTCAACGCCTTCTGCATGGGATGATGCTAATGACCCACGAAGTCGTATGAGAACCCGACCCACAGTCGTCGGCCCGACAGAGGATAGCCCCACTCCTGCTCGATGTTGGCGTCGAGAGCGTTTTCGAGGTCGATCCTGAGTTCCAGGTTTTTCCACTCGTGAGCCACCGCCAAGCGCACGAGAGAATAATCCGGCAGTTCTCGTCGATCTCCCCACTCATAGAAGATTCTCTCTCCAACCCACTGCCAGTCCGTTCTCAAGTGTGTGGACCGACCGACGCGGAGGGCAATGCCGACTTCGGCGGTGGCTTCGGGCACGAAGGGAATCTCCTCCATACTCTGTGAGGACGCGGTGAACTCGGCCGACTGCCACGTTCCGGAGACTCGACAGTCCAGTCGGTCCCACTGACCTCGACCGGAAAACTCGAATCCGGAAATCTCGGCTTCATCGTGATTTTCATATGGAAAGGCCCTGCCGACACGGGAAATGAGGTCCTTCACCTGATCGAAATACAGGGCCCCAGAAAAGGAGATTGCGGTATTTGGGTGCCACCGAAGGCTCACGTTGGCCCCGGTGACGGTCTCGGGTTTCAAGGTCGGGCTGGGGACATCGCCGCCGAAGAGCTGGCGAAGGGTCGGGAACCGGGTCCGCCGGTACACGGCCAGTGATCCCGTAAGATTGCCCTTGAAAAGGGTCCTCACTTCGCCCTGTGGGGAGAAAATCGTTTCCGATGTGTGGTTCATTTCCCCTGTTTGGAAATCCCAAGACTCGGTGACGGCATTGTGATCCAGGGTGGCGCCGAGGATCATCACCGAGCGTTTTCCGAGGGTCAGGCGGCCCTCGGCGCCGGCCGAGCCGGTGAGGGCCGTGAATCTCTCGACGAGTTCCATTGACGATACCTCGGTTTCCTCGAACCGGCGATGGTGGTCTTCACGCAGATGGATTGCCCCCGAAAGGAGATGGGCGCCGAAACGTTTATCTCCGACAATGAAACCTCCAACGACTCGATCTGCGAAGGTCGAGCGCAGCAGGCGTTCCTCGAGTTCGGGTCCGGAGAATACATCGAGTGTGTTGTCGAAGTGATGTGAAAAAACCTGAGCACGAATGGATCCCTCGCCCGTCAAATCCCGCTGCCAGCCCAGCGTGAAAGTTCCCTGGCGCCATTCCGGGAATCGTGAAAATTTGACAAAGCCGGAAGGTCGAGTCGTATGGAAAGGGATGCCCTTTTCGGCATCGATCCAACGCAAGGTCACGGAAAATCGGTCGGCCTCGCTCAATTCCATGCCAACTCGCCCAATGATGGAAAACCGTTCGAGATCGGAGTTCAGCCGGAGTCCCTGCGGTTGGTAGGGCTCGGTTTGGAAGTCTTCGCTGAGGCTGAAGCCGTCGGATTGTTCGAGTCCGGCGCCGAGGTACCAGTCAAATGAACCCTTTTTACCGCCTGTGGCGCCATGAGCAAGGAACGTGGAATTATCAGCCAGCCGGAGATTGGCCTCGGTGTTCAGTCCCTCTTCGGCCTGGAAAGTAACGATGTTGATCACGCCGCCGAGCCCGTTTGGACCGTAGAGTACTGAAGCGCCGCCACGAGTCACAGTGATTCGTGCGACATCGGACACAGGGA
>JAIOSJ010000162.1 GCA_021107705.1 Thermoanaerobaculales bacterium | reverse complement strand
GCTCGGCTTGAGGAGGAATCAACCCACATTATGTGAAGTACTGCAACGTCAACTTTTGGAAAATCAGCTACTTGGAGGTCCAACTCTACATAATCGGCCACGCTACATATCCGCACGTCCCGATGGAGGTGCCGTTTCGTGGTGTCGAGGACCCGCGGCCTCGACCATCACCCCGGCCTGAAGGGCCGCATGCAATCCGTCCGACGGATTGCCCAGAAGGCCGGGGTTCAAGAATATCGGCTCACCCCCCTCTCCGGGAATCACTTGGCCTCGATCAACTTCCTAAGTTCCCAAAGCCTGGCACCGTTACCTGTGGGCGACCCCTATGGGACCGACGTGCTCCATACATCCGTATTGCCGCATTCGAAATCCGCGGCAAAAATCAGGTTGCCGTCGCCAGTGACGCGAATGACCTTCATAAACACTTCGGTAACGCTGTTTTCAACAAAACCGGAGGCGACGACTTTTCGGTCGACGGGCTGAATGACGAGACCCCGGCCGAAGGCACCGTCCTCTAAATACGGTACCCATCCGGTCCCGCCCCCGAACGAAAGATCCAGATCTCCGTCAGCGCTGAATCTCACCAACGCCAAATAGTTGAATCCGTCGAAGGTCAAGCTCCCGACAACGATGATTCGGCCATCGCCCATCATGGCCACATCCAACGCCGTTTCCTGGCCTGGGTTGAGGTCGAAAATGGCCTTGCCGTCGCCGCTGAATGAGCTATCGAGAATCCCCGCGCTGGTGAGTCGGGCGACGGCCATTGCCGTCGGGTTGCCGGTCACCCCCGCTACGACCATTCTTCCGTCGGGTTGTAGTGCGATGGCGCGACCCAGTGAGTCTGTGCCGAAGTCTACGGCGGCGACACCGCCCGCTCCGGACCCGAAGGAGGTGTCGAGGGAACCGTCGGTCAACAACCGGAGTACCACGAAAACCGTGTCGACGCCCACAGACGCGCTGCCGACCACAAGAATACGGCCGTCATCCTGAACAACGACATCCCAACCTTTGTCGTCGCCGAAGATGAAGTCAAATGTGGCCAATCCATCAGTGTCAAAGGTGGCGTCCAACTCCCCGCTCAACGTCAGACGGGCTACGGCAATCGCGGTCTGATTCAATGTTTCACCGACGACCACAATGCCGCCATCGTCCTGGATTTCCACGGCGTGGGCTCGGGCGTGGCTGCCAAAATTGAAAATCTGAATTCCGTCTCCAGAAAAGCTGGTGTCAAGAACGCCGGCGGCGGTAAGTCGTACCACGAGAAAGGAAGTCCCTGAAAGCGCTTGGGCCGAATAGCCGACGACCACGATCTTTTCGTCCGGTTGGACGGCAACGTCCCATCCAGCCGCCCCGAATGACTGGGGAGAGATTGTGAAAATCCCAGCCGACGCAAACGAAGTGTCCAGACTTCCGTCGGAATTGAATCGCGCGACCATGAGGTCGCTCGGGTCCCCTCCCACGTTGGTTACCCCGGCGACAAGGATCTTTCCGTCACACTGCATCGCGATCCCCCGCCCTGTGGTGACCGTGCCGGGATCCCCCCAGGTTGCGAGTCCGTTCCCGCTCCAGGAGGAATCGAGTTCGCCATCATAGACCCACGCCCCGGCGCTCACCCCAACCAGGACAAGAAAAAGGGCCGCGGAAACGCTCATCAACCCTGGGTCAACACGACACGAACAACGGAAGCTGCGCATTTTCAGACTCCAATGTGGTTGTTCTTTGGGGACAGGAATTTCCTTTCCGCATACCACGAGCCTACCACGACCTGAGTCACCCAAGACCCCACAGTTGAGTCCCCAGAAAGCAGCTGTGGCCACCCTCAGCCCTCCAAGACAGTGCCCAGCGCTGCCTCAGAGGGCAGAATGCCTTCCCAGGTCGAAATCGAGGACCTCGAGGCACCCCCCCAACCGAGGTGGCCTTCGTGCACCGATGATCGTCAACCGGATGCGACACAGGCGAGCGCCGCCGGCTCCGGAGGTCCTCGCTCCGAATAGGCTGCCTTGGTCTCCAGATGGCGGAGGATCCTCCGCAACACCTTGTGATCGAGGATGAAGGGAGCCCACGCATCAATTTCGGCATGCTCTTTGGAAGGGAAAGTGAGAGGGTCCTTCTAATGCAGCAGACAACCCCGTCCAAGCTTCGTCGCGCTCCATCGAGAACCTGTTCTCTTAGTCTTTCCTCATGAGGACCAAGGCGGACATTTTCCCACATTGGCCCAGAGGCAACGCTCATCCTCCACAGTATAGAATTTAGGAACACCTTGAGCTTTGTGTAATCCAGTTCACTTAGAAGAACAGCACGAGGCACTCTTCTGCCTGAGATCTCTTCTCCACCAAAAATAATTTCGCGACCGTATTTCTCGAATTTGGAGAGATGTCCTTCACATTCATCACAAAACAAATACTCTCGAATTCCCTTTTGCTCCTGGCGGTCAATCTTCCCTGCTTTTCTTGGAAAGAATCGGCCCTTATCATCATAGATTTCTTTGTAGAAAAACTCTGGGATTACCCAAGTTCGACAGTTCAGTGCGTAAATAGTTGATTCTATTGGATCAATTTTCGAAAAATGCCATTATTTGGCTGTTTCTATGTGTTTGCGCGTGGGTGGCGCAACCTCCAGAGCGTCAAAAAGGC
>JAIOSJ010000171.1 GCA_021107705.1 Thermoanaerobaculales bacterium | reverse complement strand
TGTCTTTGAACGTCTCAAGGAGCGGTTGGAAGAACTGCTCGAGGGGCGTGCAGTCGATGAAGAGCGACTGGTGCACGAAGCCGCGTTGCTGGCCGACAAGGCCGACGTCTCGGAAGAAGTCGTTCGCTTGAGAACCCATATTGGGAGTTTTCGACGGCGTTTGAAATCAGGCGGCGCCATAGGCCGTGCCCTGGATTTCTTGTGTCAGGAAATCCACCGGGAGTTGAACACCCTCGGCACAAAATGTCGGGAGTTGGGGGTGGCGGATCGGGTGGTTGATGCCAAGGGTGCACTGGAGCGGATTCGCGAGCAGGTTCAGAACCTGGAATGACTCGGCTTCGCCAGGTCAGGGTGCTGGTATTCTCGTAATGTCTGATGTCTCTTTCTGATTTATTTGGTTGGAAGCGTCGATCAAACATGGGTCGGCTTCAGCGTCGGATCGCCTGGAATATGGAGATCGTGGTCACGGTGATGGTCATTATCGTGGGCGCATGGCTGACGATTCCAAGATATCTCAATGAACGCAGCATGATGGAGAAGCGCTCCGTTACCTTTGCCTCTCTGGTGGCAGGCCCGTTGGCACGTTCGGCGGACCTTTATAGAACCACCGGACGTCATATCCTCGATCGACAGGTGAGTCGGTGGATGGAACTCAATTCGGACCTCGTCGTGCTTGAGGTCGTGCACGTGGATGGGTTTCTGGTTATGTGGGCTGATCACGACGGTGTGGAGAGCTTTCCCGATCCTCAGGAGGCGCCGAAGGTCAGGTTGCCTGAGGTGATGGCCGCTGTGAGGTCGCTCGAACTCTCACAGGGACTTGAGGAGGTCGACGACGGATCTACCAATTTTCGGGTTGTGGTGCCTGTGGTCGAGGAGTGGGGTCGGAGAAGGTATTCACTCGTGGCCTATTTCAGTTATGGACGCATCAGGCGTCAACTGATCAGGTCGGTGGTGACGGTTGCTTCGGTCTTGCTGTTCGCGCTGATATTGGCACGGAATGTGGCCGTCGTGATGGCGTCGTCGATCACCTCGAATGTAGAACGTCTGCGGGACGGAGTTGGTCGCCTTCAGGAAGGCCACCTGAACGAAAGAGTCCTCATCAGGTCCGGTGATGAAGTGGAGGATTTGGCGGATGCCTTCAACGATATGGCCGAGACTCTGGCCGATTCGATCGGTCGCCTGAAAGAGGCAAATCTCGAACTGGAGGCCCTGGATCAAACAAAGGCGGACGTCGTCGCCAACGTTTCTCATGAGCTGAAGACCCCTTTGACCGCGTTGCGTGGTTATCTTGAACTACTGGAGCACGGTTCGCTGGGTCCGTTGGGTGACGAGGCGGTGCGTGCGGTTGCGGTGTGTCGGAAGAACCTCTTGAGGCTGCATCAGCGTATCGAGGAGCTGGTACAACTCTCTCAGTGGGATCAGGGTATGAATTTGGATTTCGTCATGAAAGAAGTCCACATCGGGAACATGTTGCACGAAGTGGTCGAAACGCTCCTGCCCGGGCTGGAAGAGATGGGCGTTTTTTGCTCTCTCAGTCTTGCCACCGACTTGCCCAGCATCGAGTGCAATCCAGAAAGGGTTGAGAGGGTCTTCCTCAACCTGATTGGAAATTCCGGCAAGTTCACTCCCAGGGAAGGGTCTATTCGAGTCACCGCGGAGCCGCTGGTTCGGGACGGATTCCCAGGTCTACAGGTGCGGGTTGCCGACACCGGAATCGGAATTCCTGAGAAGGCTCTGCTGCGCATCTTCGATCGTTTCTACCAGGTGGACCCAACGACACGTCGTGAGTACGGCGGGATGGGGCTCGGTTTGGCACTGGTGCAGAGCATCGTCGAAGCTCACAGTGGAGCGGTGTGGGTTGAAAGTGTGGAGGGCCGAGGTTCTACCTTTTTCGTGTGGCTTCCTCTGCGGTACGGAAAGTCTGGTAGTGGGGTCTTCCGGGCGTTGCGAGGGGAAGAGTCTGGTAAGATCAAGAGAACAGTCTGATAGGAGAAAGGGTCGTATCACTCATGGGGAAAAGGGTTTTTGTACTCGATGACGAGCCCGATGTCATTGATCTTCTACGGACGATTCTCGAGGGCGAGGGTTTCGAGGTTGAGACCGCTACCGAAGGACACTCGGCCCTCGTTCGGCTTCTCGACGCTCCGCCGGATCTCCTTTTGCTCGACCTGATGATGCCGCATTTGGATGGCTTTGAGCTTCTCAAGCTGATTCGTCAGGACCCGAAGGGGGCTCTGATTCCAGTGCTCATCGTTTCGGCAAGGACAGGTCATTCGGACCAGATTCAAAGCCTGCAGTTGGGCGCCGATGCCTATATCTGTAAGCCGTTCTCTCCGCGGGATCTACTCCAACAAGTGAAGGCCCTCACCGGTGAATCTGAGGAAGGCGATTCAATTGAGTGATGGTTTGCCCCCGGAAGGGCTAAGCAGATTGCGGATGGAGGCCCTTCAGTACCGGGCTAATCTCTTTGACCCGGTAACCCAGCTGCCGACGCTCCCGGTCAGCCTCGATGGAGTGAGAAAGCTCCTTGAACAGAGCGGTTCTTTGAAGGTTTTCCTTGTGAGTTTTGAACAGGAGAAAAACCTGGAGAGTCTCGTCGGTTGGGAGAGGTACGACGACATTCTGAGCGGAGTGGCAAGGCATATCAGCGGATTGTTGGTTGACCACAACAACAAATGGGGAAATCTCCTGTGTCAAGAAAACGTTCGTGGGGATACCTTTCTCGCCTTCTGTTCCGGGCACCAGGAGGGGGTGAATCTGTTGGATGGGCTCGTCGAGGATCTGACGGTCTTTGACAAGGAGGGCAAGAATCCGGTCAGTCTCCCATTCCGCATCGGAGGAGGAACGATTTTTCGTCGCCCCGCACAGCGGGTTGAGCGGTGTATTTATGGTGGAATCCTAGAAGCTCGAGACGATTTTCATCGACGTGGCAAGAGACTTGACGAGGTTCGACGTACAGAAGTGCGGAGCATGTTGCGAGATAGGACCATTCGAACCCTTTTCCAACCGATTTTTCGGCTCCCCGAGCGAGAGATGATTGGGTATGAGGCATTGTCACGGGGACCTCGGGACACCTATATGGAACTCCCTGAGAACCTATTCGGTTTTTCGGAGAGGGTTGGCCTCCTCGGCGAGGTTGAACTTTTGTGCATCGAGGCGGCTCTCGCCAACGGCCATGCTCTGTCCGATGATTGTGTTCTGTTTTTGAATCTTTCTATCACGGGGTTGGAATACATCGAAGCCATGACCGAAGGTTTTTCGACAAAGGTCGTGAAGGCCGGTTGGCGCCCGGAGAGGATCGTGCTCGAGATCACCGAAAGGACCTATGCCGAAAACCCGGACCTCTTGAGTTCCATAGTTGGGTCCCTCCGCGGTGACGGTTTTCGAATCGCCATCGACGACATGGGAACCGGCTACAGTTCGCTCCATGTGGTCGCCGACCTTCGGCCTGATTTCATCAAGCTCGACCAACTGTTGGTTCGAGAACTCGCCGCTTCACCGATCAAGCAGAATCTCGTTTCGGCGGTCATTCGATTCGCCGAGGGAAGCCACTCAGAGGTGATCGCCGAGGGAGTCGAGCGAGAGGACGAAGCGCAGGTTCTCACCAGTCTTGGGATTCGTCTCGTTCAGGGTTTTCTTTTCGGCTATCCAAAACCGGCAAGTGAATATTAGCGACTTACCCTCGAACTGCTTCGAAAGGCGAAGCAAAGACTCAGGTCTCAGGTCTCAGGTCACAGGTTACAGGTCTCAGGTCACAGGTCTCAGGTTTCAGGTCACAGTTCGAGTTTCCTGAAACCTGGTACCTGCAACCTGGGACTTCTACCCGACGGGCCGGCCTTTCGCTTTTTGGTTCCGGCTCCGCCGGATTGGCGACTGACTCTCCTACACCATCGTTACGAGGATGGCGGTTGCGACGGTGAAATAGACCGTCAAGGCCAGGGAGTCGTTTATGGTCGAGACCAGGGGGCCGGAGGCGACCGCCGGGTCGATCTTGACCAGGTCGAGTACCAACGGCATCGCTGCTCCCAACAGACTGGCGGCCGACATGCCGATGGCCATGGCCAGGCCCAGCGCCAGGCCGATCAACGGGTTGCGGCCGAACAGCAAGGCGAGTCCGCCGGCCATCGCACCGCATACCGCGCCCATCAGTAGAGCCACCATCACCTCGCGTGCCACGTGGCGGAAGAATCGGTTCCGGGGCAGAGTGTCCAGGGCCAGGCGTCTGACGGTTGTGGTCGAGGACTGAAGCGAGGCGTTGCCGGCCATCGCCATGATCGCCGCGGTGAAGACCGAAATCTGCTGGTACATTTCGACATTTCGGGCGGCTGAAATCTGGACCATGGTCGATAGTTGGGTGCCTGCGAGACATACCAGAAGCCACGGTAGCCGATAGCGTGCCACGTGGAGGAGCGACTCGGACTCTTCCTCCTGGGCCGAGGATCCGGCCAAACGGTAGATGTCCTCGGTCGCCTCCTCTTCGATGACCTCGAGGATGTCATCGACGGTGATGGCGCCCATCAGACGGTTGGCGTCGTCAACGACAGGCAAGGCGGTGAATCCGTACTTGTCGACCAGATCGGCCACTTCCTCTTGGTCCGTGCCGAGGGTGACCGAGATGACGTCGGCGGACATGATGTCACCCAGGCGTGCGATGGGGTTGGCGGTGACGAGGCGGCGCAATCTGACGAACCCCATCAACTCGCGGTCGGTATCGACGACGTAGAGCGAAGCGGTAATGGTGTCCTCCTCAGCGCTTCGTAAAACGGTGATCGCGTCGTCAACGGTGGCCTCGGGTGTCAGGGCCACCACCTCGGGATTCATCAATCCACCGGCGGTGTCTTCGGGATATTGGAGCAGGTCGCGAAGGACTTCTTCGTCTTCTTCCTTGATGTGGTGGAGGACCTGCTCGCTCTCCTCGTCCTCCAGTTCTCCGATCAGGTCTGCAGCGTCGTCCGCCGGCATGCTCTCGGCGATGCGGGCCAGCCGGATGGGGTCGATGTCCTCGACCAGTTCGGAACGAATCGAGGCCGTGGTGTCCGTAAGGACGGTTCCGGCGGCCTCGTGGTCCAGGGCCTCGACGATTCGCTGCCGATCCTCCGCCGACATCAGGTCGAGCCACTCGGCAATATCTTCCGGACGGACGAGGCGCAAGAAAATCCTGAGAG
>JAIOSJ010000288.1 GCA_021107705.1 Thermoanaerobaculales bacterium | reverse complement strand
GCGTCGGTCAGTTTCTTTCCGAAGACGGTGAACAGGCCCCACATGGCGATGCTGATGAGCACCAAGAGATCGCCGAGCAGATGGCCCCGCCAGTCGAAGGCGGCGATGTCCTCGAGACCCATGACCACCAACACCCCGATCAGCGCAACGGCGATGCCAACGACCTTGGCCGGGCCGAGCCGCTCCCCGAGGAAGGCCGCGCCGAACAGCGCGATGGTGATGGGACCGGTGACGGCATAGAGCGACGCGTTGGAGGCTGTGGTGTACTGCAGCCCGAGGGTTTGCAGCCCGTAATGGAGGCCGGTGCCAAGCAGGCTGAGGCCGAACAGACGGAGGATCAGCCGGTCGGGTCGGGGGCGGTCGGGGGAACGTTCCAATCCCAGCCACACGGCGAAGCACAGAGCCGAGATGACGAGACGGAGGGAGACCACGAGTAGGGGAGGGGTTGTCTCGAGGGCGATCTTGGTGGCGATGAAGCTCACCGCCCACAGAAAACAGGCGGCGAGGACGGCAAAACGGGCGGCGGTGGGCATGAGCGCACAGTCTACACCGGGCTTCAGAACGTTCGGCCGATGCCGAATGAGAATCTGACGCCGGAATTTGTCCCCCGGTTTGCGATGGGCCAGGCCGCATCGACCCACAGCGGACCGATGGGGGTGCCCCAGCGCAGGCCGATACCGGCGCCGACGGCAAGGCGGAAGTCGGCATCCGACCAGGTCTCCCACACATGACCGGCATCGATGAAGACGGCGCCCCGCAGGGCCTGCCTTCGTTGAGGACGAAGAGGGCCTCACCGCCGGCGAATATCGTTGTTCCGCCCAATTCCTCGACGGGACCGACCGAGTCAAGCCGAAAGCCGCGGATGGAAGAGGGGCCACCGGCGAAAAACCGTGATTTGCGGTCGAGGGCGCTGTTCAGGGGGCGGACGGCACCCAGTCGGAGGCTCTGAAACCAGGTCCAGCCGGCTCGTGGTTCAGTGGCAAGAGAGACGGTGAAGAGGGCCCGAATGTTCCCGGTATCGGAGCCTATCTCTTCTCCCGACCAGCTCAGGTCAAGCCCGAAGAACGAGCCTGACCGGGGGTCGAATGGGTTGTCGAGACGATCGTAAAGAATCTGCCCTCCGAGAGTGGCGAGGTCGAGGGTGACATCCAGGGGAGAGGACGGGTCGAAGGGTTCCGGTTCGAAGGTCCTGGTTCGGGAAAAGCGGTAGTAACTCCTCACCCAAAGGCCGGGCCCGAGGAGCAAATTTCCCTCCAGAGTGGCTTCGTGCGTGTGTTCGTGGATCAGGAGGTCGTATTCATCCTCGGGTACCAACACATCCTCGGTATAGCTCGCATTGATTCCGGCCGAGAAGCGGCCGCCCGGCAGTGGCGGCAGAGCGAGGATGAAGCGTCCTTGCATGAAGTCCTGTTCCCAGCGACCACGGAGAGCCGCGCGGATGCCGCGGCCGAAGAGGTTTGAGTCGTAAATGCCCAATCGGGCTGTTGCGCCCCGGTCGGAGTTCCAACCTCCTCCGATTTCGGCGGTCCACCGAGGTTTTTCGGTGATGTCGAGTTCGACCACCAGGCGTTGGCCCTCGGAACGAGTTGAGGCGTCGACTCGTTCGAGAGGTTCGAAAGTGGCAAGGCGAGCCACCGTGTCGTCGAGGTCGTTGATGTGGAATATTTCTCCGGGAGTTACGGACACGCCTTGGCGGATAGCCGAGTCGCCGGTATGTCGTTGACCGGATATCTCCACCCGGTCAACGATGATGGTCGCGCCCGGTTCAAGTTCAAACCGGAGCCTCCATTTCCCGGACTCGAGAGATTCGAGACGGGTTCGAACGGTGGCGTCGGTATAGCCGCTGCGGCGGTAGGCGCCGCGGACGTCCGAAACAACGCGGTCGATCAGCCGGCGGTCGAGTGGCATTCCCTCATGAAGGCGAAAATTCTCGGCCGAATACACGCCGAGCGGATCGTCGCCGACGATCTCAAGTTTTTCCACGATCGAACGCGGCCCGGGAACGACTTGGATGTGGACGGCGGTTGACCCGTCGCCGGTCTCTTGGGTCCAGCTTGTGACACTTCCCACGTCGCGGTAGCCGGCCGAGGCCAGAACTCGCCTCACAATGCGTCCTGCTCTGTCCGGATCACGGACCAACTCCGCCAGTTCGGCCGGGTTCTTCAAAAGATTCTCTACGGACTGCCGCGTTTCTTCCGGTAGTCCCTCCAGAACCGGTCCCACCAGAGGAGCTTTTTCTCCCGAGTGAACGGCAACCAATATTTCGTTGTCGCCGACCGACTGAATCTCGGCGTCGGCTTTCGGAAAACCCTGTGACCAGAGGTGGCGCAGGACGACGGTTCTCATTGATTCGAAGGCCGATTTTTCGAGTGGGGGGAAACGATAGAGGGATGTGACGCGGTTTGTAACGGTCTTGGGTAAGTCCGTTCCCTCAACCCGGAGGCTCACCCGGCGACCGGCCTCACAGCTGAAAGCGGCGATCGGACGATTCTCGTCACCGCCGATTCTGGACCGGACCCGCGCCTCGGGGAAGCCCTGCGCTGCGAGTTTGCGTTCCAAGCGCAGCTCGCCGAGAAAGAGCAGGAATGGATCCCACTGTTGGTCTCGAACCAGCCCTGTTGCCTTGCGGTACTTCCGTTTCGAGCCCGGCCACTCTCCTTCCAGTGTGACCTTGCGTAACTGTGGGTGATCATCCGAAGCCTCTGTTCCACCCCAGCTGAAACGTTGCAGCAACTTCAGGTCGGCCTCTTTGGTGTCGGTGCGGGTCATGGCCTGGACGGTGAGCCCCGGAATGACCGGCAGCCGCCAGAATTGCAGGAGCGTGACCCGCTTCTGGCTGTCCCGGAGATCTGTGGTGAGGAAGAGTGCCGTGCTGTGGCCGAGTTGTTGGCCGATCGAAAATTCGGTGCTCGTGTCGGTCTCGGTTTCGATGGCGATCTCTTCGGGGCGGATGGTGGTGTTCTCCAGGCCGAGCATGGTTCCGAGGCCGGCCGAGAGCCCGGTGACACCCATCGCCGTGGCGTCGTGCCCCGGTGGGCCGGATTCGGGTTCGGAGGAGCCCAGTACGGTGGTCGCCTGCTTCTCAGGGATGATTTCCAGGAGAGGATCGACCTGCGGGTCTCCGGTGAATTGCACCAGACCACGCCGGATTCGGATGGGTTGGCCTGCGACCTCGAGGGTTCCGCCGGGCAGGATGTTGATGTCCCCGATAATCTTGGGAAGGGCCGCGGTGCCCCCGATTTCGAGAACGTTCCAGCGAATGTCGAAATGTCCGAGGTTGTTGTCGACCTGAATACCGCCCCGATCCCGCACTTCAAGGTCCAGGTCCACCTCGTGAGCTGTACCTTCGGCCTGGGATGTGTCTTCGTTTCTTCCAAGAACGGCGCCGGCCAAGTCGAAGGGTTGGTCCCAGAGGCCGTGCTGCAGGCTGAGGTCTCCGACGATGCGCGCCACTCGGTCATGCGCGGGTTCGACGGCGATGACACCGTCCCAACGGCTCAGAATCCCACCTGGAAGCAGAGTGGTGACATCTTCAAATTCGGCGACCACGCCCTGGTCGATTTCCGGGTCCCAGCCTCCGCCGAAATATATCTGGCCCCGATTCAGCCGCGCTGAGCCGTTCCGGATGTCGAGTTTCCCATTGCTCAATTCGGCCTCGAGTTCGAGGTCTTCGAGCTGGAGGGCAGGATCCCGAAGCCGAATCACTCCATTCTCGTGGTTCAAGTCGATCGTTCCGCCGAGCCTGTCCAGCGGGCCGTGGATTTGGGCGCCTACCTGAAGGGGACCCTCGAGCCGAATATCCAGAGGGATGAGGCGGGCCATGTCCGGGTCCAGTGAACCCACGATGCTGAGACTCGTTTCGGTATTCGTCAGGTCATAGCGTCCTCCGACGCTGATTCCGCTGCTTTCACTCTGAAGGAAGGTTT
>JAIOSJ010000428.1 GCA_021107705.1 Thermoanaerobaculales bacterium | reverse complement strand
GTGCCGGGGCTCACCCAGACGTGGGCTTCGAAGTACTCGCCCGGGGCCACGCAGAAGGTGTTCGTGCCATCGACGGGGTTATAGATCTCAACGTCGATCGCTGGGCCCGGAGTGGTGGTCTGTGCCTCCCCCCCGGTGGCGGCGAAGATCGTCAAAAAAACCAGCACCACAAGACCCACCAAGGGGCCTATAGTGACACAAACAAATCGAACGACCGGTGTTGCCATCATATGAAGGACGTAATTCCTCGGCCCTGGTAACACAAACGCCCCGGCGATCGGCCGGGGCGTTGAGCTTTGCGTGGGGAAACGCCTGGAATCAGTAGGGCTCGACCTCGTCGGATTCCCCAGATTGGCGGTTCTCCTTGACGGCGCCGTAGATGAACCAGGCGCCCATGATGACCAACAGGCCGGGCCACCAGTCCTGCAGGAATTCGCGGATGAAGTAAAAGTCGATCCAGTTTCGAAGCATCAGGACAGCTCCGAGAACGATCAGGAATACTCCGGCCGTAAGGCCTCCACTGAAGGTTGTGGCGGGGAGTTCTTCACCGCGTTCGTCGGCGAGATTGATGAGTTGTGCCTGACGATACGCATCGAAGATGGCAAAGAAGTAGAAAAATACTGCGACCAGGGGAAGCTCCAACACCAGCATCGGAACCCAGAAAGCCGCGAAGAGGGCGACGGCCCGGGAATATTGACCCAGGTAGAGGTGGCCGAGTCCGAAGGGGACAAGTGCGAGAATCGCTGCCGCGACCGAAGATTTGGCTCGGTTGGACTCGGGATATTCCTCGTGTGAATCCCGCCGTTCGATCGCCTCCTGAACCGGAGGCTGTGGGGCCGGGGGGACAACAGGGGGAGAAGGCGGTGTGACCGGAGTGTCTTCTTTTGGGCCTGGCGCCGGCGGCATCGGGGTGCTGTCGATTTTTTCTTTGTCGCTCATGATGGTGTCTCCTTGTGATCCTCGGATGGGTCTCCGGGGACTGGGTCGTCGGTGAGTTCAGACCAGGTCGTTCGTACGGTTTCGGCAGCTCGCCGGCCGAAACTGACCGCTCGCCACAACATCATTCTCGCCTCGCCGCGTCCGGTGTTGGCGACCCCTGCGACTTCCGAGTCAAAGGCCGCCGATACCCGTTGTACGGCTTGGGTAGCGTCATAGCGAGCTTGGGTGACGGGGTTTCCGAGCACGAAGGATGCCAGGATAGCCAGCATGTAGGCAGCAGCAGTTGCAGTGCGGCGGCCGAGGATCCGCTGACCCGACAAACGACGTTGGGGCCGAAGGCAGCGTGAGAGCAGGTGCGCCGGAGGCTCGAGGGCTTGCCCGGCCTGGTGAATGAGTGTCAGGTCACTCCACGCGCGTCGGCACCCTTCACACCCTTCCAAATGCTGGAAAAGGCGGTCCAGGTTCACGTCGGAAATTTCTCTGTCCACCGCCGAATACAGTAGGCCCAGCCATCGCCTGCAGGGTGAACTCGAAATCTCCGCTTCGAGGGATGAGGGCGGCTCAATATGGGCAAAGTCCTCGGCAGCGCCGAGGATATTGCTCATCTCTTCGTAGAGTCCTCGGCATTCGTCGCACTCGGCGAGATGATCCTGGACCCGTTTCGCCTCCTCAGGGGTGAGTGCACCCTCAAGGGAGTCACTGAAGAGATCGCGCACCGATTGGCACCGGCTCATGAGACCCCCCCAACCGGCACCGCAGCGGACGGGACCGCTCGGATCTGCGTGCGCCTGCGAACGGCGGTGGTGAGTTCCAATCGGGCTCTGTTCAACCGAGATTTTACGGTGCCGAGCGGAAGCTCCAGGGCATCCGCCATCTCTTGGTAGGTGAAGCCGGCGAAATCCCTCATCAGAACCAGTTCGGAAAGGTCCGAATCCAGCTGCCGCAAGCCGGCGGCAATGAGCTTCAGGCGTTGTTTGTTTTCGGTCTGGCCGTGGGGATCGTCTCCGCTTGGGAGTCGGTCGATGATTTCAGGATCGAGCCAGGCCGCTTCGCGTTCACGACGGGAGCGTCGGTGCGCGTCGATGAGGAGATTCTTTGCCACTCGCCAGGCCCAGGCCATGAAATTGGAACCGGCGCGATAGCGGTGGAGGTTCTCCCAAAGCTTGAAGTAGATCTCCTGTGTCAGCTCTTCCGCTTCAGCGGCCGACGGCGCATAACTTGCGCAGAGGCGATAAAGGGGCCGCATGGTAGTGCTGACCAGCACCGCCCAAGCCTCCTCATCTCCGCTGCGGCATCGTTCCACCGTGACCTCCAAATCGCTCGTTCCCATGTCTTCAAGGATAACGCCGATTGGTCTGAAAAGTTCGGACCAAATCAAGAAATAAGGAAAGAGGCAGGGATGTTGCGGATAGAGGAGTGCAGAGGAGGAATAATGAGTGAGTGGCCGAAGGGGACAGTGGAAGAGCGGGTCATTTTTGCGCTCGGTGAGGTACGCCCGGCTTTGGAGGCGGACGGAGGCGATGTCCGTCTGGTTTCTGTCGAAGGCAATTGTGTCCGGTTGGAACTGATCGGTGCGTGCCGGACCTGTCCGATGGCGCACTCGACTCTCTCCGATTTCGTGGCCGAACGAATTCGCCTCTATGCCCCTGAGATCACCGAAGTCGTGGCGAGCCGTTCGTAGCTCGAATATTTCCGCTCGGTCGAGCGGGTCGAATTCTCGCGTCTCGAAATTCCCGAGGTATCCTGTAGGCGGAACGAATGGCGGAACAGGAGGTTGCGGTGACGTTGAGAATATCCGACATGGAGCCGGCACAGCGTCCACGGGAACGGCTTCGGGAACGAGGGGCAGAGAGTCTGTCCGAGGCTGAACTCCTTGCAATTCTTCTGCGAACCGGGCGCCGTGGTCGAGGCGCTGTTGAAGAAGCGCAAAGTCTTCTGACCGAGGCCGGTGGTCTTATCGGCGTCGCGCGGATGTCGGGTTTGGAGTTGGAGAGGCGACCTGGAATCGGCCCGGCAAAGGCGGCTGCATTGCGGGCTGCACTCGAACTTGGACGGAGGGTGGCCCGCGAAGACCTCAAGGAAGTCCAGGGCCTGGATCGGCCTGATGCGGCGGGAGAATTCCTGGTTGCTCTCTTGAGGGGACAGCGACGCGAAGTCTTCGGTTTCTTGAGTCTCAATTCGAGGCACCGCTTGCTTCACGTGAGAGAACTCTGGGTGGGAACCCGAAACCACGCTCCGGTGGATCCTGCCGAGGTCTTTCGCGCTGCCCTGCTTGATGATGCTGCGGCCTTGATTATCTTCCACAACCACCCTTCGGGAGAAAGGCGGCCCAGTTCGGATGATCTCGATTTGACGG
>JAIOSJ010000070.1 GCA_021107705.1 Thermoanaerobaculales bacterium | reverse complement strand
TTTGCGCCTTTGCGTTAAAACTGTGTTCCACTGTGTTCTCTGTGCCTCTGTGGTGATCTGTTTTCTCGGCTTGATCAAGGAGATTTTCGATGAACTCTCAACACACACCCCGATCCGTTCTGGTCACCGGCGGCGCCGGTTTCATCGGCTGCAACTTCGTTCGTCACCTCCTGGCGACGGATGAAGCAGTTCGCGTCGTCAATCTGGACGCCCTGACCTACGCCGGGCACCGCGCCAGCCTGCGCGACGTCGAGAACTCACACCCTGAGCGTTACACCTTCGAACATGAAGACATCCGCAACCGCCAGGCCGTACGGGAACTCTTCGAACGACACGACATCGACACCGTCGTACACTTCGCCGCCGAAAGCCACGTCGACCGATCGATCGACGGCCCCCTCGACTTCGTCGAGACCAACATCACCGGAACCGCAAACCTGCTCGAGGCCGCCCGATCACTTTGGGGCGACCGACAGGACTGCCGCTTTCATCACGTCAGCACCGACGAGGTCTACGGCTCCCTCGGCTCGGAGGGCTTCTTCACCGAGGACACCCCGTACGACCCGTCGAGTCCCTACTCGGCTTCCAAGGCGGCCTCCGACCACCTGGTCCGCGCCTGGCAAAGAACATTCAAGGTACCGGTCACCATCTCGAACTGCTCCAACAACTACGGTCCCTTCCAGTTCCCCGAGAAGCTCATCCCACTCATGATCCGCAATGCAGTCGCCTTCAAACCTCTCCCCGTCTACGGCGACGGTCGCAACGTCCGTGACTGGCTCTACGTCATTGACCACTGTACCGCCATCGACGCCGTTATCCGCCATGGCCAATTGGGCCGCACCTACAACATCGGCGGCCACAACGAGATGGCCAATATCGACGTGGTCAACCTCCTGTGCGACCTGATCGACGAGTTCCTCCCAGGCGAGAAGCCCAGGCGCGAGCTGATTACTTTCGTGACCGACCGCCCGGGTCATGATCAGCGCTACGCCATCGACGCCTCCCGGATGTCGAACGAACTCGGGTGGATGCCCTCCGTGACCTTTGCCGAAGGCCTGCGCGCCTCGGTTCGGTGGTATTTGGACAACGAAGCGTGGTGTTCCGAGGTGACCGGGGATCAGTACGATGGCGAGAGGTTGGGGTTGAAGTAGATACCGAGTTTGGGGCGAAACGCCGTTGCCAACCTAAGTTGTGAACCCGGCCTTCTGGTCCGCTTCGCAGCCCAGCTCGGCATTTTCCGAGAGGGACGGACAGCAACGAAGGCGGTTCTTTCGCCCTGTCCCTCTCGGAAACTCGCCTCGGCGGCCTTCCACTCCGGCGGGGCCGATGCTTTCGCCGATCTACCCGAGGGTTTTCCCCCAGTCCCCCATCACAGACCCGCCGCCCCCTCCACTCCCGACCACCACCCAACCCGGCGGGTTGCCAGGCCTGTCATTGTGCTGTTGGCGAAAGACTTGCGAATCGTTTCCCCGGCACAATGACAGAACTGGCACGCCCCAGCGTAGCGCGCCGTCCGCCAAATCCGGAAGGGCTGACCGCCTCGACAATCGCTGACACGGGCAGCGGTTCGGTTGTTGGGACGATCAATTCAGCGTCGATCTGAAGGCGACAGATGGGCGAAGCGAGACTCCTCCGGAAGCACCCTCCTGGGAACGATCGCCCGACCCGAAAACCGCGGACGCGTCCCCTCAAATACACGAAACGCCGCCTCCATCGGAACGTGCCGTTCATGGTTTTTCCCCTGAATGGCGTCCCCAAAAGCAATCTCCTACTGGGAAAAGCTATGAGGGGCAATTCCCGGGAGGCGCTATCAAAAACGGTTCTCCCGGCTCGGAGGGGCCTGCCAGGGCGTAGCTCTCGAACCCGCACGCTTGCCGGAAGGAGCAGTCCGGCTTCGCCTTCGGCTACGCCGTGACGGTCTTCATTTTCTCCCTGGAGGGTCGAGAACGAAGACCGGAGGCCGCCGAGGCAATTTGCTCAGGGGGACATGGCGGCTGTTCCGATTGTGATGGTCTCTGTCCCCCTGGGTAAATGCCGAGCGGGAGCGCCCACGCTTCCGAAGGCCGGTGTTTCGGCTCAGGTCGTCTTCAGCCGGTCGTTCGCCTGAAACAACCCCTGCCTCCCCGCGGTCCTTCGACCCTTGGCGCCATCTCTTAATCCGCGGGTCCAACTCTCCATCTCAACTCACAGAGCCTGGAAGACCGGACCCGGCCAGGATCTCGCTCAACTTCAACAAAGCTCGCAAAACTGGAACCAGCTAATGTCGCAATGCGAAACGTGGCGCCCGTTAGAACGAGAACGTCCGCCTCAGGGTCGAAGCTCGAACACCCGCACAGAGTCGTCCAGGATGCACAAAATGAGCGGAAGCGCCCGGTCCCGGGGTCTTGTGATGAGCAGGCTTTCCAACCCGCCCCCGAGGCTGCGTTGCGCGAGACGCCTGCCCGAGATGTCGAGCAGTACCAACTGAGAACGATGGCCCGTCAGTGAGTAGCTGTTGCGGTCGGTCGCGGTTTTTCGATAGGTGGTCAATCCGACCACCACCTCGAGTACACCATCGCCATCGAGATCAGCAGCGGCAGTGTGGAGCTCGCAGCTGTCTTCTTCCGGCAGCTCGGGGCTGTAGTACCACAGCTCCTCTCCCGACTCCGCGTACAGACCGCAGGACGAGCGGTCGGGTTTACCGTCGCTGGAATGCCGCGTGAACACAACCAACCACCTCGAGCCGGCGTCGGTCAGCACCGTTTCGATCGACCTGATGCTGCCGCTCACGCCATCGCCGGTGAGCTGAACCCTCTGCCGTTCGGTGCCGTCGGCGTTCAGCACGATGATGTTTGCGTTCCATGCCTTGAGCACGATCTCCTGCTCGCCGTCCGCCTCCAGGTCGATCTGTCGCGCGTTCCACCCCATCCCCATGAGTCGGGTGCGGGTTACCGCCTCGAGCCGTTCAGGAGCCAGCTCACCGAGGCTCCCTTCGGCAGCGCTCAGGGATGGTGCGACCTCCTTGTCGGTGTCGGCGTTGAAGTAAACGGGTTCACTGAAGTGGTCCACCAGGCAGTCGTCAGGCCCAGGTGTGAAGACGAAGACGGCGTCCGGGATGCCAGAGTCCACCACGATGTCGGTGAGAGTTGCCTCGCTGATCGACCGCACGTTTGGCTCGTGAAAGTCGTCTGCCGCGTCCTCGTCGGCAACCGAGCTTTCCGCAGCGCTGGCTGACCACGCCTCGGACATTGTGCGGCGGTGAAACAAGAGCCCGGTTCGATCGCTGTACCACGCCGAGCTGCCAATCACACCGAGGTGGGTCTCGTAGTCGTGGCTGACACGAAAGCCAGGCTCCCCATCCCGCTCCTCGGCCTGAACCGTCGTCACTGTCTGCCGCTGAGACCCGGTGCCGCAGCCCTCGCCCGGAGTTATCTCCAACAGCGTAGGAAAGACCTCGGTCATGGAGAAGACCAGCGTGCCGAACAGATCGTAGAAGACCATGGGATCGGTGAGATCTTCAGGCATTCGGCTTTCGGTGTATTCGCCGAGGTCCTTTCGGTGAACCCACACGTGTCGCCCGTCGCAGTAGATGGCCCGGGTCTCGCCGGAGATTGTGAACTTGTCTGGGCGGGCAAAGACGAGCTTCGTGACCCGCTCTCCGTCGAGCCCCGGGAACGCCGCCAACAGGGACCCATCTTCTGCGACCCTGGAGGTCTCCACCCGGCAGGTGTGCTGATAGGTGCTGAGGGCGGCATAAGCGGCATCGGCCCGCCCCTCGATCGCCTTCGCGTGTTCTGCGGTAGGGTCAGGGCCAGGCGCGACACCGCCTAGTTGCGCTGGCGCAGGAAGCGCGGCACAGACAAATAGTAACGCCAGCCAGGCAACGGTTCCCAAGAGGGTACAACGTGTCATCACAGCCTCCTTCATGTCGAGGTCACGAGACCTACACCGATCATAACAGCCACCAATGACGGGCGCGGGCGCAAGCTGTAAACGTGTCAGGTCCGGTGATTGATGTTATTCATAAAGTAACTCCTCGCCTGACCCCGTCTTGCGAGAATGGGAATCTCTGCCACGCTTGAGGGATGGAAGATCAGGACCTTCAAACGGGGGATGAGCAAATCAGCCAAGAGCTGGGGGAAGGCCAAACATCGGAGTCGGGTCAAACCCTCCAGATCTCATACCGTCTCCAGGTCCAACCTTCATGATTCTGAGCTACGCTGGTGAAGGGGAGGACGGATTATGTCGATCGTCTCGAAGCTCAGGGTCTTCTCCTCGCCGGGCGAATTACTCGTCAGACCGTGTTGCGCGTAAGCCATGTACGATGTTTCTGGATTAGGCATATTACCGATTCGGTCAGCTGAGGAGTCGCCGTGCAAAGGTTCATAGGTCTTCTGGCATTTGCCGTTCTTGGTATGTTGGCGGCGACAAACGCAACTGCTATAGACTTCCCCCAATCGCCAATCGACCTGCCGAGCGAGGATCCTCTGATCATCGCTTGTCGAGCAGGCGACATTGACCAGGTACAACGGCTTGTTGAACTCGGTGTGTCACTCAACTCTGCTGACAAGAACGGTCTGTTCCCTTTATTGATAGCTGTATACAAAGGCAACCTTCCCCTCGTGAGGTATCTCCTCAGCGATGGCGCTGACGTCAACTATCAGACCTTTCATGGGCCCGCCATCAACGGCTCAAAAACGGAGGAGACCGCCCTGTTCTTGCTCGAATCCGGAGCCGATCTTAATCTCCATATACGAAACGAGGGCGATAGACTCGTGTCTCACCTCTTGTTTTTCAAGGCGGCGGGCTGCGGCTGGAATCAACTGCTTGCCAAGGTCTTCGAGAGTGTCATTGGCCCAGATATACGGAATTACAACGGCCGTACACCCCTCTTTGCTGCTGCAGGGGGCGGCCGCCTTGAGACAATGGAAATACTCCTGGGATGGGGCGCACAGGTCGATGCGACCGACGAACGTGGTCTCACTCCGTTATCCGACGCGTGTTTTCGGCGTCAGCTGAAAGCGGCGAAGGCATTGATTGCCGCTGGGGCTGACCCAAGTCACCAAACCAAATCCGGCAAAACGGTTCTCACGGTTACTGTCTCTCGATGTTGGAACCCTTTGATCAATTACCGCGAAAGAGACAACATGCCCATACTCGAGCTTCTCATGGAGTCTGGGGCCATTATGGAACGAGAAACACTGACAAGGCTCCAAAACACACGGACATGCCAGGCCGAATATCAATTTTTGAAGGATGGGTTCGAACGACGGTCAGCTGCATTGAATACCTCTGCCGACTGACCCTGCCGGTGTCCAGGGTCGCGAAGCGAACGGCCGGAGGCCAGCCTGCCCTTGACTCCGGTTGACCTACCAGCTATTTCATTCTTCAGAACGACACGGAGGACACCATGCTCGCGCCGCCTCCGGACCTGCCGCCGCTGTCGCTGTCAACTGGCACCGGCGCTGTCCACCGTCCCTGCCGCCGGATCCATCTCCGGTCGAAATGGGATCTCAATAAGTCGAAAAGTAATTACAGTGTATACTTGACCTGTCGAGGGAGGCGTGGTCATGACGATTGAAGCACGGTTGGTCAGATTCGACTTCCCAAGGCGATCATCAATCGCTACGGACTTGGGGACACGGTAATCCTGGAGGAGCTGCCGAACGGCATTTTGATTCACACCGATGAGCAGGGAATGCTGAGTTGGGAGGAGACCTTCAAGGCGATGGCCCAGAGTGACGAAGACTGGTCGGATTGGACCGAACTCCCCGACGAAGAGAACCTCTGATGCAGGTCAGTCGGTATGACATCTTCCTTGCAAATCTCGATCCGTCGATCGGATCGGAAATCAACAAGACCCGACCTGTCGTCGTCATCAGCGATGACTTGCACAACCGGCACCTCAAAACCGTGGTCGCCTGTCCATTGACCTCGAGCCTCCATCCGACGTGGCGCTCCCGGATTCAAACGGTCTGTGCGGGGCAGGACGCCGAGATTGCGGTCGATCAGATTCGAGCGATCTCAAAGCAGCGTTTGATCAAACGGCTGGACCGGCTCTCGGCGACCACCGCTGCCGAACTCCGCCGGGTCATCACTGAGATGTACGGCGGCTGACACCTCAACTGAGAATGGGGCGCATCCAGGCAGATCAGGTCAGATCGCACGCTGGGGTAACAGTTCGGAACCGGTTTTCGAGGTGCGCTTCATTCAGAGTCTGCCCCCAATCCCCAGCCTCTGCATGTAGGCATCAAAGATCTCCGGCAGGTCTTCTTTAAGTCGAGTACGGATGTCAACCATCTCGCTGTGCCGGCGATTTCGTCTTGCATCCTCAGCTGCACCCAGAACTCGAGTCGCCCGAACGGCAACCGTGTCCGGGAAACCCGGATCGTCAACCAATGGCAGGACGCGAGCCAACCAACCGTATACCGGGGCCATCTCCCGCCCGTGCGCAGAAATCACTCCGGCGAGAGCCGAATCGGGCAGACCCTCAAGGGGTGTGGCGTCCGGATCCATGAGCAAGATATACGCGTACCGCTCCCGTGCCTTGAGTCTAAGGTCGGAGGCCCACAGAACGTCTCCATAAAAGCGTTGCAGACGGATGTCCTCCGGCTTCCGGTCGAGAGCAGCCTCCACCCAACTCCGAGCCTCGACCAAGCGCCCCGACTCCAGATGCAACCTCCCAATCGAGAGATCCGGAGGAACGAAATCAATGCCGTGTTGTGTGAGGAGGTCGACGAGGAAACCGGCAACTCCGATGCGAAGGCTCGTCCGTGCCTCGCCCGGTCCAATGGGGTCATTTTCCAGGGCTGTCCAAAGTTGAGAGGCCCGTTCACGGGGTTCGAGGCCTTCGGCCTGCAGAAAAACCTCCTGCCATCTCTCCGCCACCTCGCAACCCTCTGCCCCTTCAGCCTCGACATCTGCGAATCGCGCAGCGAGATCCTCGAAGACCACCTTGGCAGCCCCAAAATCCAGGATCTCGAATGCCTCGTAGCCAAGGCGCATCATCATCCGATCGGGAGAAAATAGGTCAAGCTGTTTCAAAGATTCACCGCCCAACAAACTCGGAGCATTCTACAGCTGTTCTCGTTCCCTTGGGCACCCACATCCGCTAAAGATCCAACCGGCACTTGAACGATGAACTTGGATGCCTGTAGATTAGTAGTCAGGCGCCAAATCGACAGGGAGACGAATCCATGAAAGCACTCATCTACAGGAAATTCGGCGATCCAAGCGTTCTGGAGTGGGTCGAGACAAATCAACTGAGACCGCATGTGGACGAGGTCTACCCGGTGGCACGTGCCCATGAAGCTCATCGTCATATCGAAGGCAAGCACACAACAGGCAAGATTGTGCTGAGGTTCTAACAAAACCGCAGAACCAATAGATGTTCGTTTACATAACGTGTAATCAAAAGGGGGAAGTATGAAACAAACAAACGAGTATAGGAAAGAGACAGTAACAATTGATATAGGCCGGGCAAATTTGTTTGGTGTCCTAATACTTATACCAATAGCTGTAATGTATGGACTTCCATATTATTGGAAGTGGAACAATAGCCTTTCCATAGAAGTTGTAAGAATTTTCATAAGTAATCTTACCCCGAAAGCTATCGCTGGGGGAACAGCCATATTTCTTTTTGTTTCTGTTTTGGGCTTTATCGTCCATGAATTGATCCACGGAGTCACTTGGGCCAGATATACAAAGAAAGGATTTAAATCAATTCAATTTGGTATGGTATGGGAAGTGTTTACGCCTTATTGCTATTGCAATGAGCCCATATTAAAAAAACATTATATTATTGGCGCAATAATGCCAGCAATAATATTGGGATTTATTCCAGCTATCATTTCAATAATGTTTGGGAATATTTTATTGCTATTGCTGGGAATATTATTCACAACGATTGCATGTGGAGACTTCCTGGTAATATACAAATTGAGAAAGAAAGATATGGATAGCCTTGTCCAAGACCATCCTTCTGAACTTGGTTTCTATGTTTATCGAAAAATGAAAAGCTGATGGCCCCAGAGGCCCGGCCGGAAACCCCCTCACGGCTGCAAATCGCGAATGAGGCGACGCCCACTCTGGGGCCGGCGACCCAGAGCGGGTCCCTATCTGTGTTTCCGTAAGTCGTTGAAGTAGAACGACTACGTCTGCGGCCTTCCGGAAGCACATCTCGCACTTCCTCAGGATTTCGCTTCGCGAGGGGTTTTCGGCCGGACCTCTAACGTGTAGGGCATTGAAACTATGACCCTGCAAAGCTACTCTTGTCCATAGTGAAATTGTTTATACCTAAACTGAGCGGTTCTGCCGGATGAGATGTGCCAAGCCCTTGATGCTGTGGTGTTTGCAAAAATCGCAGGAATACTGGTGGTCTGTCGAGGCTTTTTGCAAATGCCCACAGCGCAAGGGGTGGGAACCGACGCCCGGCCGAAGGCCGGAGGAGCCGCAAGGCTCCGTATCCGCAGGATGCAGCGTGGGCTGGGTACAGATCGCCGGTGAGAATTGCTCAATTTGGGTTATAGGAAGCCACTACCTCTTTTGAAAACCGGAAAGGGAAGATGATGACATTCAAAGGTTTGAGAATCTCCGTTATTGGCCTTTTCACGATCTTGGTTGCCTGGGGTGGCCTCCGAACACCTCCAGCATTCGCTCAGGACTGTCCGGAGCTTGTCGGCCGGTGGCCCTATGGGCCCGCCTACGCCGTCGCGGTGTCCGGAGATTATGCTTACTTCGGAAGCGGCATGACACTTCAGATCACCGATGTGTCCGTTCCGGCGACACCACAGATTGTGGGAGAGGTTGTACTTCCGGACATCGTCTATGGAGTCGCCGTATCGGGTAGCTACGCCTATGTGGCGAACTATAGTAGCGGTCTGCGGGTGATCGACGTCAGCACACCCGCCTCGCCCACCGAGGTCGGCTTCTTCGATACGCCGGGCTACGCCTATGACGTTGCGGTGTCGGGTGGCTACGCCTACGTGGCGGATTATCATCGGGGAATACGGGTGATTGACGTCGGTACGCCTGCCTCGCCCACCGAGGTCGGCTTCTATGATACGCCGGGCTACGCCAAGGACGTCGCCGTGTCGGGTGGCTACGCCTACGTAGCAGACGATTTTTCGGGTCTGCGGGTGATCGACATCGGCACGCCTGCCTCGCCCATTGAGGTCGGCTTCTTCGATACGCCGGGCTACGCCTATGGCGTTGCGGTGTCGGGTGGCTACGCCTACATAGCAGACTATTGTTCGGGTCTGCGGGTGATCGACGTCGGCACGCCTGCCTCGCCCACAGAGGTCGGCTTCTACGACACGCCGGGGGACGCCTATGGCGTTGCCGTGTCGGGTGGCTACACCTACGTGGCGGATTATTATTGGGGCCTGCGGGTGATCGACGTCGGCATGCCTGCCTCGCCCACCGAGGTCGGCTTCTACGATACGCCGGGGAACGCCAACGGCGTTGCCATATCGGGCGACTACGCCTACGTGGCGGATGGTAGTTCAGGTCTGCAAGTGATCAATGTCGGTACGCCTGCCTCACCCACCGAGGTCGGCTTCTACGATACGCCGGGCTACGCCTATGGCGTTGCGGTGTCGGGCGACTACGCTTACGTGGCGGATGGTAGTTCAGGTCTGCGAGTGATCGACATCAGCAGGCCTGCCTCGCCCATCGAGGTCGGCTTCTACGATACGCCGGGGAACGCCAACGGTGTTGCGGTGTCGGGTGGCTACGCCTACGTGGCGGATGACGCTTCAGGTCTACGGGTGATCGACATCAGCACGCCTGCCTCGCCCATCGAGGTC
>JAIOSJ010000302.1 GCA_021107705.1 Thermoanaerobaculales bacterium | reverse complement strand
GAAGGCGTATCAAGAGATACGTTGAGGGTGACGACGAGCGAAAATCGCGCAGATTGCTGTCTATCGAGCATTGCAGCCGCGAGAGGGCTTGGCACAGGGCTTTTAGCTTTCGTCGTCCCGGCGGGGAACCGGCCGCAGAGGACCTGGCGAGGTCGGGAAGCTGTTTCCTTTTTCCTCCCATGGAAAACTTCCAAAAAAGCTGCTCATCGGATTCAGAAAGAAACGGGGTTCCTTCTTTGAGGCGTCGTAATCCCAGGGAATCCGGTCCAGCTCCTTTCCGATGCCGCTGTCACTCCCCTTGGGCCGACCCGCCATCAACTCTGCCCTCCAATCTTCCCGGATGCGATTTCGTCCAGAAGGGCGTGATCGGGTGATCCCGGTGTGGCGACGAAGAGCTTGCTCAGGCGGTCTTCAGTGGCAATCACAAAAATACAGGGCTCACCCGGAGAGCGACTACAACAGACTTCCCGGGCCGCCAAGCTGCGACCCGCGAGGTAGGACAGCACCGCGGCGTGGAAGCCCGCGAGAATCGAACATGCCACGCCGGAGGTAGAAGTGAAAAAGGACGGAAAGGGGCTGCTGATGTGGGTCACGACGATGATGCCGCGATCACGGAAGGAAAGATCGGCATCGAAAGTCCCGAGACCGAGGATCCCGATCGAACCCGACAACAACTCCAAAGCGACGTGGGACTCCACCTCGCGCAAAGTCATGCCGAACTGATGCTGAGCGATCTGCTCCACCCTCAAGGCATGACGAAGACCCCACTGTTTCCCGAAGCGTTGCAGCAATTCCTGATGCCTGTGACGAAAGGTAAGCGCCAACAGGCTCTCAATAGCACAGAGGAAATCCTCGTTGACCGCCAGAATCCGGTGGTTGTTGCCGTCGGTCAGGGTTCCGAGCAGAGGATCCCTTTCGATCTGTGGCGAAAGGACCGAACCCAGAGAGTGGATCCGGTTCACGGTGAGAATCACATGGCCCTCGACCGGCGAGCGCAGGAACACGAGACGCACCGACACCGGCAAATGACCCAGCTCAAAGTCGAACCGGCCTGAAGTAAGGTCCTCATTCCAGTCCTCCATCAGCAGTAGGCTCATGAGGTCGGAAGCATCCTGCACGATTGCCGCCGGCAGGATCGCGGTGAACTGCTGAGAGATGATGCGTTGGCTGTCAATCCGCCCCATCTGAGGACCATAGGCGCCGTAGTCCAGGATCGAACCTGTGGTGTTGACGAGAAAACAGCCCAGGGGCAGGGGCCGTTCGTGGCTCGCCATAACATAATGCTCATCTTCGGCCGACTCCTCCTCAGGAAGGTCGCCGAATTCTCCAAAAACCCCCCTGGTCTCCAGTACTTCACGCCACGGATTGATCAATTGAAACAGACGCTTTCGATCGAAACGCCACGCGACGGCCGCGTCCATGAATTGGAAGAAAACACTGCACCAACGAACAGTGGCCGCGAGGATGTCGTCGGGATCCCCGGTCTCGGCGGGATCACCGAAGACGACCGCACCGGTCTCCGTGAACCGAAATCGTTCCAAAACGGGCTCGGAACTGAGCATCGTCTGCCGAACGTCCTCCAGCCGGTCCTGGAGCAAAGCCTTGTCCAGGTAATTCGCCGTATAGGACGACACGACATTGACAAGCATCAAAGCCAGTTCCAACGTCTCTTCGCCTCTCTCGACATCCCCACCCGCATTCAAGCCTGCCGTTTCCTCCACCCGCGCCTCGTCCTGCCGCCTCATGGCTTCGAGCACCAATTCCGACGGCGGGAGAGCAAACTCTTCCTCAACCTCGACTTCGCCGAAATTGGCCTCGAATGTCCCCTTGTCCCACAGGACCAACTCGTAGACCGCTTGGACAGAGGGTTTCCGGTCGTCGATGTGGGCGTTCACGACGAGGCCGTCACGCAGCCACACTTGACCCTTTGAGCCGTTGTTCTGAAAAGTGATGGTCCCACTCCGTCGTCCGACCTCGGCTGTCTGCAACAGATCGGGTACCGACAACTGAGAGAGCGACCCGAAGAGAAGCTGTTCGTTGCGGTGTTTTTCGATCGCAAGCCCAGTGGTGAGAGCGACCTCCTCCTGGTCATACGGCGGAAAGATGACGCTCAACAGACCCAGCCGAAGGGCGCGACGTCGTTCATCTTTGTCGGCACTCGCCACCACGACCAGTGGAATCTGCTCCATGAGTGGATTCGAGAGGAAGAGCTGGATGAGAATCGAGTCCCCGCTCTCAATATCCCCAAGAGGGGTGAGGATTGCATCCGGCAACATGAACTGCTGCCCGGAGAGTGACGCCTGAGCCTCCTCCTCGGTCGTCATGCTCACGACCTTGAAGTCCGATGACAGCAATGCTTGACTGAGCTGGGCCGCCACTCCCGGTTCGGAATGCACGACATACACCAGATCAGATCTCATCCTCTGAGTGTCCCCTCAAGAGACAGGGCCGATCGTCCCTGCGAAGTTTCTTGATCTCCTGTCTCATTCCCTCTGTTGCGTTGAGGGAACGACGGGAGAAGAGAAAAATCCTTCATGACCCTATTTCTTCATAAAGAGGTTCAGTTCGAGTTCTTGCTCAGCCGCCTGGGCGGTGGCGCGAACAGAGGGCCTAATGGGTCGGGCGGACACCAAACCGCCGGAACTGAAGGGCGGCTCCGGTCGAAGCCGGAAACCGGACGGCTCGAGTCTGGTACAGGTATTGCCTCCGATCAGGTTCACCAATTCGCAGCCCGCATCCAAGGCGGCATCACTCGTGGGTGAGACCTCGACCCCCAGCATCTTCGAAGCGACAAGGCTGAAGAGGTCCATCGGAAGATCGATCGCAATGCAGAAGGCGTGATCGCCGAGGATATCCTGGGCAAATCGTCGCCACCCATCGCGCAGCCGCCCATCTGCCCTTTCGATACTGCGCAACTTGATAGGAATTTCGGTGACCCTTTGCAGGTGACTGAGCGTCAGTTCGGTGCACGCTCGCGCAACGATCGGATCGTCGAGGTGATCGAAATCCTCCTCAAGGGTTCTGCGCTCGGCGGCCTCGCGCGCCCGATAGATCTCGAGCAGGCCTTCGACCTGTCGCTCGGTTACATGTCCCCCCGCCACCAGGGCGGTTCCGATCCGCAGCCATCCCAGTCGCTGCTTCTTCCTGAGTTGCTCGATCTGATTGAGGGAGAGTCCGCCTTCTGCGGCACAAATGACTTCAATCGACTGATTTGACAAGCGAAACAACGAGTTGATCTGATCCGCCTTACCCCGATCGATCAGGCCCTCAGTTACGGCCACTTCGGTGAGGGAGTGGTTCGCCCGACGTTGACGCTCGATCGCATCAAGGAGAGCGTCGCGGTTGATCACGCCCTTCTCGAGCAGAAACTGCCCAAAAAACATCGAACTCATCGCGGACCCCTCATGCCTTGATCCCTCTGTCGAGGCCACGCAGAAACGCGATGAAGGCATCTCTCGAAAATGGCTTTTGCAAGAAACTCGTTGCCCCCGTACTGAGGCATTCGTGTACCGCTTCCTCGGTACCGAGAGAACTCACCATGACCACACAGCTGTCGGGGTCAAGGGCAAGAATCTGGGACAGGGTCTCCATGCCGGATTGGCCGGGCATGATGAGATCCAACAACACAATATCCGGTCGGATTTCCTGGAAGCGCTGGACAGCTCTTCGTCCATCCCTTTCCGAGGCCACGACATTGAACTCCGAGTCCTCAAGGTAAGCGGCGATGATCGTCAAAATCGCCGCTGAGTCATCGATCGTCATGACGGTGGGATTCGTCATCGTGCCTCTCCACTGGCGTTTTCCGCCTCAAAGAATGTCAAGAGCGCCCCCCTGATTCTACCCTGAGAACCTCCAGTTGCTTTTCTACTTGATTCAGCCGAGAACGCAAAAACCTCTTTTCCATTGCCAGCCCCGCCTCAATCATAAGGATTTCCAAAGCATGTATCGGACCGATAGGCTTGTTCTGCGGCGCATTGTCGCCGTAAAACATCCCGGCGATCATACCGTCTACGATGATCGGAATCACAACTACCTCATGCGGAGGCGGCCCACCGAGAAGGCGGACCAGTTGGTCATTCCACCAGCTGGGTTTGAGGAGGCCCTGATAGGAGTGCATCGTCTCGAGCACCTCCATGAAGACCGAAGGCTCGTGGACCGGGATGCTCATGGTCCGAATCCGCCGGTCCACCGCCTCTGTCGACTCCCCTTCCCGCGCCAGGCCGAACTGCCCGATTCCGATAATCCCCTCCTCCGAAATGTGGCAGAGAATGCCCCGATTAACCACCCGGGTGGCGTAGCGGAGGATCATGAGAGCGATCTCTCCGGTGAAAGATGGTGTCCGGAGTTGGATCTCGACCATCAAGGATCGCAGCTCGGCAAGACCCTCGTCGAGACCGGTTTCGGCATCCTTGTTGTCCATCATCGTTCCGTATAATGCAGAATCCATCATGTAGTCCATAACATTACCGAGGTTTTCCGGGCGGGGATTCTCCATCGAAAGATTTTCGGCATCATCCAGTTCTTGAGCCAGCGTTCCGGCGGAAACCCTACAGGTCTCCACCTCATCCAATCGCGTCAGCAGGTCGAGAATGAACTGGTCAGTGTTCATACCCCCCGGGAGGTGAATCTCGGCGCCGGCCGAGCGATCCTGCTCGGAGTCATCGCCGGCCATGGGCTTGAAGCTGAAAAAGCCCTTGTCCAGATGGAGGAACTCTTCGGTGATTCCCTGCAACTGCTCACGAACCACCTTTTCAATCTGATTCTGGGAAATGGCGCCCATCTTCACGAGCACGGCGCCGAGCCTTCGACGTGTCGACTCACTGGCCTGGAGGTCGAGGGCAATCCTCAGGGTCTGGGCAGAAATATAATTGCGATCCACCAGAATGCCACCGAGGGTCTCTTTGGTGGTGCCGTTCACGGCGTGGATGATCTTGCCGCCCTTGAAGAGAAAAACTCCCTTTTTCTCGTCGGCCGAAAGCGTAAGCCTCCCGGTTTTGCGAAAAAGGGACAGCACATGGAAGAGTTCCGTGAGGTCCAAATCGCCCAACTGTCCAACCACTGCCATCTCTTTCTCCCTCAATCGCTCCCCTGCCGATACCGCACCGCTGGATGCGGTCAACCTCGATCAGCCGGGCGGTCCGCTTGAGTGGTCGCTACAACCCTGAGCCCAATGATGTTAACAGAATGTTCTTCTGTCCAGGATCAATCGCCGCCTTCTGAAGAGGCATTTAGCCCGACCTCTCAAGAAACTTCAACCGGGTTGGGTTCGAGTGGGACGAGCCGAAGGCCCAGTGTCTTAGCGCGTTTTTCCATGCTTTTGACAAGGCGTTTTCGG
>JAIOSJ010000001.1 GCA_021107705.1 Thermoanaerobaculales bacterium | reverse complement strand
TTCGGCAGGTGGCGCCGAAGTCGTCAACCGAGTACGTCGTTACCAAACCATTGGCATCCGTCACGCCGGTCAGGTTGCCGTGATGATCGTATCCGTAGTCTGTGGGCGCCCACCCGAGGGTATCGTCTATGAGCTGTCGCACCTCGGTGAGGCGCCGGTGTAGATCGTAACTGTAGGTCACGTTCGGGTCTTCGTGGACCGCGTCTTTGAAAGCCGCGAGGTTGCCGGAGTCGTCATAGGTGTTCTCGGCATAGGCGCCGTCCGGGTAGATCGTGCGCGCGAGTCTTCCTTGCGAGTCATGCTTGTACTTGGTCTGTCTCTTGGTTTCCCAGGAACCTCCGGCGGTCGCCTGCAACTCGATCTTGGTCCTGGCGCCCGTGTGTGGGTCGAGTTTAAGGAGCTGTCGTTCGAAGAAATCCTCTGGCTCGGAGGTTCCGCGCATTTCCTCTTTGAGGCGCCTCCATTTGTCATAGGAGTAACGGAGGGCGCTCCCATCGGCCTGACGAACCTGGTGCCTTCTGTTCGAACTACCTTTGTAGAAGTACTCGGTGACGAGGTCTTGACCGCAAAGCGGGTCGATTTGTTCATCACAACCAGGGTCGCCGTGAAGCGTTTGCGATTCGAGGCGCCCCAGGTCGTCGAACACGAACGCCGTGGTGACGCCTCTTGAGTCAATGGCCCTCGTGAGATTTCCCCACTCGTCATAGTCGTCGAAGAAAGAAACGGCGCCAAGCGCGTCCATTTGAGCGGCGAGCCGGCCCCGGAGGGCAGACGGGACCGCTTGGTCGACGGGGTAGTAGACGAAGAGCGTCTGGTCGATCGCGGGGTCGTCCGGGTCGAAGTACCGTGGACCCAGAGTCTCCTTGAGCTTCCCTTCAGGTTGAGGCAAGGTAGCCCACCCTCCTTCGAAAGTGATCCCTATCCCCAAGCTGGACGCCTCGTCAGTCGGGTCGAAGGAAGCACTCTCAGCCGACTCGTAGAGACGCCGTTCGCTGGTTCTGGTTTTCTCTTCTACGGCGCCGGTCTCGCCGTCCCATGTCCAGCCATGGTGAACGCGACCAACGATCTGTCCAGTGGCCGCGTCAAAGGTCAAGGTGGTGCATGTCTGAGCGCCGGTTTCAACGACGCTGGACCGGCAGATATCGGTGGCCTTGTCCGGCCAGTTTGGGTCGAGATAGCTGTAGGTGACCGTTGTCGCGCCGGCGCCGTCAAGTTTGATTTTGGCGAGCTTGTCCGCTCGGACCCAACATTTCTGTTCTGATGGGTTGCATCCCTTCGGAACATATCCTGAGCCGACGGATCTCAGGTGACCGTTATGATCCCACGAGCGGACGGTGACAGAGCTGTTTGCGCCTTGTTGCCTGACAACATGGCCCAGACCGTCGTAAACATAGGCCGAGAAATCGCCTGTGCCGCACCCGCAGTCCCCCCGGACTTCGACCGTGCGGCGCCGGCCCCCAACGGGGCGGGTATAGTACTCGGTCGAATACCCACTGGAATTGGTGACCCGTGTGACGGTCTCGCCTTTGTCCGGCGCGATCGGCCGCAGGGTTCCACTTTGAACGTCGTATTCGATGGTGACGATGTCTTCCGCGGCTGTGCGGCTTGAGGTCGCCCAGTATGGAAATGTCTGCTCGTAGGCGTGCGTTTCGATGACGCGGTCGCCGTCACGAACCTTGGTGAGAGCGAGTTCTTCGTATTCGTAGGCTCTCCAGAGAAGACCGTCGGCGTTCACGGTCTGCAACTCGCCATCGGGGCCATATCCGTACGACAAGGACAGCCCCGGCGCATCAATCGACGTAATTCTCCCACTCTCGCCGCCGATGACCCACTGCCCATCGCTCCATGAATCGGAGATCGTCGTCGGCAGCCCGTCAGGCCCGTAGTCGACGGTCCAGGATCGGCCGGTCTCGATGTCTTCAAATCCGCTGAGAGCGCCGCCGGCGTTGTACAAACGCACCAGGCTTTCGCCCGCTGGGCGGTAGCGGAAAATGTTCCCTTCAAGGCTTAGTTTCCCCAGGCGGCTGCTGCCGCTCGGCCGTGTTTGAACGTAGACGCCGTCGATCTGGACGAACTCAACTTGCCGGTTGGCTTCAGTCCTGATGTGAATGGTCGTTCCGGAGACATCTTCGGTGAGGGATGCGTCAAAAACGGAGTGCCATCCCCGGCCAAACACACCGGCGGAGTCATTTTCCAGGGCTTCTGCGCTGTCGTATGTACGCACCGCAAGCACGGGCAGAGTGGTCGGCAAGAGATCTCGCTCGGTGTAGCGCATGTTGCCGTTTGAAAGTCGCACCGGCGCGCCGACACAGTCGTTCGGGGACCCGCCCTCCGGGTCACACTCACCGCAATCGTAGTCAGTGTGGCACTCGTTATTCTTGTAAAAATTGGGCGCCTGAGCCTCAAGGTCGGCGGGGGTGACCCAATACTGGACGGGGACTCCCTGGTCATTCCCTACAAAGGTAAAGAGATTGCCCAGGTTATCAGACTGGAATCCCGCCAATTGCCCAAAAAAGGTTTCAAAATAGTCTACTTTCGCGATCAAACGCTCTTCATCAACTGAATAGTAATCGAAGGGGCCAGGATCAAAAACGTCCGTATCGTGGAGCATGGGGTTGAGCGCATACGCACCGCTCCCGCACGGATTAGCCGCCACCAACCAATAGCCGGGACTGTGGGAACCCTCGCCTTCCGGCATTTCAATCTTTTCATAGTCACTTGCCCCGTCCCGCGAAGGGATCCGCCAGATACTGGGTGTATACCCTACATCCTCCTCCTTACTAACAATGTAAATCGTCCCATCTCCCGAGATCGCCATGTCACGGTACCAACCAAAGGCCTGACCGGAGTCCGTTTCAGGGGGCAACAAGGCATTTTCATTTTCTGGATCCAACTGCAGATCAGGGTTCTGAAAAGTCCATTCAGGCCGTGAGAATCTCCACACGTTGACAGGGAGATCTTGGTCATAATGGGTGTTGCCGAAATGGCCCTCGATGAACAAGTTCCCGGACTGGTCGAAGTCAATTATATCCCCCTTCCAGTTTTCGTCGTCATTAACCCATGTCGAAATGATCGAGCCCGTCGTAAGGTTTATCAGCCTTTCGTAACCAGGATAGCCCTCGATGGCCAAAATCTGCTCAGAAACAGGATCCCGGGCAAATGCCCCGGTAAATAAGTTGCCGAATTCTCCCAAAGACTCCGGTGTCCCGTTGTGCGGGAGATAAAAGAATAGTGCGCCGACCCATCTGTCCTTTTCTTCGTTTTCTTTCGAGCTATCGCTGATTCGGGCCGGCGACCGATTCCTCGGCGGGCGGTTCAACTGAAGGGGTGAAACGCCTGCAAGCCTTGAATGTGATTCGCCCCCAGCGGACCCCCATACTTTTGGGACATCGCCATTGATCATCAAATAAGTGCCCGCCTCATCACTTGCGATGAGGCTAGAATGGAAGAAGTAGGGGTTCGATACGAAATCAGACAAGTTGATTTCCTGCCGAATCACCAGGAGCCTCAGAGGATTGCTGGTCAGCTCGATCTCTCCTCCGGCTCCATCGGAAACTGTGACACCGACCCAAACCCACCCCGTTTCTGCCTCTATTGGGATTTCAACATCGATCTCTTCGTCGGTGAGTTGAGAGGGAGCCGCCGTAAGGCTGGATCCAAAGTACACGCGAGTTTCTATCGCTTCCTGTGGGTCGAATCCGCTTCCTCGAAAAGAAATCTCATCCCCGATGTCGCCCCGATCCGGGTATAGCTCCATGAGAACCGGTGATGGAGGAAGATCGGTAGCTCCAATAACGCCAACTGGAGCAACAACGGTGATGACGGACAACAGAAGAACAAAACCAGCCAATCTCATGAACACCCCCGGTCGTCGAGTCAAATGAAATGCCTCGTTTGCAGGGTTTCGACTACCAAGGGACCCGCATTGAGGCGCAACAGATTGAGAAGTGCGGGTTAGAAACCTTCAGGTCCAAAACAAGCACTATACATATTCAATTCTAGTTTTTGGTATTGGCGATTGTCAAGATGTGGACCTCTTCGACCCCTTTGACCCCTTGCTCTCACCCGTACACGGTGGGATCAGGAACGCTGGCCTCTTCGAAGCCTCGGCGCCTCAGCACGCACGAATCGCAAGCAAAAGGGACACTGTCTTATTCTGTGTGAGGGCGAACCCGGGAACTCGACCGTTTTAACTGGGCCGTACGGCAAGTACTCGGCATCGAGAGCAACCGGAATCGGGGCGGATAAATCCGGATGGTTCAACAACGCCGACGTCGGTCGCCCAGCC
>JAIOSJ010000158.1 GCA_021107705.1 Thermoanaerobaculales bacterium | reverse complement strand
GGGCCCTCGGTAAGAGCCCGTCACAGGTGAGTCGGTGGCTACGACGAGAGACGGAGGCGTATTTCACGGATGAGGGAGAAGCGACCTGGATCGACACGATCACTGTAGACCTACTCAATCAATAACCGTCGAATTGCGGTTCAACATGCGCATGATGCGCATACCTGGAACCTATTTATATGCGGAAAACGCTCAGATGGCGCCCGTTCTCGACCACCTGTATGCGGAAAACGCTCAGACGGCGCCCCTTCTCGATCACCTGAAGCAATCGAACCAACCCCGTGCCAGGACTAACCTTCTTGACTTTCTCCGATTTCGAAGCCTGCCGCTCAACGAAGCCGTTACCCCACCCCGAAATGACGCATAATCCAGCTGCAACGTAACCCGTCATTATTGATGTATGGATAGGTAGTTAGACATCCGATGCCAAACGGCACACGTTGTGCTACTATTGGAACATGAGATACTTCTCTTGGAATCCAGAGAAGAACGCAACCTTGATTCGAGAGAGGGGTATCTCATTTGAGGAGATCGTATTTCATATCGAGAAGGGAGACGTTCTCGACCTTCTTGAGCATCCAAACCACGAACAATACCCAAACCAACGGGTGTTTGTGGTTGATGTGGAGGGCTATGCGTACGTGGTCCCTTTCGTCGAAGATGAGGTTGAGGTTTTCTTGAACACCATAATTCCGAGTCGAAAGGCGACCCGGGATTACCTTGGAGGTCAAAAATGAGTAAGCTCAAGAAAGACGAGCAGGAACTCCTCGATTCCGTCGAGGCCGGCGAGTGGCGAACAATTTCTCACCGTGAGGAAGAGGTGTCGCGATACCAAGAGTACGCCTCGGCAACTTTCAAGAAGAACCGGCGAATCAATATTCGGATTTCGTCGAAGGACCTCAATGCTCTTCAGAAGAGAGCCCTTCGTGAGGGAATTCCTTACCAGACTCTTGTTTCCAGCGTTCTTCATAAGTTTGTTTCCGGGCAGCTTACCGAGATCGACGCCTAACGAAATAGGGGAAATGATCGAGGTCGCGGGTCCTCGACACCACGAAGCAAGCCCCTCCATCGGGACGTGCGCATGGTTGGAAACGATCGACCGATTCGACGACCGCGATCTCGGGACCTTGACACCACGAAACGGCCCGCTGGACGGGCGTGCGGGGTCCGCCCTTGTGTTGCGGGCCCCAACGCTTGAGCGGGTGCACAAGGGCCGACCGGGCTTGCCGCGGGAAGCGCGTTCAATAACGGCCCCCCCGGAAACGAGGTAGACCGTCGCGCGCTTCGACTTCGGGCCCGGATTTCAGTTCCACAAACCCTTTCTTCCCGGGCCCGAAGTCGGGGCGACGCTGGTCTGCCCGGCAGACCAGTAGGCCGGTGGAATATCACGGCCACTCCCAGGAAGGCGTTCACTTGATTCGACCTCGCGTCCCCCTGAGAAATGCCGAGCGGGAGCGCTTGCGCTCCAGAAGGCCGGGGTTACGACTCAAGCCACCCCGAGAATTGCCTGACAGCCGACAAGTGGTACGCTACCGTCATGAAGAAAGACGAGATCCTTGTTGAGAATCTTCGCCTCGCGGTGGGCGAACCTGAAGAGGCCCTTTTAAAGGTGATCACCAACCGTCTCGGCATCGACACCGATGTCGTCAAGGACCTGGAGATTCGACGGCGGGCACTGGATGCGCGCAAGAGACATGAAATTCACTGGCTCTTCAATGTTTCGCTGCGAATCGAAGATGCCGCGATCCGAGATCGGCTCCTCGGCAAGAAACTCGCCCGCATTCCGCAGTGGCGACCCAAGGACGCGGCCGATCTCCAGATCCTCGACGGGGTTCCCCACGGGGAAAAACCACTGATACATCCACCGGTCATAATCGGTAGCGGGCCCGGCGGCCTGTTCGCCGCCTGGCTGCTGGCCCGCGAGGGCTATCGACCCATCCTTTTGGAGCGCGGTCCCGAAATCAGGTCACGAGTGCGGGACGTCAGGGTGTTCGACAAGGGTGGCGAACACCACCCCGAGAGCAACATCCTGCATGGGGAGGGCGGCGCCGGCACCTTCTCCGACGGCAAGCTGACAACCCGGATGCGATCACCACTGGTGGGCCTTGTCCATGAAATCCTCGTCGCTGCCCGGGCGCCGGCCAATATCCAGGTGGACAGCAAGCCCCACATCGGGACCGATCGCCTGCGAGCGGTGATCGTGTACTTGCGCAGGGAGTTGCAGCGAATGGGAGTGGTCTTCCGATTCGGTGCGAAAATGACCGGGCTCGAACTCGACCTGAACGGCGGAGTTCGCGGGGTGAGACTCGAAGGCGGCGAAGTCATCGCCACATCGTCCGTGATGCTCGCGATCGGCCACTCCGCCCGCGACACCTACACGGCACTGCACGAGCAAGGCATCGGGCTCGAGTTCAAGGATTTCCAGATGGGGCTGCGGATCGAACACCCACAGGCGATGATCGATCACATTCTTTTCGGCTCCTTTGCGGGGCGCCTCCCCTCGGCCGAGTACTCCATCAACGACAAGAGGAGCGGCGTCTTCAGCTTCTGCATGTGTCCCGGAGGGTCGATCGTCGCCGGCATCAGCGAGGCCGGCCATCTGTGTTCCAACGGCATGAGCAGACGAAGTCGAGACTCTGGCTGGGCCGGCTCGGGGCTCGTCTTCACGATTCCCGCCGAACTCACCCCTGGTGGAGGCCGGCACCCGCTTGCGGGGATCGAGCTGCAGCGGAAGGTTGAAAAGAGAGCTTTTGAGATCGGCGGCGAGACCTACGCCCTACCCGCCCAACGGGCCCAAGACTATGTGAAGGGACGGATCAGCGGTGGCTCTTTGACCTCGAGCTATTCGCGGGGCCTGGTCTCCGCCGATCTTCGAGAGGTCCTTCCGGACAGGACGGCCA
Organism: Thermoanaerobaculales bacterium; assembly: GCA_021107705.1. Taxonomy (GTDB): domain Bacteria; phylum Acidobacteriota; class Thermoanaerobaculia; order Thermoanaerobaculales; family Sulfomarinibacteraceae; genus JAIOSJ01. Next base: position 766 of record JAIOSJ010000158.1, on the reverse strand, counting down.
CCGCCATCAGGCATGCCCTGGAGATCTTTGATCGCCGAATTCCCGGCTACCTGTCCGAGGGCGTGTTGGTCGGACCGGAAAGCCGCGGCTCCTCCCCTACCCGCATTCCACGAGACTCGACGACACGAGTCTCCACCACGACACCGGGCCTGTATCCGGTGGGTGAAGGGGCGGGCTACGCGGGCGGGATCATGTCCGCCGCAATCGACGGTCTGCGTTCGGCCGCCGCCTTGATCCAGGCTGCCGGTCCTTCCTAGAAGCCCGAGACCGACGATGAGCGATAAAACACCGACGATCGATGAGCGGAGCGGGGCCGAGCCACCGGCCCAGGCCGACCAACTCCTCGAACCGCTCCCCAGCATGGGTCGATTCAGATTTGACCGACTCGTCGGCGAGGGAGGCATGGGCCGTGTCTACAAGGCCTACGACAGCAACCTCCAGCGTTGGGTCGCCATCAAGCTGTTGCGCTCGAATGATCCGGTGATGCTCGCCCGTTTCGTTCGCGAGGCCCGTGCCCAGGCACGAGTCAAGCACGACCACGTCTGTCCGGTGTACCAGGTCGAGGAAGAGGACGGCATTCCTTTCATCGTCATGGCCCTCATCGACGGTGTCACCCTTCGAGAGGGCGCTGACGACATGAGTCTCGAGGACACGGTCGCCGTCTTTATCGATGCCGCAGAAGCCCTCCACGCGGGACACACGACGGGTCTCATCCATCGGGACATCAAACCCTCCAACATCATGGTGGAACCCTCCTCGCAAAATG
>JAIOSJ010000095.1 GCA_021107705.1 Thermoanaerobaculales bacterium | reverse complement strand
GTGGAATCTGGACCTCTTTGGTTGCGGCCCCTAACCCGTGCTTCTCACCAAGGTTCGTTGCGAGGGCGGTGAGGTGCTGTGCCCAGTGGAGTTTTCGACCTGAGGGACGCGGAGTCGTACTCGACAGTCCGTCGAGCATTCCGATGCGAGAAAGCGCCGCTGGGCACAGTGCATCGCCGGCCGCAGTAGAAGATTGGTGAGAAGTGCGGGCTAAGGGTTGAGCCGTGATCCGGTAGAATTGGTGGATCATGAAAGCAACACCCGGTGGACCGTTGTCGCTCTTCCTTCAAAATTTTCTTCCTCGCTTGAAGTATCCCTGGTTGTTCCTGTTGTTGGCGACGCTCTTCCTGGCCGATCTGATCGTGCCGGATTTCTTGCCCTTCATCGACGAGGCGATGCTTGGGCTGTTGACGGTGTTGGTCGGCGCTTGGAAAACCCGGCGCGAGCCGCCGGAGGAGCCGCAACCTCCAAAGGACGTCACTGACAGAGGGCGGGACAGCGACGTCTGAGCAGGCTGCACTATCTTACGCTGCGCACATGATATTATGAATCTGAGGAGAAAATAGTATGTCAGCGGTCAAGATTGCCACCAGCGTCCCAGCGGAGCAGTTTCAGGCCCTTGAGGAAACTCGAAAACGCCTGGGTCTCAAGAGGAGCACCGCCGTTCAGGATGCCTTGGCGCTTTGGCTGGTCGCTAAAGAGTCCGGTGAGAGCATCGCGACCTACCTTCGCGGTTATTTGGACCAGCCCGAAGACGCCGGCGAAGCCGCTGGTTTCGTTGCGACCTGGGTCGATGGCCTTGATGGCGAGGAGTGGTGATGAAGCGTGGGGATATTTACTGGGTAGATTTTCCGGCGCCTGTGGGCCGACGACCGGTCGTCCTTGTCTCGCGTAACGAGTCGTACTCAGTTCGGTCTCGCTGTATCGTGGTCCCGTTGAGCAGGACGGTGCGCGGCATCCCGACCGAGGTCCGCGTCGGGCCTGCTGATGGACTCCCAAAGGCCGGTGTTGCTAACGCGGACGAAATAGTGACGATTCCCAGGGCGCTCCTCAGGAAACGAATTACGGCTCTGGCCGACACTCGCCTCCATGAACTTGACCGCGCCCTGTCATTCGCGCTCGGGATCGATGCGCCCTGAGACCGAGAATCGCTCGGGTTAGAAGCCCTGCGTCCTCCGCGCACTCTGCGAGAGGAAATTATTAGGCATCGCTCCGGGCGTGTCGCTCTCCTCAGCCCAACGCCCGCGGTTTCGTCATCGCCTCCGGCGAGAGGATGGCTTCCAGCTGCGCCTCATCGAGGTCCCCGGCATCCAGGAGAATTTGTCGTACAGGCTTGCCGGTCTTCAGTGCTTCCTTGGCCACTGCCGAGACTCTCTCATAGCCGAGAAGGGGAACCACGGCGGTGACGACGCCGATGGAGTTTTCGACCATTTCACGGCAGTGCTCGCGGTTGGCGGTGATGCCTTGGATACAACGTTCGGTCAGGGTGCGAACGCCGGCGGTCATCATGTCCAGACTTTCGAAGAGATTGAAGGTGAGGACCGGCTCCATGACGTTGAGCTGGAGTTGCCCGGCTTCGGCGGCCAGCGTGATGGTGAGATCATTGCCGATGACCTGGAAAGCCACTTGATTCATGACCTCCGGGATCACCGGATTGACCTTGCCCGGCATGATGGAGGAACCCGGTTGTGCCGCGGGGAGGTTGATCTCGTTGAGGCCGCAGCGTGGGCCGGATGACAGAAGGCGCAGATCGTTACAGAGCTTGGAGAGCTTGATGGCGATTCTCTTGAGGACCCCCGAGAAGGTGACGAAGGCGCCGGTGTCCGGGGTGGCCTCGACGAGGTTGTCTGCGAGGCGAAGGTCCAGACCGGTAATCCTTTCGAGTTCGGTCGTGGCCAGCTCGGGATAGCGGGGATCTGCATTGATGCCGGTGCCGATGGCGGTGCCCCCGAGGTTGATCTCCAACAGCAGGCGCGAGACCTCCTCGAGACGAGCGACGTCCTCGGTGGTCGTGACCGCAAAGGCTTCGAACTCCTGCCCCAGGGTCATTGGGACGGCGTCCTGGAGCTGGGTTCGGCCCATTTTGAGGACGTCGTCGAATTCTTCCCCCTTGCGGTGGAGGGCGCCGGAGAGCTTGTGCAAGGCGGCGCCGAGATCCCGCTGTTTGAAGATGGTGGCGATGCGCACGGCCGTGGGATAGGCGTCATTGGTGGACTGCGATAAATTGACGTGGTTGTTTGGGTGGCAGTAGTCGTACTCACCTCGCTCACGACCCAGGATCTCCAAGGCCCGGTTTGCAATGACTTCGTTGGCGTTCATGTTGGTAGAGGTGCCGGCGCCGCCCTGGACGACGTCCACAACGAAATGGCCGTGCCAGTTTCCGTCGACGATTTCCTGACACGCCCGGTCAATGGCCTCTGCAATGTCGTCAGGAAGGAGATCGAGGTGATGGTTGGTCCTGGCGGCCGCCTGTTTGACCATTGCAAGCGCACGCACCAGATGGGGGAAGTGGGCAATGCGGATTCCGGTTATCGGAAAATTTTCGACGGCACGAAGGGTCTGCACACCGTAGCGGGCATCCTCCGGGACCTCTCGCTCGCCGAGCAAATCGTGTTCGGTCCTGGTGGCCCCGGGCCGGTAAATGCTGTCCCAGCCGGTGCGACGGAATGCCGAATACTGCAGGCGACGGACCATCAAACGGGAGACTGAAGCAAAGAACTTCATGGCGGCATCGGCGTCGTCGGCGAGCCGTTGACGGGTCTCCTTGACCGGGAGTTCGAAGTACTCAACGGAGCTGACGGCAGTACCGGTGGCGGAGTGAACTCCCGGCTCAAGCAGACCGGCTTCGCCGGTGCCGTCTCCGCGGCCGAGGATGAGGATGGTCCCGGCGGCGTCTCCGCTCTCGACCCGTACCTCAACCTGCCCCTCGAGAATGAGGAAGAAGGATTCTCTCTGCTTGCAGGCGGCAAAGAGGACCTTTCCGGCGTCGCAGGTGCGGTGGGAAACAACCGGCGCCAACAACTCCAGAATGTGGTCG
>JAIOSJ010000025.1 GCA_021107705.1 Thermoanaerobaculales bacterium | reverse complement strand
CTTCAGCGGCTCAACCGAGACCAGACTGAACTTGATCTGATGGTCGTGAATCCGATCAGTACGGAGGCCCGCGTGCTCCTCTCCGAAATGGACTCGGCCTGGATCAATATTCGGGACGATCTCTTCTTCTTGGTTGACGGACGGTTTCTGTGGACTTCCGAAAGGGACGGCTGGCGCCACCTCTATCTTTACGATGAGACCGGGAAGCTCCTCAGCCAACTGACCTCCGGGGAGTGGCAGATCGACGGTGTGTACGGTGTTGACGCGAGTGAAGAGACCGTGTTCTTCCAGGCCAACCGTGGCGATCTTCGGCAGCGTCACATCTATGCAGTTGACCTGAAGACCCGCGCCATTCGCCAGATCGACCGGGGGCTCCGAGGGGCGCATGAGGCAAATCTCAGTCCCGATGGGAATTTCATCATCGACCAATGGTCGACTCTGGAAAGCCCACCACGAGGGGATCTTCTGTCTTCTGACGGGTCCTTTGTCCGCGAGATGTGGCGCTCGGGGAAGAGACTGAAAGAATGGGATCTTCTGCCGGTTGAAATGGGCGCCCTCACGACGAGTGAGGGAGTCGAACTGCACTCGCTGTTGATCAAACCAAGAGGCTTCGACGCGACCGAGAGATATCCGGTGGTGCTTTACATGTACGGTGGACCCCACTCTCAGCTCACCCAGGACAGTTGGGGAGGGTCGATTCACCACACCTATCGTTATTTTGCGGATCAAGGAATGGCCGTGTTTTTGGTTGACAATCGCGGCACATGGGGCAGGGGACATGCTTTTGAAACTGCGGTCCACCGGCGTTTGGGCGATCTGGAGGTTCGGGACCAGCTGGCGGCCGTTGATTGGTTGAAGAAGCAGTCGTGGGTCGATGGTGATCGCATCGCGGTGTACGGTGGCAGCTACGGCGGCTACCTCGTCCTGATGTGTATGCTCAAGGCCCCCGAGGTCTTTCGCGCCGGCATTGCCTATGCGCCGGTCACCGACTGGCGGTTTTACGACACTATATACACCGAACGCTACATGGATACACCCGAGGACAACCCGGAGGGCTATGAGATGTCGGCGCCGGTGATGCACGCGGAGAATCTGGAGGGCGCCCTGTTGCTCGTGCACGGAATGATGGACAACAATGTGCACGTGCAGAACACGCTGCAGTTTGCAGGTAAACTCAGCTCGGCAAAGAAGGACTTTGAACTGATGCTCTATCCACAAACCCGACATGGAGTGCGTCGCTCACAGTTCGCGCCGCACTTCCATCGCCTCAAGGTGGATTTCTTGCGACGGCATCTGTTGGACGAAGAAAACGGGAATTGACAGCCGACCCGGCGAAGTCGGACCTGAAAATGGCGCCAACCGGCTTCACCGGAAGCCGCCGGTTATCAGCTCAGGCGTTGGTGTCGATGACCACCGCCATCTTCCTGAGGATCGACATGCCTTCTGGTTCGACCCCAGCGCAGCGTCCGCACGGGTACAATGCATAACATGACAGGCGCCTATCCGATGATGCAGCTTGGCTCAGATGCCGATGAAGAATGGCAGGGGCGGGCTCATCCAATGGAGGTATCTTGCGTGCTTTAGTCACCGGTGGTCTCGGTTTCATTGGTTCGCATCTCGTCAATGCGCTCCTGGTTGAAGGCTGGCAGGTTGTGATATTCGACCGGGCCGGAAACCCCTTTTTCCCGGTACCGACGCAGGCACGATTTGTAGAAGCAGAACTCGGCAATCGTGGGGCTCTCAGTCATGCACTCAAAGGTGTCGATGTGGTGTTCCATCTCGCCTGGTCCGGCGAGAACCTGGCCTCGACCCAGGATCTGAGAGCCCATGTTGAATGCAATCTTCTGTCGTCGCTCAGCCTCTTCGAACTCTGCGAGAAGGCGGGCGTTCGAAGATTGGTCTTCTTTTCGTCCGGTGGGACCGTGTATGGGAAAGCCGATCACGTGCCAATCGCCGAAGATCATCCCCGTAATCCGATCAGCCCGTATGGACTGACAAAATTGACCGTTGAGAGATTTCTCGAGTTCCACGGCAGTCAATTCGGAATGGACTCTGTGATTGTCCGACCATCCGTACCCTACGGCGAGCGTCAGAACCCGAATGGCGTACAGGGCGCCGTCTCGGTCTTCCTGGGCAAGGCCATGTGTGGAGAACCGATCGTCATCTGGGGTGATGGGACGGTTGTAAGGGACTACTTTTACGTGGGTGATTTGGCCCAGGCGTGCATAGCAGCGGCCCAAACCTCCGCCCGCGGAGAGGTTTTCAATATCGGCGGTGGAATGGGCATCTCATTGAACCAATTGGTTGAGATGGTACGCGGGGTGACCGGAATAGATGTTGAGGTGGTCTATCAAGCGGCCCGCTCATTTGATGTCCCGGAACTGGTGCTTGACATCCGAAAGGCCGAGGAGATACTTGCCTGGAAACCGGTCGTGGGTCTTGAGGAAGGTCTCGAACGCACCTGGGAGTGGATCCAGTCGCTGCAGCGGTTGGCATGATTTCGGAACTTTTCTTTCGTCGGTGGCGGGATGGGGTTCATCTCCCACTGGTGGTGCTGGTGGTCCTTCTGTATCTCCTGTTCCGCACCCCCTCGCCGGAGTACTTCCTCGCGGATACGGATGGCGGCGTTCAGCTTGCCGCGGCTCAACAGATCCTCACGACCGGTGAGCAGCCGTGGGTTGACTTCATGGTTCCCTACGGCCCGCTTACCTATTATGCAAGCGCGATCGCCCAGTGGCTGAGTGGCGGTCGATTGATCGGTGAGATTCTGCTGATCTTGGTCGGTTACGGGCTATCCTATGTGATCCTTTTCCTGCTTGCTCGCCGAATATCGTCCAGCGATATCGCCGCATGGCTCATTCTGCTTTTCTGCTTACTTCTGATGCCCCGGTACTACAAATACTACGTTGTTCTGTGTCCGGTGGTCGTGTTATTCGCCCTGTGGAGGTGGATCGATCGGCCTCGACCGGGACGGTTGGTGTTTGTCGGATTGGCGGCGGGGATCTCCTTTTTGTTCCGCATTGATCTCGGGCTTTTCGCCTTGGTGGCGATGGTGACTGCCATCCTTTTGAGGACCGATAAACCCTTTGTTTATAGGGCAAAAGCATTCGGAGGAGCGGTTTTTCTTTCTGGAATCACCGTGAGTCCGTGGTTGATCTATGTTGCCCTGAAGGGGGATGTGCGTGAATTCCTGAGTGACCTCTGGCTCTCAGTGACGTATTCGCCGCAAGGAATCGCTCTGCCGCATCCACTGCTGTCCTGGAACGATCCGATGCTGAGTTGCCTGTATTGGATTGTTTTCATGGTGCCCACCATCGCGACCGGCGTCCTGGTACTGCAATGGAGAAAGATCGCTATTGCTCGGCGAGCCCTTATTGCTACGACGATCGTTCTCGCCTTCGCATGTCTGGTGATGGCATCTCACCGATCAGATCTCGCTCATCTGCTCCAAGGAGCCCCGATCGCAGTAGCGTCGCTCGCAATTGTCGTGGGCATTGGCCCCAGGCCCAAAAGATTCCTCGACTTGGGCGGGTTCTTGGTTCTTTCGCTCGGTGCGGCGATATTTCTGGCCTACCTTGGTCGTTTGCCGCCCACCGACATCCTTCGATTCGGAACCCTGGATGTGAACCAAGTGGGACGGTCTCTCCGGTGCGCATCGATGGACCGACCCACCTTCCTAAATACTGTCGAAAGGGATTCTCCCGGTCTCTGGCCTCTGCCGGTTATCAGGTATGTGAGGGAGTCAACAGAATTCAGTGATCGAGTGTGTATTTGGCCTTTTCGGTCGCAGCTCTTGTACTTCGCGGAGAGGCCCTTCGGTGGGCTCACGACGGTATTGCTTCCGGGCCGTTCGGATCTGCCTCGACATCAGCGGAGGATCATCGAAGAATTCGAAGATCGTCCTCCTGCTTTTGTGCTCTGGGATGAGGATTACATTCTCGACAGGGATGAGAAGCGAAGACCGACCATGACCCACGCTGCTGTCCACAGCTGGGTCCGCAGCCGTTGTTCGAATACTGGTGGGTTGAATCGCTTTACAGTCTACCGATGTGATGAATACGAGGCGAGGAGCATTGATGCCGTGGATGGCGACGGTTGATTCCCAGTCGCTTACGTTGGAAATATGTTGTGCGATTTACTCGCGAAAGAAGCAGCTGTCATGGGAAATCACTGTTTTCGGGAAAAAGAGTATTGCTTTGCATAATCATCGATCTATGAGGTCTTCACAATGAGTGTTTCCATTATTGGAGGTGGAATAGCCGGATTGTCGGTAGGCTACAGGCTCATTGAGCTTGGCTATAATAATTTTACGATTTTCGAATCATCGGATTGTCTGGGTGGCTTGAGCCGAAGTATCGAGCATGATGGCTTCATATTTGATTTGGGGCCGCACCAAATTCATACTGAAAATCAGGAAGTTATCTCCTATTTGGAAAAAGTACTGAAAGATGAACTGTTGATTCAGGAAAAGAAGGCGAGTCAGTGGTTTCATGACAAATTTCTGAACTATCCCATGGGATTGAATGACTTGATTTTTGGTTTGCCCCTGGGACTTTCAATGAGTTCATTTCTTAGTTTTTGCAAGCAATCAATAATTAACCTCTTTGTCAATAAGGATAAATCCAACTTCGAGAGCTGGGTTATTAGTCATTTCGGGCTGAAGATGTACGATGCATATTTCGGACCGTACACCGAAAAAGTATGGGGCAAACATCCCAGGCTGTTATCCGCTACCTGCGCCGAAGAACGTATTGCCGTGCAAAACATGATGGATGTGATATTTAGTGCTGTTACAAAGAACATCACAAAATTCAGAAACCATTACAATCTACCACATTCACCCTATCAAAGGACCTTTTACTATCCCAAGTACGGATCCGGTCAACTGGCGGATGGTATGGGCAGATTCATCATGGAAAACCGGGGAAATATCCAGCTCAATTCACGAATAGTCTCAGTTGAAAACGGGAAGAGTGGTTTTACGGCGCAAACTCAAGATGGTCAGCGGGTTCGGAGTGATTTTGTCATATCCACCATACCTGTCAGTAAATTTGCGAATATGCTTGAACATGAAAATCAGATTGAGAAGCCAGAATTCGAGTTGGAGTTCAGGTCCCTGACGTTTGTGTTCTTCTCAGTGAATAGAGATAGAGTGACCGATAATCATTGGATCTACTTTCCGGATAAGGATTGTATTTTTCAGAGAGTGTCTGAACTCAAGAATTTCAGTTCCTTCATGGTGCCGGAAGGCTGTTCGAGCGTGTGCGCTGAAATTCCCTGTGACTACAAAGATGCGGTATGGGAAATGGAAGATGATGAGCTGTTCGATCTCACCATTTCCGCAATGGAGAAAATCGGTTATTTGAGTGGGGAGGATATTCTGGGGAAATGGGTGGCGCGAGAGCGTTTCGCATATCCGACATATGATATTGATTATGCCGAGAAGCTCACTGCGACAAATGCTTATCTCGAACAATTTGAGAATATTTTTTCAACAGGGAGACAGGGTGCATTCAGCTATATCAATATTGATGAAGTGATGCTCATGGGATTCAGAACCGCTGAAAGGGTTTTCGGCCTGATAGGCAAAAAGTGAGTCAGATTCGACAGTTAGGGGCCCCAAACGGGGAATTGTGACACGGGTCGGCCGGGAATACAGCAGGGAGTTACGATGGCCTTCACAGAGTTTCTGCGACTTTTCGTGTTGCTTCGAGGTAGGCGAGGCCGTACCTCTGGTCGGGCTCAAGGTAGTTGCCTTCGGCCCACTCGTTCCAAGCATTGAGGAATATCAGCCGGTCATCGAATGGCTTGGTATTGGCAGTGCGAACCATTTCCTCGAGGCCTGCGGCGTAGGCCTCCGGTCCTGATCCGATCATGATGATCCCGTCACGTCCACGCCTTGGAGTGTTATCCCAGTTTACAAAGATGCTGGGATAGACCGGGAACTCCTTTTTTGCGTGGTTTACCATGAGGCGCCGCGCCTCACGGTAGTCGTATATCTTGAGCTGCGAGCTGACGACGCCCACGCGTAGATTGCGTCGGAGCTTGGAGAGACGAACACGATCGTCCAAGAAATCCGGTAGGACGCCGAGTTGGGGCTCAAAGCCGACAGTGCCGTCAAAACCGATGTCGCGACAATCGATATGGCTACAGTGGGCATTAATCCCGAGGAGCAGTGGTTCGGTAACGCCGGCCTGCACTGCCACCTGACGAAAGGTGTCGGTGGTCCGCTTCGGCTCCGGCAGGTGAGCGGGGCGGTAAACCAAGAAAAGGGGACGCCCGTGGACTCGGATGCACCTGGGGTCCGCGAAAACCTTGGTGAGCCAGCGGGCATGTGTCAGGTCGTCCTCCTGAGAGTAGGTCTGCTGCTTAAGAATGTCCTGCTCTTCCCCCAGCCAGCGACGCGACCATGGCTCATTAGCCCATGCCAGGCAAAACGGAAGATCCGGCTTACCCGACACCAGAACCTCGTTGAAGGGTCGTTCGATCAGCCGATCGCCATTGAACCAGTAGTGCCAGTAACAAAAGCCTTCGATCAAATGGCTCCTGGCAAGATCGGCCTGGGCCACTCGAACATCGGGCAAGCGAAGATCGTAGAAACCCAGATCGGCCGGAAGACTAGGCTGGTAGTGACCAGCGAAGAGCGGTTTGGCCTTGGCCACGTTGAGCCACTCGGTAAAGCCCTTACCCCACCACAGATCATTCTCCGGAATCGGATGAAACTGTGGCAGATAAAAGGCGATCAACCTCGCTCGCCGGCCTAACGGCGCGGGAGATATCCGAGGCGGGCAGGTTTCGATCACGCCCGGACTCGCCTGTGGCGCCGGCGTTACTTGCCTCTCGGTCCTCACCGAATGTTGTATTGAACCAGATCGTTTTTTTGTAACCATGACCTCATTCAGCTCGGCCCTGATGCCGAGATCGATTCGATCGATGTCAACGATGGTCGGGGTAAGACCAGAGACTTCGAGAATACGATCGGCCAGATCGAAACCGAAATACCAGGTCACGAGCGAGCCACCAGGATCGACGGGGTTTCCGTGATACTCCGGCTCGGCGAGATGGGTGACCGTTCCATCTGCCTCGCGTTTGGCACGTTGCGCGGTTGGCCTGACCTTGTTGACCATGGGGGTCGTAAAGATATGGGCGCCACCCGGTTTCAAAGTCCTCGCAATCTCTCGCAGGACTTGATCGAGGTCAAAAACATGCTCGAGAACGTCCTGGGTAATAACCAGATCAAACGAGGCGTCGTCAAAAGTTAGATTCTCCAAGTCCTGGCTCAGGTACCCGTTTGGGCTCAGCTGACCAGGGGGCGTTGCAGGATCGAGTTGGGAAGCGACATATCCCGGAGCAGTGGCGAGCTTCAAGGATGCCGCGCGCTGCACAGGGGATGACTCATGAATGGCCAGCTCTCGCCAGTTCGGGAAGTACGTTTCGACGGCATGCATCAGGACTCGCTCCCGTGGAATCGAGCGACAAGCGCTACAGACGAGGTGATCCCGGAACCAATCATCCTTGGATGTGAACAGGGTTTCGGAATCACAGACACAGCAGAACCCTTGGTGTTCGAAGAAGTAAGGTCTGGTGTCTTCTTTCCCCATGGCCAGCGCATACTACCTCAATTCACAGCCAATGCGCGGCCTACCAAATGCCTGCGATCTCGGCTATCGTCTGGTCTTCTGATGAAGGTGGTGTGTACTGAGAAGCAAACCGCTCGAAAAACCTTGGCCAGTGCTCTTTGCAAGGTGCGAGTTTATTTTTCGGGTGCCCTTTCTTGCACATATCAGCAAATCTCTGGAGCGCCTCCTTGGATTCGTCAAAAAGAAGGTGCCGTACGAACTTGGTGGTATTTGTCTCATGAATCCGGTAGTTGATGAGTTGCTGACTGACAAATATTGGTTCTCCGAAATAGCATGAGCGAAGAAGAAAATCCCAATCATGCACAAAACGGTGATCGCTGAACCCACCAAGCTTCTCGTAGAGTCCTCTGGAGAACACGAAGTTTCCGCTCGTAACCGAGAAGTTATGCCTCAACAGACCGTAGCCGATAGTTGGACATGAATCAACCTCACAGAGACATTTTGCGTACCATTTAGGCCAGCCATGGTCCGCGGGCAATATCTGATTGTGTGTGTCGACGAAGCACACGCCAGAGAAGGCAATACAGTCTTTCGCTGCTTCGATCTGAGGCAGCATTACAGCAAATCGCTCAGAATGATAAAAGTCATCAGAGTTGAGAACGCTCAGGTAAGAACCTCTGGCCTCTGAGATCCCACGCATGATAGCAGCATGGGCGCCTTGGTTGGCCTGTTCGAGAAATACCAAGTTTTCGATCGGATGATCTTGAATCGCTTCACGAATTATTTTTGGACTGCTGTCTGTTGAGCCATCGTCTACGATGATCAGCTCAATCGGTCTGTAGGTCTGAGAGAATACGGAGCTGATGGCTTTGTCGATAAACCTAGCATGGTTGAACGAAGGGATTACAACCGAGAGCAAGCTCATCAATTCCGGGTCCCGGGAGCGGCTGTTGGTTGGCGCCGAAACCCGAAATCTTCTTCGAAGATCGCTAGGAGGTCCAGCATATATCGTTCCCAGCGGTAGCCATTCTGCATTTTCTCGGCTGCTTTACTGCTAATCTTTTCCCTATAGTGGGGCGCTTCGCTCAAGCAGATCATAGCCTTGGCCATTGCTCTGACGTCCAGATACGGTACGACGATACCAGCACCGTCGTTCAGAACCTCAGGCGCGCCTCCGGCATCGGCAAAGGCTACAACCGCCACACCACGAGACATTGCCTCAAGGTTTACCATCGGGAACGGATCCTCGCGGGAGGTAAGCGCAAATGCGTCGGAGGCGGCAAAGTAGTCTGAAGTGCTCTTCCTTGGGCCGGCGAGGCGAACTCTCTCTTGGAGTCCGGATGCCTCTATATCGTGCTCACACCATTTACGAAAGGTAGGTGATTGATCGGCTCCAATCCACAGGAAGAAAATGTTTTCACTTCCTCCCAAATCCAGTACCTCTCGAGCGAGCTGGACGAACAGATCTGTCCCTTTTCGGTGGTGTATCGAACCACATCCCAGGACCAGAAAAGTGTTGTCAGGTAAATCAAGTTCCTGCAAAACCTTGGCTCTGGCCGATTTTCGCCACCCCGGCCCAGGCTCCCAGTTAAAGAAGCTATTGTGCAGCACCGTCAGCCGTTCGGGATCGAGGTCATAGCTGCGGATCAACGCGTTCTTGACGAACTGGGAGACTATGAGTACACGCTTGGATGCCGCTATAGCCTCAAAGAGGTAGTTGGTGCCTACGGCATGAATGGTGGTTGGTAGCTCGTGCAATAGTGAAAGGACGGGAATACCGGCTCTTTGGCATACTGATGCAACCTTGCCACTCACGACGGTGTTGCACAGTGCCAGCAGAGGGTCTCGAAGCGCAAAGTCAGCAACGATCTGCTCGATGGCGGCGGCCCTGCCTATGCCTGTCGCCGTCACTCGTTCGAGGCTGATCGTGTGAACGAGTTCCGTAAATTCCCGTTCGACGTCACCTCCACCGCACAGCAAGAGAAAAAGTTCGAGGTCCTTGGATTCAACGAGGTGCTTGATGATATTCAGCAGGACCAGCTGCGCCCCGTAACGTGTGGCGTCGTGGGAAACGAGCAGCAAGGGGCGGCAACCTGGCGAGCGCGATTCGGTGTGCTTCGGGTTCATCCGCCAGGCAAGCAGATCGGCATCGATTTTCACCGGGGACGGAGGGCAGGCCGAAAGCTGAGAGGCAAGACGCCTGTTTTCGTGCACCGCTTCTCGGGTTGCTTCCAGGTAGCTTCTTCCCAGATCGAGCGATGGCTCGAGGGAGGCGCCTTCGGCCCACTCGTTCCAGGCGTTGATGAATACGAACTGATTGGCATTGCCGGGGCGGCCGTCGACCTCATATAGCATCCGTTTCAACCACCCACGATAGATTTCTGGT
>JAIOSJ010000075.1 GCA_021107705.1 Thermoanaerobaculales bacterium | reverse complement strand
AACGTCCAACGCTCAACTTCGAAGTCCGGACCCGAGCGCGTTGGCAACGGCAGACTGTCCAACAGCACACACCCCTCAAATCAGCGGATCTGACTTCGACGTTGGACGTTGAGCGTTCATTTTGTGCGCTGAGGTGACGGGTGAAACCCCTACGCTCAGTGTTCCGTGTCGATCAAACTGCCGATGAGTTTCTTGAGAGTGCGGGTTAACCCTCTTTGGCCAGAGAAATCGACCGGATCGGGATTCCGAGGGTGCGTTCATCTGTGGAGTCGGGTCTTTGCTGTCGCGGGACAAAGATCGACGAGGCGATCCGAATTCGATTGATCTCCTGCAGCCCTTCATAAAGGTAGAACGCAAGGCCGTCCTCAGAACGACCACAGAGGTAGAGTTCGATTCCGTTGACCCACATCCTTGGGGCGAGTTTTTCGATGTCGTCTTCCAGTGGATGTCGGTGGAGAGAGAGCCGAATCATCTGACTTCCCTCGGGCGCCACCCAGCGGAGATCATCGATGACGGCATCACCATTGGTCCAACCGTGGTCTTTATGGAAACCGCTCTTGTTCCACGCATGGGAAGGCTGAAGGGCGGCCTCGACAACTTGCATCCGCCGCAGGAGAGGCTCGCCAAGGGGCGTGTCTTCCGGTTGAATCTCGATCCGATCGACATCGATACCCAAAGGAGCTGTGTCTTCCTTGGCGCCGATGGCAGTGGGGTTGAGGCTTCGGCAGTGAAGAGAGAGATCGAATGTGGGAGGAGTCTCCGGTGGAAGTCGGAAGGCAATCGCCTCGTCGGCCTGTTCAACTACCGCAAGGGCCTTTCCGGCGATATACAGCTGAACAGGAGGCCCGTCCTCCGGATGTTCCGCCGGGCGCCAACCCTTGGTTCGAAGGACGAGTATGTCTTCCCCGGGGTCGCGTCGCAGTCCGTGGATCATCGCCTCTTCTTCGGTCCACACGTCATCGACAAAACCGGTTAGCCGGTCCGGATTTTCCCCGGGGCGGAAGGTTTTGACTCTTACGGCAAGATCGAGCAGGATCGTGTGCTCATCCTCATACAGGTGCTTCCTCGAACCGGCGAGTTCTAGGACAATCCGATTGTATCGTTCGTGGTAGCGGAGCATGACCCATCGCATCTGCGAGTGGGGGTATCTTTCCTTGATCTGATGATCGGTGAGCTTCAAAAGTCTCTCGTGCCCGTCAAATCCACCGTAGGCGAGAAATCGAATGGAACGGCTCATGAGGTACTGCGCAACCGCCTCGCCTCCCTCGTAGAGAGGCAGGCCGGGGGGAAGCCCGGCCATGGCGGGCAGGGACATAATGAAGATTTTCCGCCTGGAGAAATCGAGAAGAAAGGGGTTTTTCAGTGTCGCGAGGGCCATCCCGTCGTCCGCCATCGCGGTGTCGAGCAGCCGAGAAGTTTCCCGCTCCTTTTCACAGACCAAGTGTTCGGCGTTTCCTGCAGCGAATAGATTGATGATGACACGATCGTAGGTTGTACGAACGGCTTGCTGGTTGGCCAGCAACGAAACAACACCGACGCTGATGCCTGCGATGATCGGAAGCGAGTTCATTTGGGAGAGCTTCTGTCCGGAAAGGGCGAAAGCACTGACGATCAGCGCGAGAAAGGCGGCGGTTGAAACCGGGAAGGCGTACCGGGTGAGGCTACGATAAATTTCAGGATCTCCCATGACGACAAAGAGAAATATCGAAAGGACCGCTGAAACCGCCAAGGCAAGGGCCGGCCTACGAGGAGATGACTCCCGGACGAAGACCACCAGAATCAGCAGCGGCAGAAGAGGAATGGTGTGACGCCAGACAGCCCTGACGACACTCAGGGTCGAAACCATGAAGTCGCCGGAAACTTCGGAGAACCCGTGGGTGAAAACACTGCCGTAAAAGCCCTTGCCGAAGATTGGATAAAGAAGGGTGCCGGATGATTCGAGAATCGACAGCATCCAAGGCAGACAGAAGAGGAGAATCAATCCTGCGCCCATGAGGATTTCGAGGGCCGTGTCCCGTTTTCTCTTTGTTGCGATGAACCCAAGACACGATGTGACTCCAAAGAAGACCACTGCCGCCGGTATGAACGTGGATTTCAGAGAACACAGAGCGGCGGCTGCGAGCGCGGTCACAACCGCGGCGGCTATGGGCGATTGTGAGGGAGGCGCATCATCAGCTACGATGCGAAACCAGGCGAACATCATTACGATTCCGATAACGACGGCCGAGGTGTTTCCCCGGTAGGTGAAGTGGGGGATCGAGAGAACCAGAAACGAGGTGAAGAGGATGAGCCTCGAGTCGAATTGGCGTCGCCGCCCGAAACCCACGACGAGTCCGAGCAGAATGAGAGGCGCCAAGCCGATTTCAACCAGGTGAAGGGCGCGGACCGGCAAGGCCACGAGGCTCAAAGTCTGCAGAAAGCTCTGTCCGCCCATACTGAGCATTCGGCGACCTTCGAAGGGCTCCGGTCCCATCGAGCCGAGGGCGAGCATCTTGTGAGGGAAGACCAGGTAGGCCTGGTGATCATCGTGCAGATCGAAGGCCGGTTGTTGGGACACCGTGTCGACGGTGCCGGCGGCTGAGGCCGCAAGCTGCAATCCGGCCAAGGTCACAACCAGGATGGAGAGCGCGATCAGGGCGAAGTCTTCCACCCTCCAAGAGAAGGTTTTCGAGTCTTTGAGGAGTCTCAATCTTGCGGGAAAATCAGCAAAGACAGCGCCCACACCGACGGCAAGAATCAGGAAAACCGTAAGCTCCGAAATCATCCAGGTGAGATTTATGATGCCGCCGACCGAGATGAGTACTGCGAGGCCCAAAGCCGCCTGCATGCCCCAGTCCAGGGTCCTTCCCGGAAACAAGAGTCGGTTGGTGATCACTCCCCAACCAAGTGAGGCGATGAGCAGGTACACACCCCATGAGATGGTTGTAACAATGCCGGCTGGACCACCGCCGACAAGAGTCGGTACGGCCAGAGAAGCAAGAAAAGACCCGCCGGTGGCTCCCAAGAACACGAGCCACCACCTGTTGGTGGAAGCCTCTGCCCGGCGCTGGATCCTCAGGGTCGTCATCGTCAGAAGCAGAAGGATGGTGGACGCCAAGATCCAGAGATGGGGTCGAAGACCCGTTCCGATCCCGGCTCCGGCGCCGGGCAGCCAGAGGAGTAGGAGAGGCAGATGGCAGACGAGCATCCAGAATCCAAACCCGTTCCTTCCTTGGACCTGCAATCGTGATCCCACGGTTCGCAGAAAGCCGCACCACAGGAGGCCGAATGCAGCGCCGCACAGGACAATCAGGGAAATGCTGAGCCAAAACGGCCCATTCGCCCCGCCTCCGCGCAGGTAGCTCATTTGAGGAGCGAGCAGAAGGGTGATGCCGAGGCCGGCGGAAATCCCCCCCCAGGCAAGGTTGGTGTTAAGCCGCAAAGTCACGGGCTATTCGTGGCTAGCCATAATCCGCCACGCGACCAGGCGTTCGTTCATCGCACGGAGGCGACGACACAGAAGCCGGCACAGCAGGGACAGAAATTGGACGGCCGCATCGGGATCCATCGAAAGAACCTCTTCGAGCAGAGTTCGACTGATCGAGAACACCGTGCAACCTTCGGTGTGGGCGCGCGCATCCGCCGAACGTGGTTGTTCGTCGATGAGTGCCATCTCACCGAAAACCTCGCCGCGTTTCAGGATCGTCAGACACTCTTCACCCATACCTGGGACCAGGCGGGAGATTCGGACACTGCCGTCGACGACAATGAAGAGGCTGTCGCCCTCCTCTCCTTCGGCGAAAACGATTGCGTCCTTCTTGAATCTTTCTTCGCGGCTGTATTTTGCCAACAACCGAATTTCCTGGGCCGAGAGGCCCTGCTCGCGCAGAATGTCGAGCTTGACATCCTCTGACAGGTGTACCCGTTCTCCCTCATGGCGTTGTTGCGGTTCCAGTGGCTGGTCCGGTGTGCTGAAGATTTCGCTCATCTGCGAATTCGCGGCCCGAACCTTGGCCGACAGCGTGTGCCAAAAACCCCACAACATGCTCACCGCGAGGTCGCGGTTTTCCTTCTCGGCCGCTGTGAGCGCTGCGGCAGGGATGACGAACAAGCTGCCGGAGCCGACCCCAAAGGCGGTGGCCGACCGCGTTCCGCCATCGAGGTAGGAGACCTCCCCGAAAAGCGCGCCGGAGCCGAGAGTGGAGAGGATCTGAGTCCCGACCGAAGTTTTCCGCGCGACATGGACCGTGCCGCGATGAACGAGATACAGGTCTTTGCCCTTTTCTTCTTCACGGAAGATGACCTGGGCGTGTTCGATCTGTTCGACGCGGACAAGCTGTGCCAAAGAGATGAGTTGGTCATCCGTAAAGTGGTTGAACAACGGCATCGATCGAAGGTCGTTAGCCTGTTCCAAGAGATTGCTCTGCTCGGGAGAGACGGACTTCGACACCGATTTGCGACGACGTGTTTTCGACGCCGAAAAGAGCCGCGCCTGACTGAGGGCGACATGGTCACATGCCTTCTGCAGAGCCTTTGTGCGTTTACGAGTGAGGCTGTCGATCTCTTTGTTCTTCAGCGAGCAAAGGCGGGTGAGGGTGTCGACTCGTCGGCGTTCTTGTTCCTGTTCATGTTCGGATCGCCAGGTCGCCAACAGCATTGCGTCGATGGCGTTTTCAAGCGCGACCTCAAACTGTTCCGTTTCAAGGGCGCAGCGGGAGGTCTCGACGGCGAGGCGGTAGTCCAGGGGGTTGAGACGCCTTGCCTGGATGAACTCTTGTAGGGCTGTGATCGCTTCGTGATGGCGGAGATAGAGAAATCCTGCGGTCGTGTACCCAAGGTAATTGAACGGAGTGCGCAGCTTCGCCAGATCGAGCATCTCAATCGCCCGGGCGATGTCTCCGCGATTCTCAAAGATGTGGGCCATACCGAGGGCATGTGAAGCTTCGAGGTTACGGCGTTTGAACTCGCGGTCAAAATCCTCCAGGCCGTCCTCGAAGCGGGCCGCTCGAGCCTCCTGACGAAGTTGATCACCATCGGTCGAAAGGGTGGCCGCGATCTCGAGAAGCTCTGCCGCTTCAGAGGTGCGTTTGACCTTCCTCAGTCTTCGTGCCAGAGCGACCAGGCGCTCAACAAAGGATGGGTGGGGTGGGACTGTATCGTGCATGTATCGTTCCGAGTCTTAGATGATATCGTATGCCGAATAGATTTCTCAAGTTCTTTGGGTTTCTCAGAAACGGCGTCGCCGTGGCGTGGATGGCGCCGACGAGAGGAATAGACCGATCCGTCCGAATTCTGATGTCCCAGGTACAATGACGCCGCTATGATTGTTCGACCGGCCGGATCGTTGTTTCTGATGTTCATGGCTGTCGTCAGTCCGCTTGGCGCCGTCGAGGTGATCGATCCCTCAGAGATCCAAACGGGCGACACCGGATTGTGCATCACAGAGGTGGAGGGCGGAGAGCTGCTGGAGATCCCGGTTCGGGTTCTCGGAGTCCTGGGGTCTTCTCAGCCGAGGGGTGACCTGGTGATCGTCCGCCTCGAGCATCCCAGGTTTGAAGAGACCGGGGTTGCGGCCGGCATGAGTGGTTCACCCGTCTATATCGGAGGTCGGCTCCTGGGTGCTCTCGCCTATTCATGGAGTTTCGCTACCGAACCGATTGCGGGCGTGACGCCTTTCGTTCACATGGAGGGTCTTGCCGAGGGAGAGGACAGGGTTCAGGCCGGTGTCGGCTCTCGGCCCGACCTGGTGGAATTGGCTGAGGCTCAGCGTCAGGCTCGTCTGCCTGAATTCGTTCTGGACTGGTTGTTGCCTGAAGGAGTCGGAGGCTCGCGACTGCTGCCGGTGGCCATCGGTTCGGGTGGTGTCGTGGGTGCTCTCCCGCAAGATGGATGGCCGGCGATGGCTTGGCGGCGGATGGGCTGGGCGGCCTCCCCGGTGGGGGGTGCGCGACACGACGGTATTGAACGGGGAGATCTCGAACCCGGGGCAATGGTGGCGGGTGTGTTGGTGAGTGGCGACGCCTTCCTGGCCGCCGGGGGAACGGTGACCGAAGTTCGCGACGGCTCAGTCTGGGCCTTTGGGCATCCATTCCTGGGAACGGGAGATATTCGAATGCCGTTGGCCCGGGCCTCGGTGGTGACAATTTTGCCGAGCCTGGCAAATTCATTCAAGATGTTCAATGTCGGTGAGACCATCGGCACACTCAGGTCCGACAGGACCCACGGGGTGTGGGGTCGCTTCGGTGAGGCGCCGGCCCTCCTACCGATGAAGGTCTCGGTAGGGGCCACAAATTACAGCTACGGTCTCATCGACCATCCGATGCTCACTCCACTCCTTGCGGGCTTCATGGTGAATGCCTCGCATGCGGTCCATGGGCGAACTCTCGGTTTGCAGACAGTTGATCTTCAGTTGCAGATTGATTTCTCCGACGGCGCGGTCCTCCATCTCGACCAGATCTTCCAGGGCGCCGATTCGGTGGTGCAGGGAGCTGCCTGGACGACCGCTGTGTTGGGCTACCTCTCCGCATCGGTCTTCACGTCGCCCAGGATGGACTCCCTGACCGTCAATGTCGATGCGAAGAATGGTCTGAGGGGCGCAACAATTATCGATGTGGTCCCGGAGCGCAGAAAGCTTGCGCCGGGTGAGACCCTGAGGCTTCGAGTGCGCTTGCGGCGGGAAGGCGGCACGATAGAGAGCCTCGAAATTCCCATCGAGGTTCCGATCAACCTTGGCGAGGGTCGTCTCGACGTGGTGGTTGCGGACGGCGCGTCGTGGGCTGTGTACGATCTTGGTGCACGTCCGTTCCGTCCGGCTTCTTTTTCTGACGAGTTACGTCTCTTGGGACGGCTCCGCTCTTCGGGAACTCTGGTAGCGGCCTTTGAAAGGGCCGGGACGAGTGTGGTTTTACCTGGTGGAACGGTCGCTGCGCCGGTTGGGGTGGTGGCTTCACTACAGGCTGCCCTGGGGCCGCACGTGCCGACTGCCGCCTACCGGGTCCTGGGTAAGGTTGAAACTGAGACTGTCGGTCCAGTCCTGGGCGCCGCACGGATAAAACTTGACATTCGTCGGCGGCCGGGATGGACCGAGGAGGGCTCATGATGGGTCGATTGAGGATCGGTTTGGTGTTGATGGTTGGGTTATTCCTGATCCTGTCGTCCGTGACTGCATTTTCCGGCGAAACCAATTGGTGGGTGTTGGACTCTGCGACTGATCTCTTGAAAGGGGAGGGCGATGGAGTCGCCGTCAGTTCCGCCGGTCGTCTTCAGGCGGTCGCTCAATGGCGAATGACGGCAGCTTTGGATGAGCCGGTGGCTCTTGCCGCCGATCGACTCCCAGGGGGCGACCTCGTCGTTGTCACAGGCCATCCGGCTCGGCTCTACAGATTGAGGGGCGAGGCGCTGGAGCTTTTGGCCGATCTTCCTGGGGAACAGGGGACGGCTGTGATGGTCGATGCTGAGGGTACGATCTGGGTAACGACTGTGGCGCCGGGAGTTCTCCTGCGGTGGAAACGGGGAGAACTCGAAGAAGTAGGGCGCTTGGGTGAAGGTGGCTTCTGGGCCCTGGCGGAGTTCTCCGGTACGGTTGTCGCCGCAGCAGGGCCGCCGGGTTCGCTGTACCGAGTTGGTGAGCGTGGGTTGGAACGATGGCTGGAATTGCCGGATGATTTCATTCGCTCGATGGTTGTGGCAAACGGCAGTCTCGTGGTTGGAACCTCGGGAAGGGGTCTGGTGATCAGCATCGATGTAGAGGGCCGACCCGCGCTCCTGGTGGACAGCGCTTTCACCGAAATCTCAGCGCTTGCGGTGGATGGAGCCGGTGATCTGTGGGCGACGGCTCTCGTGGGGGAGCCGGCGGCGGCGCCGACCAGGAAAAAGGACACGAATGGGGCGCCGAAGAAGGGGGACGGGCCTCAAGAACAGGCCACCGGGACCTTGGATCTCGATCTTCCGAAGATTGAAGGCAAGACGGCAACCTCGGAACTCGTTCGAATTACCCCGGAAGGCGGCCTTCTTCACGTTCACCGTTTTCCCAAACAGGTAGCTGCGGCTCTGGCCATCGACGGTGATGGGGTCTTGGTGGGAACCGGGTATGAGGGAGAAGTGTGGCGGTTTCTCCCCGAGGGTGGCGCTCGAGTGGCGTCGATTGATGCGGTGCAGGTGACGGCATTTGCCCGGGATGGTCGGGCGCTGTTGACTCAGGGTCCGGCCGCGGTTTTCTTGCCACGTCGAAGCCATGAGCAGACGTCCCGCTTTCGCAGCCCGGCAAAGACTTTTTCACTGCCGGTTCTTTTTGGCCGTTTTCGGGTCTTGCCGGAGGATTCAGGCGCGGGAATTCGTTTTCGTACCGGTGGAATCTCCAAATCGAATCCGCTCTGGCTCCCGTGGACGGCGTCTGTTGACGCCTCGAGTGGAAGAGTCGATGTGCCCCATGGCCGGGTCCTGCAGTGGGAGTTGGAGCTGCCGGCGGGAGCACAGGTTGACCGCGTGGAGGTCGCGTGGCGAGAGATCAATCTGCCCCCTGTGGTGGATCATGTGAATGTCGAAGCCCCAGGAGTGATATATCTCTCCGGCCCACCTCCAGTGGGACCTGTGATTCGGCGGGACCACCCGACCTTCGAGGGAGTCTTTACGACCTTCGGGGAGAATCGGCGGAACAGTACGGCTGCCAAGAAGGGCAAGAAGTACTATCAGGTTGGTTTCAGAACGGTGAATTGGTCCGCCAAAGATCCCAATGGAGATCCTCTTCTCTTTGACCTGGACCTCGAGCGAGCGGATGGCTTGAGGTTGCCCATTAGGCGCAGGTTCGAGGGTGAGCAGGTGGCCGTTGATGTGACGGCGGCGCCGGATGGGCGGTATCGTTTTCACCTATCGGCGTCGGATGCGCAGGCAAATCCGAGTGCAGCCTTGACGGCCGAAGGATCGAGTTCCTGGTTCGTTGTGGACAGTACCTCTCCGGAGATTGTGGTTCATGAGAATGGAGATGCCTGGGCGATCGTGGTGCAGGACAATTCTGCCTTGGCCAAGGTTGAGGCCTCATGGGATGGAGAGCGTT
>JAIOSJ010000015.1 GCA_021107705.1 Thermoanaerobaculales bacterium | reverse complement strand
GTGCGAGAAGCAACTTTGTTAACTTTGTTTCTCCTGGCACCGATGCCGGATCTTACGACCCCTGAAAAACATAGGGTGGTAAGAATTCCATATATGTAATATATTGTTTCCTCTTGGAGGGAGTTCTTGGGAGCAAACTGGAAACTCGTCTTCTACAAACCGCCGGGCAAAGCAGAGGCGCCGGTCAGGAAGTTCCTCAAGGATAAATGCCTTCGAAAAGATGAAAAAGCGAAGCTCACGGAGCGACTCAAATTACTTGCGAAAGAAGGCAGCCAGCTTGCTGTCGATATGCCGGCGGTACTCCACCCACTCAAAGGTGAACGGTACAGGAAGATTTACGAGTTACGAGTCAGCGGAACACCGTCGAACCCTCGTATTTTTCTTTTCATCTCCGACAAAAAGGAGATTGTATTGCTGTTCGGGGTGAGGAAGAAGGGAGCGAAGGCCAAGGAGATGGAGAGGTACTACCGCCGAGCGGCTGACCTGCGGGACGAGTGGTTACAAAGGACCTAAGATGAACGATTCTCACCGGCGATCTGCACCAACCTCTTGCGCTCTGGGCATTTTCAGAAAGCCTCGACATACGATCGGTATGCCTGCGTTTTCTTCAAGTGCCAGACCATCAAGGACTTGGCGCATCTCATCCGGCAGAAACGCTCATCTTAGGTAAGGAGGAAAAACAATGAGCAAAGAGAATGAAGTCCTGGAATTCCTGGAGGAACTCGAATCTTCCGACGAGGAAATCCGAATAGAGGTCAAAAAGGAACGCACCCGACTCGCATTGGCGCTGGCAATGGTCCGCAGCCGCAAGGCCAGCGGACTCTCACAGTTGAAGCTGGCGGGGAGGCTCGGTGTCACCCAGGGTTGGGTTTCCAAGCTTGAGAACCCCGATATCGCTCATACCTTCGACTCAATCCTGGATTACCTCCAAGCTGTGGGGGCTGAGCTGGACATGGCGCTGATCGCCGAGGGGAAGGAATTTCCCGTTTCCCGCACGACCCAGAGCCCAGAACGCCCGACGAGCTTTGCAAAGTTCGAGGTCATGACGCTCGTATCGGGTCTCGAAAACGCGAGTTCCTTCCTAAGAGTTTCAGCTGGTTTTTCCGGCCGGGAACAAAGAGAAGAGTCCTTCAAGTTCTGTGTAAGAGAATTTGAAGGAGCAACAGGTAGTGTAGGCACGGGAGGTTATGGTGACTATCTCTGCTGACGTATTTAACCACTTCCTGGGTGGTGTCGGTCTTGAACTGATTCGTGTCGTTCGTGTGGATCACCACGCGGATCTTGAGTTCGGGCACGATGCCCTTCAACACATGAACTTGAACTACAAACCCAGCTTTAACAACACGGAGGACGGATTTACCGCCGAGGCCTCCTACACAGTGAAGCTGATAGGGGCGAGGCGAAAGGTGCTGGGCCGAACCACCGTCGTATTCCGGGCCTATTTCAACAGCCCGGAACCAATGACCGATGGAATCTTTGAGATCTTTGGCAACGGCCCGCTGAAACTCCAGACATGGCCCTACCTCAGAGAACTCTTCCAGAATCTCACCTGGCGTTCAAACTGGCCGCCAGGCGCCTTGCCGATCATGAAGGTTGGGCTGCCGGAGAGTCCGGAGACGAAGAGTGAGGCTGAAGAGGGTTGATGCCGGATAGTCTCCCCGGCTCAGATTTGATTTTGGTTCTTTCGGCCTTTCGGGCCGGTGGATAAGCCGAGATTGCATGCTTGAAGGGGCTCCAGAATCCTTCAAGCGGTCCAAACTCCAATTCACGAACTGAAAATATTTGACGAATATGTAAATAAAAGTGTAAGGTTCTGGTATGCGAAGACAAAATCCACCATTGAAGCTTCGAAACTCACCCCTGGTGATGGTGTTGGCACAGGTGCGTTTTGCGCCCGTACTCAAGATGGCTGATTACGTGCCGGCCATCCAGGAAAAGTTGCGGCGCAATGGGTATCCGAGGTTCGGGTCCCAGAAAATCCGGGAGATTGCCCTCGGCCCTCAGCCGGAGGTCAGACAGGCCCAACGATGGCTGTTCGCGAACAAAGAAAACAATGAATCAGTCGTTCTTTCAAACGACTTCATCGTGCTGGAGACGAGCCGCTACACTGTTTTTGAGGATTTTGCCAAACACCTCGAAACCGTTCTCGGTGTAATTGGTGAAGAGACCGACCTCAGTTTGGTTCATCGGCTGGGCCTGCGCTTCGTGGATCTGATTCTTCCCGAAGATGACGAAAGCCTCGACGAGTACATCAAACCACAGCTGCATGGTCTGCAAGCGGATGACTTGGCGGTCGACGAGCTTCTGAATCAATTCGAATCACGGGGGCAAACACGAGAGGGGCAATTAGTCGTTCGCCTTCACCAGAATAACAAAGGAGCATTCCTTCCCCCTGACCTTGGCTCCACACACTTAGCCTTCGCTTCATCCCCCCAGAAAGATGTTCTGGCCACCCTGCTTGACATCGATCATTTCTCAGAACAGGATCGTGACTACGATGTGCCGGCACTCATCAATGCAATGTGGGAGCTGCACGTATACACCGGCAAGGCTTTCAATTCTTCCGTCACTGACAAAGCGCTGGAATGTTGGGGAAAAGAGTGAACACCAGCGAGGAGGGAGACCGACAGTGAGAGGTACCTACCAATGTTCGACAGGCGCACCGGAGGGCCTGTTGGCGAATCTTTTCTTTAGCGCATCAACCCCCTTTTCCTCTCCGGGAGCGCGCGAAGAAGACGACGCTCTTTTGGCCTTTTACCACCGGCATGTCGGTTCAGGGGGAAGCCTTGCCGGGAGCGTCGCTTTTCTTCCGGATGGAACAGGGGGATACCCAACCCTGCGAAATCAGCGGCAGATACAAACGATCCCACTGGATGATCCGGCGGACAGGATCGCCATGATCCGATCGGCCCTTTCACTCAACGTGAAGGAACTGGCAGATGTACTTCATGTCGAGAGGCCAACCGTCTATTCCTGGATTGCGGGCACCGCCCAGCCTCGGGCCGTCAACCGCGGACGACTCGCCATCATCGCGGACCTCGCACACGAATGGACCTCTCTGCATAAGCGACCTCTTGGCACTCTGAGAAAAGAGACCGGACCGGACGGAAACTCGATAATAGGATTGCTCGAGGCCGACCCAAACGACAAAGTCCAGGTGCGCAGGCTCTTCGAGGCGGCAGCAGCAAAGCTCAGTCCGCAACGCAAGGTCGGCATCAACCTCGCGGAACGGGCCCTGGCTCGTGGCGTCATTCTCGCAGAGCCACCGGATGCCCAAAGAGAGCTTGATCGTCTCACGGGGAGGCGAATCGCCTCGGAATGACCAACAATAACAACATCAGCCGCAAGAGCATCAAGGAGCTGGGATGGAGACAAGGGTCAATATTGCCCCCCGCCTTGGTCACGGCAATCTCTGCGGACTGCAATCCCGACGAGGAAGTTTATATCGTCGCCAGTCACGACTGTGACGTCACGAGCGCAAATTTCGAGAGCGAACCCC
>JAIOSJ010000253.1 GCA_021107705.1 Thermoanaerobaculales bacterium | reverse complement strand
GGCATCAGCTACGAGCTGAGCCTGACGGGCCTCAAGGACCGCGCCGGCAATGTGATGGACGACGCGGAGCTCACCTTCGTCGTGGCCGAGGTCAACGCCTACGAGGTGCTGGAGGACCTTGAGCAACCGAGCATGCTGGCGGTCATGGACGGACAGGACGGCATCTACCTGCTCTTCGACGAGCCGGTGGCAGCTGCAACCGGTGTGAATCTCGACGAGGCAATCATCGTCGAACGCGCCGACCATGTCGTCGAGGGCACCACGGCTCGAGTGACGGCGCAGCTGCTGCAATGGACGGCGACCGCCCCGGCCGAGTGGGTGCCCACTGGGCAGTACGAGGTCACCCAAGCACAGGTCGAGGACCGGGCGGGCCAGGGGGCAGTTGACGCCTCGTTACCGATCACGCTGACCCACCTCGCGACTGATGCAGGAGCACTGCTTGTGGCATACGAAGCTGCCGGGGACAGTGTGACGCTGGAACGCAGTGCGTATGGGGTGACGGGGTTGTTTCAGGGGCGCGGGTGGCATGAGGATTTTGGGCTTTACTACTACAGGGCGAGATGGTACTCGCCGGGGATGGTCAGCTTCTTGGAGCGGGATCCGGCGGGGTATGTGGATGGGCAAAATGACATGGCATTTGTTAGGCATGATGCCGTCAATTACGTTGATCCGCTAGGTGACGTAACGATACTGATCCATGGCGCGAACACGACAGCAGGCTGGTTCTCGCGAGCAAAGACAGGCCTTTCTGGCTATGAGACTAGCTCTGGTGCATCCCACCAAGAGGTGATCGAATTCTCGTGGGGTGACCCCGAGGTCGGGTTCAGAAAAAAACGAAAGCAAGGTGGCCGTCCGCACTATGCGACAGATTCAGTGGCAGATATGTACTCCAGTAAGAAGAGGGCGTATATGGTACGCGCTGTGGAACGGCTGAAAGGTATTCTAGATAGGCTGAACCTGGAGCGAGCCAACCAGAAATCGACTGAACCGATCAATGTGATTGCCCACAGTCAAGGCACTATCATAACTCTGGGAGCTCTACACCTAGGGGCAGAGGTTGATAACTTCCTTATGATGGGGAGCCCATTGGACGTTTTTTCCCAAGGTAAACTCAGAGAAAATGATGATCTTTCGATGGCTCAATCGTTCATCCGGGGAGGGCTATATAATTATTGGTCAGAGGGCGATGAGTGGGCCTACATCAAAGGAGGCATAGGTGCGGCCGGCGATCGGATTGCTGCAGAGACTGAACTGAGTTGGATAGTAAATAGAGAGTTTGGACCAGGCCTTACAGTAAATGGTATGCAGTTGCCGCAGGACAAGGGTGCCTACAAGGAGTTTGATCATTCCGACTATATGAGAGATGCGACGTTTTTTGCTGGAATCCACTCCGGTGATCTCTCGTATGCCGGCGATAGGAGGCTCACTCTCAATAGATCCTTGATGTCCACAATTCAGACGGAGGCGACCTGGTAGAAGGGGGTTAGCATGCAGGGAATTCACTTCTACAAGTTTCTAGTCTTGTGTTTTGCACTTGCCGGTGTTGCTTGTGTCGCTGTCAACTTCATTCTGAAGCGGTTTGCCCCAAGGGTTGGAACGCCGCCTCGTGTAACGATTTTTACCCTAATATCAGTCATTGCAGTGGTGATTGGTTACTTCTATTGGCTCACGTTCCTCGTTCAGTGGGACTAGCATCGTGTCCCCCGCGAAAACTCCATCCGACCGATCGAGAGGGCCAGTCGGGTCCGAAAAGAACGACTGACGACCCGGAGGAGAAGGGTGTCCCCCGCAAAAACTCCATCCGACCGATCAAGAGGGCCAGTCGGGTCCAAAAAGAACGACTGACGACCCGGAGGAGAAGAGGCTTTTACCCGGAAGGTGACGAGGAACCATGCAAATCTGCTGGATTGCTGCCGAAGCCTCCTCGAACCCCGGACTCCGGACACAGTTTCACCGTTTGAGCTTTCGATCGCCTGCGTTGATCTCTCGACCTCGCCGGTCGGGCTCAAGCGGATTGCGATCCTGTAGGTGTGATGCAACCCGCCAAGTATGGGAGTGCTCACAACCTTCACACTCTCCGGCAGCCGATGCCGGTCCGGCTGCGGCTCGACCGGTAGTCCTTCTGCTGGATCGGGGATCCCCGGCCCGAGACTGGAGTGGGGCCGGTGGTGGTTGTAGAAGTCGATATACTCCCTGAGGATCATCCGGAGGTGGTTCTCAGACAACGGAATGAGGTAATCGAGACAATCTCGGCGAATCGTGCCGATGAGGCGCTCGCAGAAGGTGTTGGCCTTCGGCGCACGAACCGGGGTTTTGAGCGGGTGGATTCCGAAGCCGCGGATAACGTCGTCCACCTGGGCGTTGAAGATGCTGTCCCGATCGTGAATCAGGAAGCGGTAGCTGTGGTCACAGGGGATCGCCTCCCTCAACTGTTGAGAGACCCATGCGGCGTTGGGGGATGTCGTGACATTCGTGTGCAGGATCTTACGGCTGCCGATCTCCATGACGACCAGCACATAGTAGATATGAAATGTCGCGCTGACGACCGTGACGAAGTCCATGGCGACCACTGTCCGGGCGTGGTTTCTGACGAATGTCGCCCAGCGTTGGCCCCCACGTCCGGCAGGGTTTCGGGGAGGAACCAAATCTCGGATGTACCTCGCTATCGTCCGAGGGGAGAGAAAAACCCCGAGCTGGAGGCGGATCACCTCAGCGATCTTCTCCTGACCCAGGGTGATGTTTTCTGAAGCGATCCGGCGGATCAAGGCCACCGTTTCCGGCGGAATCGAAGGCCGCCTCGTGTGCCGCGACCGCCATCTCCAGAATCTCTTGAATCCGTCCCGATGCCAGCGCACAAAGGTCTCCGGGTTGACGATGACAAGCGCCTCCGGCCAGTCGAAAAACCTTGACAGCAAGACCATCGAGCGTCGGAAAACCTTATTCGTTCGTCGCCTCGGCGCCTCGCGTTCTCTGTAGAGTCCAAGTTGTTTGCGAAGAAAGAGGTTCTCAGCCTTCAACGACGCGATCTTCACAGCCGGCCCCAACGCGCCGCCGATCACCGTCATGACGATCCTGAATACATCCGCCGGAAGAACCGCGAGAGTCTGGAAGAACATCGCCATCATGGCCGGGGATGCTAACAAGTCGGGGACACAGTGTGTCGTCCAGGAATGCCCGGAAAACCTCCCACTACTTCAGCGTTGGGGAGGAAAGCAGGAGTCTATCCTTTTTTGGCGCCCCAGCTTCAAGCCATTC
>JAIOSJ010000278.1 GCA_021107705.1 Thermoanaerobaculales bacterium | reverse complement strand
TCCGAGTACAGACTCCCTCCCTCTGCGACATCCATCCCACGTGCGGCCACCGCCTCGCGCAGAGCCCGAATGTAGCGCGGCGAGACCGAGGTCTCGACAAAGACCGCCGGAATCCCCTGCTCGGCGACGAGGTCCGCCAATTCCTGGACGTCCACCGCCCCGGCTTCGGAGGCGGTACTCACACCGAGGAGACCCCTTACCTGGAGCCCGTAAGCCCTCCCGAAGTAAGCGAAGGCGTCGTGAGCGGTCACCAGAACCCGCCGTTCAACCGGTATCGTCGCCAGCCGTCCTTCGATCTCGAGATCCAGGATCCTCAGTTCCTCGCTGTAGGCCTCAGCGCGATAGGCATAGGCCTGAGCCGCATCGGGGTCGAGGTCCCTCAAAGCATCGCGGACACAGGTGATCGCCTCGCGCCACAGGTTCACGTCGAACCAGACGTGGGGATCGTGGGCGCCCGTACCGGAAATTGAGATCAATGCCTCCTCCGGCATACAGGACGTCACGGCAACACTGGGAACGCCCCGACCATCCAAACGGCCCAGGACATCCCCCATCTTCCCCTCGAGGTGCAGCCCGCTGAAAAATACGATATCGGCCGCCGCCATGCGTCTCACATCACCCGCCGACGGCTTGTAAAGATGTGGATCGACCCCAGGGCCCATCAAGCTGACGACCTCGACATCATCACCACCGACATGACGAACCACATCGGCCACGATCGTGGTCGTTGTCACGACCTTCGGCAAGAAATGAGCCTGATCCCGCCCATCGTCTGATCCCCCACAACCGGAAAGTGTTCCAACAAGGAAAAGGACAGCCGCAGTGAGTCGTTTCATTCTTCATCCTCCATCATCAGTAAGGCGGCAATCTCCCGAGGCACCAGAAATCGATCTTCTCCGACTACGACCGCAGCACCTCCGGCACCGACCATCTCGACCACTACCACCGTCCCGGGCCGAAGACCGAGCCGGGACACCAGGGCCAACGTGTCCGGGTCCTGGTTCCTGACCTGAACGACGCGACCGGTCTCACCCGGCGAAAGATCGACCAAAGGCCGTAGGTTCGAACTCTCAGGCCATTGGAGATCCTCCGTGGGAATCGGGTCACCGTGGGGATCGTGGGTCGGGAAGCCCAAGAGGGCGTCGATCCGCCCCTCGAAGTTCTTCGAGATAACATGCTCGAGACGCTCGGCCTCGGCATGCACCTCGTCCCAACCGTAGCCCAATGAACGAGCCAGCCAGGTCTCAAGCAACCGATGGCGGCGAATCTGTGCCAACGCCACCCGCCTTCCGCCTTCCTTCAACCGAACACCACGATAGGGCTTATGTTCCACCAGACCGCGATCCGCCAACCACCGGACCATACCGGTCACCGATGCCGGTCGAACCCCCAGTCGTTCCGCCAGGGCCTGAGTCGAGACCGGCTGCTCACCCCCACCGAGGAGAAGAAGCTGTTTCAGGTAGTCCTCCTGCGCCTCACTGAGTTGTTCGTAGTCGACAAGGTCCTGTTTCGCCTTCATAAATTGATATTAGGCTAGCCTAATAATAAAGTCAAGAATAATTTGGTACGCCTAAAGCCCTGATCACAGGAGAGAGCGTATGATGTCTGCAGGAGGTGCATATGTGTGACAACACCCTGGTGATGGAACCATGTCAGGCCGTTCCGGAGGGCACGCCGGCCCTGTCGGATCATGATGTTCACCATCTCCTCACCCACGTGGATGATTGGGAACTCGTGGACGGCTTGCTCGAAAAGGTCTTCCACTTTGAAGATCACTACCAAACCATGGCCTTCGTCAATGCCGTAGCTTGGATCTCACACCGCGAAGATCACCATCCCGAAATGGTCATCGCCTATGACGCGTGCATGGTGCGCTACAGCACCCACACCGTCGACGGCCTGTCTCGGAACGATTTTCTCTGTGCCGCCAAGGTCGATCATCTGGTCGAACAGTGAGGACAACTCTCGGCCTGGCTGCTGGAATCGGAGTAGTCGATTGAATCGAGCGGCCCCCTGGAGTGCCGCCGCTCTGGCCGTAGTCCTTGTGGTCACCGTACAAGCGGCTGCCCAACAGGCCACGCCGGTCTGCGGCTACGAAGTCGTCAATGAATACCCCCACGATGATCAGGCCTACACCCAGGGTCTGGTCTATAGAAACGGCGAACTCTTCGAGAGCACTGGCCTCCGTGGCTCGTCATCCCTCCGCCGAGTCGATCTGGAGACCGGCCTCATTGAGCAGATTCACTTTCTCGACGACACCTATTTCGGCGAGGGCATCACCATGGTCAACGATCGCCTGATCCA
Source organism: Thermoanaerobaculales bacterium (assembly GCA_021107705.1). Classification (GTDB taxonomy): domain Bacteria; phylum Acidobacteriota; class Thermoanaerobaculia; order Thermoanaerobaculales; family Sulfomarinibacteraceae; genus JAIOSJ01. The sequence goes on along the minus strand of JAIOSJ010000278.1, from coordinate 12,026 downwards.
GCTGACTTGGACTCTTCACGCCGCCTTTGTCTATGACCGGACAACATTCGACGTTCTTGGTCAATTCACCTACACCGGTGAAGGCTGGGGGCTGACGGACGGGGCAGGCCGTTTGATCATGAGCAATGGTTCGAGTACCTTGCGCTTTCGCAACCCCGACACATTCGAGGTCATCGGCGAGATTGTGGTCCGCGACGGGATCAGTCCGGTGAGCTCCCTCAACGAGCTGGAGTTCATCCACGGGGAGATCTTGGCCAATAGATACCAAACAAATTTGATAGCTCGGATCAGGCCGGATTCCGGGCAGGTCATTGCCTGGATCGATCTCACCGGCCTCTTAGACCCAGTCCCACCCGGCGCCGGAGTCCTCAATGGCATCGCCTTCGACGAGGCCACCGAACGTCTTTTCGTCACCGGCAAGAAATGGCCCACCCTATTCGAGATCGAACTGACAGGATGTCAGCCCCTGCCACTCTTCGCCGACGATTTTGCCTCCGGAAACACCCTGGGCTGGTCTACGGTCACTCCGTAAGTGCATTTGGAGCAAGCCAGGGATGCAGTGGCCTTTCCTCATCGCCAACTTTGCTAATAGGAAATCCGTGCTCCGTGATGTGACCCGTTTGACCCCTTCGACCCTTTGACTCTTTGACCCTTCAACTCTTGAACAGTTCCCTCAGTCGGGAGAATGGGCAACCACACAGGGTTACCCCTACATCCTCTTTTGCCCTACGACCCTTTTAACTCTTGAACCCTCCTACACCGCAACGCGAGCCGGTCCGCCGCCCAGGAGCCGAGCCGGCAGGAACAGAATCGCCTTGAGCAGGTGAAAGACCGCGTTGACGGAGATGCCGACCAGCCGGAAGGGCAGCAGCAGTAACCATACAATCGGATAGAGCACCAACGCCAGCAAGGCCAGAGGCCAGCTGACAATCAGGAGAATCAGCCACAAGATAAAGGTCCACATATGCGCCTCCATTGATAAATACGTATCCGATGCCCCATAGGTTTTTCGAAAACCTAAACTGAGCGATTCTGCGGGATGAGATGTGCCAAGGTCTTGAGGCTCCAGTACTTGCAAAAAACGCAGGCATACCCGGTGGTCTGTCGAGGCTTTTTGCAAGTACCTGGAGGCCAAGAGATTGGTACAGATCGCCCGTGAGAATCACTCAATTTAGGGAGAAGCCGGCGCTGGCTCATTCCGGAAAGAGTTCCAACCAAGCCTCGAGCAACACGGGCGACCGCGGCAGGATCTTCAGGCCCGCCTCCAACTCCCGCCGGGCTTCTTCCCGAGGACCGAGCTGATCGAGCGCCCGGGCCCGAGTGGCCCAGATCCACTCGGAAGCAGCCCACCGTTCTGCGTCGGCGAGAATGACCAGGGCCTCGGCCGCCCCACCCCCGGCAACCAGTGCCCGACTTCGGTCGATCGAGGCGCCGGTCAACCATGGAGCGGAGGTAGGCACTGGTTTCAATGCCTGCGAAGCATCCTTGAATCGACCACGAAGCAGGTCCCGATGGGCCGTCCCGGCAATGGTGTTCATTCGAAGGATAGGCAGTACCACCACCAAGGCAATGCCGGTCGCCACGACGGCCCCAACCACTGCGGCGCCCATTCGCCGGCGCCCTCCGTCCCTCTCTTCTTCGGGCGAACTACTCCCCAGTCCGGTCGCCGCGAGACCCATGACGATCCAGAACAACGCCGCCGTCGCCGGAGTGTGGAGAGGGGCGGAAATCAGCGACAACACAAAGAAGACCGACAACACAGCCACGACGGCCCCATCCACCGCCGACCCCTTTTCTCTAAAGCGTCTGAATGACACCAATACGGCCCGAGACCACATCAGAACCAAGAGAAGGGCCGCCGGCAGGCCGCGCTCGACCGCAATTTGGAGAATATCCTGATCCAGGCGATCAACCAATACCGTCGGCAACCAACGGTGATATTGAGGATCCAGCCCGGCAACGACCGGCTCGAGACCCTCGGGCAAAATGAGTGCCGTATGGTCGAGACCCGAGCCCGTCACGGGTTCCTGCCGAACCAGGTGCATGCCGGCCGCCCACAGACCAAATCTTCCGGTCACCGGCTTCAGCTCTCCCATTCGCCCGACACCGATCACCGCCACAAGGACACCAACAACGATCACACTCCACAGCGCCACCCATCGAGGCCGATTCACCTTCGGAACCAGTCCGAGACGCCAACAGACCACAACCGCGACCACAATCCCCACCAGGCTCCCCCGGGAACCGGTCACGGCCACCGCAATGGAGAAAACCAACCCAACGGCCCAGAGCCACACACCCCTCAAACGATCGACGCCCTTCAATGCGACAAGCATCAGGGGCAAGGAAAGAACCACCAGTTCCGCCGTCCAGGTCGGGTTGCCCAGAGTCGTCAAGACCTGCCAGCGACCGGGACGGGACGAGCTGAGGTAAAAGACCAGTCTCAGGGGATCCACACCCAGCCCTTGCGCCACCGCAAGGGGAACGACGATCAGGGCCGGCGCCGCCAGGAGACGAATCAGCCACAGCTCGGCCCGCGGACCAGCTTTCCGTGCCCCGATGGCCCCAGCGAAGAACACAGCCATCAGCACAACCTCGAGTGCTCCAATACCGTGGAGGGTTCGATTTCGTGCGTTCAACACCGGCGCCAAAGCAGACCACGCCAGAAAGGCGAATGCCAACCCGACCAGGATGGCATCACGCCGCGCCTCCGGAACCGCCACCCGAGTACCGATCATCAGACTCAGAATCAGCGGAACCCCGACCAACGGCACGAGGAACTTCGGCAGGAGAAACTGATCGAGCCCATATGGTTGAAAAATCAGCACCACCCCGACGAAGACCACGCCTACGGCACAGTTCGACAACTCCGACCAGGCACGAGGGCGCCACGAATCGGTTTCGGGATGTTTTCTGAGACTCAACATCTCTTGAGGGATCTCATTCCGAGCAATGCTAGCATGGGGTTAGCGGTCACCGGACCTTTCAAACCACCCAACAGCAGGGAGTCGACATGACCAGAAGGATCCAAGTCACGGGCCTTGTCTCATCGTTGGTACTGGCCATAATTCTGATCGGCGCCGTCCCTGCGGTCGCCCAGTACGGCCCTTATTCCGGTATGTATCTTGACGAAAGGCCCGAAAGTGGTTCGTCCGAAGGCCCATCGACCAACCCGACGCCGACGCCCCAACCGGTGGGACACCTTTCGCTGTCTGTGACATACAGTTCCAACAGCTCAGCCCCCCGACACTTCCCGGCTGCCATGGAACCGGCCGCGGAACTGGTCATCACCGTGACCCTGAACGCCTCCGGCACTCTTCCCGGTCAGTACACACTTTCGGTGCTCGCACTGAAAGAAGGGGTTGGGAACCTCTCACCGACCCGGGGATCCTTGTCGGACAGCGGAACATGGACGGTCCACCTTCATGCAGGGGCCAACGCCGGAATCTACCCCCTTCTCTTCGTCGCCCAGGACACCATGGACAACCACCACTCCGACTCGACAATGGTCAGGGTGGAGATCCTCACAGGCGATCCCCTGCTGGTAGCCGGGGGTCATCGAATCAGGCCCTCGGCCGATTCCGCGGAACTCCGGAGCCGCCACAAGTCCTGGTGGGACCAGATCAAAATGCGCAACTTGACGAACCCCAATTGGTTCGAATTTCTCTGCGAGGATCTGTACAAAAGCCGCGCCTGGCAGCAGACGATAGCCCAAGCCGTCAAGATCGACCGCGACCGCCTCAACATCACCAAGACGATGGCGCCGATAGAAAACTTCAAGTCCTACACCGACATCCAGCCGATCATGAGCCGATACTGGGCCGACACCGGCATCACCGTGTCGATGGTGACGGCCAACAGAATCGGCGATGTTTTCGCAGTTTGGAGAACCAACACCGGAATGGTCGTCACAACGAGCGAGAGTGTCGCCGGTACAATGAAGTTGACCACTCCCGGGATCAAGGTCGGCAACGTACTCAACACAGTCGGCGGCATCATGATCCTGCTGGATTTCTGGTCCAACATGTCGGCCGCCGAATCCCCGGCCGAGTCCAGAGAGGCGTGGTACAAGGCGGGCTACGCGTCGATGGACCTCTACTTGGCCACAATCATCGGCAACACCTTCGGCTCGACCGTCGCTCTGCCCGGGATGTGGGTCTCCTACATCCTGACGAATTCCTACGACACGCTGATCGGCGGCCACAAGAGATGCTGGTTCAAGAAAATGGTCGTCCAGGCTCTGGACGCAGATCTGTTGAGCGAGGACATCCACGACACCCTTGCCGTCAACAACGTGAAGGCGGCGATGACCAGTTCCAAGGGGCTCAAGGGAACCCTGATGGACTGGTGGGCGAAAGAAGCCCCCTTGTGGGACGGCAAGATGGGCGGCTGCGGAAGCTGGAATTTGGCGGAAGCCCGCGGCTATCGCAATGCCTTCGTCGATCGAATTATGCGAACAACCGAGGTCGAGATCGACGGTAAACGCTACCACCCCTGGTCCTTTTACTACTCGGTCTCGAGGATGCTGGTCTTGGACCGCAGGCGAGAGATGGCGCGAGAAGCCGCCGAGGACCTCCGCAAGCTTGAGGTTGCCTACATCTCATCGCTGGAGCAGACCCAATACCGAGGGACCTTCAGGGTTGTCAGTTCCGTCAACACCCAGAATCCGATCAGGGAGGCAACGGTCTGCCCAACCGAGTGGGACAGCGGCTTCGGATGTGACGACGGATGGACGACGGGACAGGACGGCTTTTTCACGGCCGTCATCAGGGGTCACCACTTCTCGCCGCAAGGCACCATCCGTCTGACCATCCGATCAAAGGGAAAAAGTCATGTCTTCGTCGTTCCCCAGAACACTTTTGAGAAGGTGACGCCATGAAAATCCCCCCAGTATGGGTTTTGACCCTGTGCCTTCCGGTGGCAGTGGCTGCCTCTCCTTTAAAAAAGGACGTCAACCGAGACGGCTTCCTGGATCAGGCCGATGTCCGAGCCCTCGCACGCATGGTCGCCGGCCTCGATCCCGTTGATCTCGCATTCGACCAGGACGGCGATAACGCCCTAACCCTGGACGACGTCAATATATTATTGGACGCTGTTCCACCCACGCCGATGACGAACGCCCCGATGGCCACCCCGACCCCTCGCACCACACCCATCTCCGAACAGGACATCGGAGGTATGGTCTTCTACGCCGTCCAGCGGAAAACCACCGGGCAGTGTGTCGTCGTCGCAGGCGACGAGGGTCTTAGCCCGGGTGACACGGTCTACGGCGCCTTCCCCACTTTCCGGCAGGCTCAGTACCAGGTCGTCAGCCGCTGCAACCAGGGTCCCGAAGCGCCCGCAGCAAGAGTCGAGGTTCCCAAAGCTCCCGATCCCGGCCAGAGCGTCTCACCGATCCTGGCGATCCCCAGGTACGACGATGACGAAGCCACCAGGGACATCTTCGTCATCAACCTGGAAAACGGCCGGGCCTCAGTGATCGACCGCGTCAAGAGAACACCGCTGGAAATACGATCACGCCCCTTCCCCCACAATGTGTTCAACGCCATTGGAAGATCTACCGGTCTCCCGGCTCACAACGGGCAAGTCCTCGCCGGCCCGATCCGCAAGGCAAACGGAGCGGTCCACGCCATCCTTCTGGTCGATACGACGACCGGCGCGATGGCCTACGTCACCGGGCTCGGAGATGATCCTTCAAAAGCCCGACTGAAAAGGATTTCGCACTTCCCTGCTCAAGGAATGGCCGACCCGGACGGCTATTTCGCCATGGCGATGCGCCAGGATTCCTCCGGAAAAACAGTCGGAGCCTACCTCTACCACGGCACAACCGGGCGATGCGCTCTCTTCAAGGGCGTCGGCGACCTGAGGACCGACATTACGGCGACGCCCATCACGTCTCTTCCGACGACCGGCGGCAGCGTCTCCAGCATGGAACTCCACGGCGGCAACGAGGCAACCACCCATTTTCTTTTGATCGACAACGAGAATGGAATGCTGCTGCTCGTCGGTGGGGTCGAGCAAAGGGCCGCTCAGCTAACGGCTCAAACCCTCCGCTACAACCTCGTCTCGACTTTCCCGACCGACGCCCCAGTCGTCACACCGATTCGCTTCGTCCCAGTTCCCATTGCCACTCGCTCCGGATCGATCGACAGCGCCCTTGTCATCGACGTTGCCTCCGGCGCCATGACCGTTCTCAAAGATCTTTCTAAGCCCTCGAAAGTCCGCCTGGTCAGCGTCAGCCGTTCAGTCTACGGGCTCCTTCCCGCAAACGTCGGACGCCCAAGAACCCTTACCGCAGTCCCCAAAGTCAGTGACAAGGGAACGACGAGGGGTGCCTGGCTTTTCGACAGTGCAACCGACACGATCCTCTTCCTCAACGGCCTTCAGGATCCCAAGAACATGGTGGTTCGGGTGGTCGAAGCGGGAGGAGACGGGTAAAGCCCGAGTGGCAGGACGCACCTTTGTTGCGCCATGTAGGGTCGAAATACAGTCGGCTGGAGATTCATTCCCCCAGACCCAATATTCTCTTGGTCTCACCGGTTTGCGGATCCCACTCCACCAATTCCTGATTTCCGGTATAAAAGAGCCTGCCGTTGCCGGGAAGACCCGTGGAATAGAGCCTGAGCCAAAGGGCCGGAATGGTGGCCCCGTCGATCTCTCGGATCTCACCGCTGTTCAGGTCAACGGCCATGGCCGAGGCGCTTTCCACCGGAGAACCGGCGTCATCTTCCAAAACCGAAACCGTGACAACACCGGGGGCCACCTCGCCTCCGATGAAAACCCTGCCTGTTCGACCCAAGTGGATCGTGCGTACAAGCTGCCCTTCGTCCGAGCATACCTCCAGCCAGACTTCCACCTCAGTCCTTCGTACCCTGCACAGGCTGCCGTCCTCAAGGAAAATCGCAATAATACGGTCCTTTGAAACGCCAAGGTCGGCGAGAAGAGCACCGGTCCTAGCGTCGTGGAGAGTTATTTGCCGGACCTTTCCGCGATAACGACGAACCAACAGCAATCTATCTCGGACCGGATCAATCACGACCCTCGAGTCCAGAATGACCACCGCTTCCTCCTGTGTGCTGATCTCGGACGGAACGATCCTTCCGGTGTTCAGCACGGTCCCCTTGCTCACATCCAGTTCCCAGATCTTGATTGTCCTGTCGAGGCCGGAGGATCCTTGGCGACGGTCCTGAACAAGACGGAGAGTATCTTCGTCCATGAACCAGACCCGAGTGACCCTGAGATCCTTGTCCAGAGGCGCGGCCAACAACAACTGTCCTGTCTCGAGTTCATAGACCGAGGCCACACCGTCCTCGAGAATAACCACTCGGTCACCACTCTTCGAGACTTCGAGACCGGGCGGAGCCCGAAAATACAGCCCTGTTTCATTCGCTTCAGGCGTTCCCTCTCCGAGATCACTGAAGACGAGGCGCCAACTCTCGAGCCCGTCAGATTCCACCCAGACCACTCTCTTTCCGTCACCGGAAAAGACCACCGGCGAGAACCACCAAGGCCACGAGGATGAGATGCGAAGTGAAACCGACGTCTCTCGGTTGAACAGAATCCAGGGTTGGAAATCGAACCGACCGCGGCTGGGGCCCGAGACGCAAATCCAAGGACCTGAGGGCGCAGCTTCAACGGTTTCAATCTCCAGAAGATCTTCGGGGCCGATCGCCAGGACCCACCCTGTGTATCCACCAACCAATACGGTGGCGACGAACATAATGCTCCAAAGCGTGATCGAGAGAGCCGCGTGGCTCCTCCTCGGATCGGTGCGCCCCACCACGACCTGTACGGCCCCTGCCGCCAGAAGAGCCACCAAGAGGGATAGGGTAAGGAAAATTCCAATCGCAAAAAGAATTTCGGGCGCCGAGAAAGAAAGGGGTGAGACCGAAATCCAAAGAATCAGAATCAAGAACAGAAAGACGCCCGTGTCGATGGCGACCCAGGCGGATCGCGCCCGCCACATAATGCCGACGGCGTGGGTCACCAACAGAAGGAACAGGGGCACACCGGCCAGCAGCGCGACCATTCCCCACCAGGGCTCCCCCGGCCCGTGGTCAAAGTAGGCCCGAGAACTCGGCATCAACCAGACCGGGAGCAGAACCAACAACTCGCAGATGACAACGAGGAGGTAGCTCGCGATGAGTTTCCCCCCCCAGATCGCAAGGCCACTCACCGGTCGAGAAAAATAGAACCCCATGCGTCCTTGACCAAGTTCGGAACCGATCATGCTCGAGCCGAGGAACACGGCGCTTACCCACGCCAGACTCAAGGACATGACCCACGCCATAATCCCGCGCACGTCGTGCGCCGGAGAATTAACAAGATTGAAATAGGGCAGAACAAAGGGAATGATCGCAGCCACCGCAGCCGCCCCCAATACCGTCCTCCGATCAGTGAACTCTCGGACCATAATCGCGATGAATGCTCTCATGAGACCCCTCCCTGAGATTTGCCACACACGGCGAGGAAGATTTCTTCCAGATCCATGCCCTCAATCTGCAATCTCTCCCCTGCCTTCTCCCTGAAGACCTTCTCGGCCTCTTCGTCAAATTCTGAAACAATGACCTCTGTCTGGCCACCGACAACTCGGGACTCGCCCAGACTCGGGCGGGCCTCAGCCAAAGATCCATCTCCCTCAACCGTCGGGTACCGAAGACGCCGGAACCTCGATTTCAGGTCCTCGATCGGCTCGTCGAGCACCAAGCTTCCCGCACTCATCACACCCACCTGATCGGCCACCCCTTCGATGCCCGCCAAGTCGTGGGTGGTGATCAGCACTGTCGTCCCCCTTTCGGCCAAATCGCCGATCAACTCATCAAAGAGGGCCTTTCGCGCCACCGCATCGAGGCCCAGGGTCGGATCGTCGAGAATGACAAATTCCGGCGAAGACGAGAGCGCAAGGGCAAGATTGACCTGCTTGCTCTGGCCCTTGGACAGGCGGGAAAAACGACGTTGAGACGGCACACCGAATCGCTCCAACCGTTCCAGAAAGGCTGCCGTTTTCCATCCCGAATAGAGTGGGGCCACAAAACGAGCCACCTGAAGGGCCGTCATCTCCGGCGGCACATCGGGTGCCTCGGGCGCCACACCGACCCGCTCCATGATCTTCCGCCGGCAGGTCCAGGCGTCGAGCCCAAAGATCTGTGTCCGACCCTCCTGTGCCCTGAGCTGACCGAGAAGAACCCTGACGGTGGTCGATTTCCCCGATCCGTTTCGCCCAAGCAGGGCATAGACATTCCCCTTTTTGATCTTGAATGAGACTTTGCGAACCGCCGCCAGACGTCCGAACCGGACCGTGAGTTCTTCGATGGTCGCGACCGGTGGTGAGTTACTGAATTCGGGTTTCATTCCTTGCCTCCGTTGTTCTCAATCAGGTCCCCGCTTAGGGCTCTCTCGACCGCTTCGACGGCCTCATCCCGCCCGGCCCTGACCGACCTCGCGATCCCGGAAAACCGCCGAGCGCCATCATCGAGAATTCCTCTCCGGTCTTCAGCCACCGCCCTGGAGGATCGCTCCGCAATGAAAGTCCCCTCTCCTCGCCGAACGACCAACACTCCAGCGTCCGTCAGCCGTTGATAGGCCTTCGCCACCGTCGCCGGGTTGACCCGAAGCTCCCGAGCAAGTTCCCGAACCGAAGGCACCACTGAACCAACAGCCAAAGAACCCGAGGCCGCCAGTTGTCTGAGCCCATCTTCGATCTGCTTCCTGGATCCACGTTCAAAAAGCCGGCCATCGTCCCTCCAGTCACCTCGTGCATTGAGGTGTATCACTGTTGTAATACAGTATATCCCCTCAAGCCCTTTGTCAAGCTTGCCTTCTGCAAGACCCCAAGAAATAACCACAAAAAGGCCCAAAGAACAGGGCGTAAATGGTCCAACCCGGCGAAGCCAGAACCAAAAAGCGACAGACCAGCCCGGTCTTCCCTCCGGAGCTTTCCCCTCGATCGGCGGCTGATCACGTCGCTCGTGTCACGATGATGGCAATTCCGGCGCAGTCTGGCCTTTGAGGGCTTCCACAACAAGGCGTCCCACAAAGTCGGTGAAGGGGCCAATGGTCTGACGAACACTGGCATCTTCGAGAGCGGCCATGTATGCGGCCCGTTTCTCCACCGGTATTACGGTCCAGGGGTAGCCGCCGGCGGCCAGCATCACATTCATCAAAAACCGTCCCATCCGGCCATTGCCGTCAGTGTAAGGATGGATGTACACGAATATGAAATGGCCCAGCACGACACGGACAGAGGGCTCTGTTTCTTCACGCAGCAATTCGAAAAGGGTCGGCATGAGATCGCGGACCGCCTCCCGCCTTGGTGGAACGTGCATCGAGCGCCGGATATAGACCTGATCATTGCGATAGCCGGCGAGATCGGCAGGGCGCAGCAAACCTGCTGTCACGCCTGGCGCGAACATCTCCCGGTACCACGTGCCATGATCTTCATCGACGACGATGCCGGGGTTTTCATTATGCAACACCCGCCCAATGCTTTCCCGCACGGCCTGAAAGGCCTGCCAATATCCACGCGCGGCGAGAGCGTCTCGCTGGTCCCGGTCGTTTTCGTTGGTGTCCGGATTCCACACCCCAGTGCGGACCCGATTGATCAGCGCCGGGCTGACCCGGTAGCCTTCGATCGATAGCGAGTGGTACGCGTCTGTGACGAAAACGTCCTCCACGCACCTTTGGTAGTCCTCGATACTCCTTGGCATCCCCGGCGCTTGCGGAAATCGTTTAATCACAGCTCCCCGCATGTCTTGCCACATCAGACGGATGCGGTTGACGTATGGCGAAACCTCTCGGGTAGTCAGAACCAACGGAGCTCTTGCTTCAAACGGGTCATTCTCGCGGACATCATAGCCTGCTGCGCGCATGGTTTTCATGATGTCGTCGGCAATACGGTCGCGGCCGGCATTGCGGAAAGCCCCGGCAAGACGGCCCGCAATCGTGCTGTGTCCGCCTTCCAAAAGCAGGACCGACACATCGGATGCATCCCTTACCATCGACAGAGCAACTCGAACATCGGTCGAGTTCTGTCTGAAATATCCGGGCGAGCAGGCGACCATGGCCGAAGCCAACGAGAACACCAGAAGACCGTCAATATCCTCAACATTCCCGGTCTCCGGAATTGCAGAGCGGACGTCGAGCAGGGATGTTCCGTGTGGAAGGCCGGTCACCCTGTTGCGGGCTTTCGGGGACCGGGCCAGCAATTGACGCGGTACGCCCCGGTTCCCGGAATGGAGCGACAGGGACTGTTCCGGGGACAGGCACCAGTCGGTACCAAAGCGCTCACCAAGATAGGCGGCACAGAAGCCCCAGAATGAGGCATACCAGGCTGTGCTGTCACCTGCCGCTTCGTCCGGGCGAGACGGGATGTACCAGCCTTTCATGACTTTCTGCAGGAACCCGTTTGCAAGCAGCCGTTCCCGATGTGTTCGTGTCAGATCACGCGGGCGGATCGCGACGACACAGCGGCCTTGAAGTGAACGGAGAACCTCAAGTGACTGTGCCAGTTTTTCGGACGGGGTTGCCAATTCTTCACCACCTTTCGCTCAGCTAGGGTCTCATTATACCGTAGGAATTTTAGCTTTTTACGACGGGTTAAATTTAGCTTTTTACGATGCGTTGATATTAGCTTATTATGTTGCAACAGGTCGCGCTTATCATGTCGAGTGTTTTTTGAAGCTTCAGAATCTTCGGGAATTTGAGGCAAAACACCTGGGGCGATTCGGAGTATCCGGATGGGGTCATGCTACGGTCGCTTTCTGGAGGGGCCATGGACCAGATGATCGGATTGTTGCGAAAGTGTGAGATTTTCAGCGGTCTCGACGACCACATTCTGGAGTTGTTGGCGCCGGTTGTTTCCCACCGCACCTGCGACGCCGGAAAGGTCCTCTTTGCCGCCAGCAAGCAGAGAGAAAGCTTCTTCCTCATTCTCGAGGGGCAGGTGGAAGTTCGGGTCGAGAGCGGAGACGCCGCCGGGACCATCCTCATCCTCGGCCGCGGAGACGGCACCGGCGAAGCCGGTCTGC
>JAIOSJ010000432.1 GCA_021107705.1 Thermoanaerobaculales bacterium | reverse complement strand
TGGAAGCGCCTTCCGCGTGTCTGCGACCGCCTTTCATCTCCGGTGATCGATGACGCGAGCCGTTGAAAGCACGAAGCAATCGCCACCGACGGGGGTGCCTGGTCCGACCTTTTGCTGCGGGTCGTTTCGTGTAGGTGGGAGCAAAAGGTCCGACCTGGCAACCCTCGGGCCAGTAGGCCGTCGCTCGCTTTGTCTGCGGGGCCGGGAGTCCGTTTGTATCACTCTGCTTTCCCGGACCCGCAGACAATGCGACGCTGGTGCGCCTTGAGGTGCGCCAGAAGGCCGGTGATTCGAACCGGACCACTCACGGGAAAGCGATTCAACCAGGCGTGACGCAACGCGGATGAAAATCCCAAGGTTGATAGCCCTTCTCGCGGGCGTTGCTGCGCCTCCTTCGAACCCCGGCATTCAATGATTCAATGCATATGCATCTTGACATTCCTGGCTAGACTGTCTAGATTGAAGTTACGGAGGTCGTCATGGGATCGACATGGAAACTGCAGGATGCCAAGAACCGCTTCAGTGAAGTGGTCAACGAAGCGGCACGCTCCGGGCCTCAGATCGTTACTCGGCGGGGTAAGGAGGCGGCTGTCGTCATGTCCGTCGAGGACTACAGGCGTCTCGTCAGGCCGGAGGTGGATCTGGTCGAGTTTCTGCAGACATCTCCATTGTGCGGCATCGAACTCGACGTTGAACGTTCAAAAGAGCTGTCCCGCGAGATCAACCTGTGAGCTACCTGCTCGACACCTGCGTGCTGTCGGAACTCATCAAGCCACGGCCCAATGCCGCGGTCTGTCAGTGGGTTGCCGCTCAGAAAGAGCACCGCCTCTTCCTGAGCGTCATCACCATCGGTGAGCTGCAAAAAGGGGTTTCAAAACTGTCGCCTGGGCGACGACGCACCAAACTCCAGCGGTGGCTCGAGGGTGATCTGCTCATCCGTTTTCAGGGCCGCCTTCTCGGTATTGACACCACTGTGGCCGGCGAGTGGGGCGTGATGCTCGGCGAGGCCGAGAGCCGTGGGCGGCCAATTCCCGTGATCGACGCCCTGATAGCCGCCACGGCAAGGGTCCACCACTGTGCGGTTGTCACACGCAACGAAACGGACATCAAACCCACCGGCATCGATGTCGTCAATCCCTGGACTTTCCCGTAATCCGGCACCCTGGAGGTTCGGCCGAAACACGCTCCGGGGAAGCGATAATCCCACAGGGAACCCGCCCTCGAAATTGACAAAACGGTATCGATGGTGATAGCGTAATACGGGAAGGTTATCGATACGGAGAGTGTCATGCATACCGTTACTGTTTCGCCCAAATTTCAAGTTGTTATTCCAAAGCTGATAAGGGAAGCACTGCATCTTCGCCCGGGCCAAAAATGACGGTCCTGGAATACGAAGGACGAATAGAGTTCATACCTGATCGAGATATCTCTGAACTCAAAGGGTTCCTCAAAGGAATCAATACGAAGTTTGTCCGTGAGGATGACAGACTATGAATATTGTTGATTCCTCCGGATGGCTTGAATATTTCTCCGGTGGGCCAAATTCAGAACATTTTGCATCGCCTCTTCAAGATCCGGAATCTTTGATTGTACCGGTGATTACCATATATGAGGTATTCAAAGTGGTGTTGCGCGAGTCCGGGGAAAATGAAGCTCTTCAAGCCGTAGTTGCAATGCAAAAGGGTACAGTAATTGATCTCTCGACAAGTATTGCAATGAGAGCTTCGAAGCTGAGTCTGCAGTTCAGTCTTCCCATGGCCGACAGCATAATTCTAGCCACGGCACAAGCGCATGAATGCTCAATCTGGACACAGGATTCGGACTTTGAGAACCTGCCGGGCGTTAGGTTCTTTCCAAAAACACGAGCATAGGTTCGAGGTGGCGTTCGATAGTGAGGGAGTTGAAAGTTTCGGTAACTATCTCCCTGATACTGCTATCCTTTCTCGAGGAGGTAAGTGATGACTCTTATGACCGGTGACGACGGCCTGCCGATCGTCGATCTCCGTTTCGACAGTCTGAGAAACCTCCAGGAAGAACTCGGACCCTATCTCGCCCTGGAAGGATTTTTCCTCCGCGGGGAGACCTCCGTTTTGCCGTCGGATGTGATTCGCTTCCGCATGATGCTTCCGGGTGATTTTGTTTTGGTCGAAGGCGCGGGCGTGATCATTTGGGTTAGGGAAGCCGATGAGGCGGGACCGTTGGATCCTGTTGGGGCGGCGGTCGGCTTTGCGACTCTCAGCGAACAGGGTCGGGAGCTTGTCGAGCGCATGGTCCAGACTCACATCGAGAGTGGAGGGCGTCAGTTTGATCTTTCCCGGCCGGCAGTTTCGGAGAGCCAGGAGGCAGATCCGGACGCGACCATCGCTCTGCGGCCCCATGAGGAGAAGGCCGAAGAAAAATCGGCCTTTCGTTTTACGGTCAGAGGTGAGGAAACACAAGCTTCGTCCTTGGCCGATTCCACCGCGGAGGCAGTCCAGGAAAAACTGGAGGCGCCAACCGGACTCGATCCGGAAGAGCCTCTGGTAATGGACCTGCCCTTTGAGGATGCCGAGCCGGTAGTGGACCCGCCGCCCGAGCCGGCGCCTCTCGCGTTTGAACCGGTGGAAGAAAAGTCGACGGCAGTGTCGGCGTCGCCGGAGGAGACACCGGGGACAACGTTGGATGACGAGGAAGACCCGGCACCGGAGGAGTTTGAGTCGGCGGCCGAGTTCGAACTGGTCGAAGGTTCCGCCGAAGAGGAAGAATTCGTGGGGTCCGGCGGGGGAGAACCGCCCTCATGGAGTCCGCCAATGGCGATGCCCGCAGAAGGTGTCAAGCCTGAAATTGAGAGTGACGATGTCACGAGGAATCCTCCAGACATTGTGACCTTGCCATCCCAGGAAGAGATCCAACCGCCTGAAATGGCGGCGCCTGTGAGGGGGTTCGACATCGATCTGCCGACAGATTCAGACTCGGACTTGAGGACTGCCGAGAGGATGGGCGCCGGGGAAG
>JAIOSJ010000208.1 GCA_021107705.1 Thermoanaerobaculales bacterium | reverse complement strand
GAAATCAACTTCAGGCTTCTCCGCATGGGTCGATATTCGGGTCCTTCCGGAGATTGTGCCGTCGAGGATCTCGGCCGCGAAATGCTTCACATTGAGGCATTGGGGATCGGCTTCGGCTTCGAAGGTCAAGATCGGTACGGAGACACGATCGATTTCCAGCCCATGGCCTTCGGCAGAGGTCCGGAGCCGCCATGATTGCTCATCGGTGGAGAAACTGCCCGTCGCGCGGAGATTGCCGGAGGTCGAGAGAGGGTTCCCCTTTTTCCACGCGGTACCGGCAGCACCGAGATCCGGCGCCTCGATTTCGAAAAATCCCTCAATCTTCCTCTCAGAAAGCGCGGCCGTCCCTTCAACCGTGGCGGTGCTCTCTCCTGGGGCCATCACCTCCACAGACCACTTCAGGAGGTGCGTGTCGCCGGAGGCTTTGGCTTCGGCCCGAAGAAGGTGGGCATCTGCAACCTCAGGACGATCCCAACTCAGCAGGCCGTTGATGGTCGGTACTTGAATCGAACCGCCGAGAGTTGCCCGGCCGGTGATCTCACCGCCACCGAGCGTAGGTAGGGCCGATTGTGCTCCCAGTCGATGCGTGGTCGCGGCGGGGTTACTGATTTTGAATTTGACTTCGCCGTGGAGCGTACCACCGGGTCGAAATGTCGCGTTGCCGGTGATATTCGTGCCGTAGGCGTCGGCGAGGAAGCGCTCGATCTCGATTTGACTGTCGGCTGCCGATGCTCGGATGTTGACGACTCCTTCCGGCCACCGAGCCTCGATATCCGTCTGCAGCGAGAGGCTTTCGAGGTCCATCGGTAGGGACAGGACGCCGTCGGCCCTGCCCGAGATCCGGAGGGCCTTTGGAATATCGAAAGGGATATCAACCGGCGTCAAAAGGAGGGCCGGCAGCGGGTCGGCATCGTGCAGCTCGATTCTGAGCCCGACCTGTTCCGAGTGGTTCAGGTTGACGGTGGCGCTGCCCCAGGAGGGATCCGAGAGGGAGGCTTCAACATGGCTCGGATCCGCGCGGACATTTATCCGGCTCAGATCATATCCGGCCAATCGAAGCATAGTTCCGGTGTGGGAAGCCTCAATGTTGAACCCTCTTTCCGGCGACCAGGAAATTTTCCCACTGAGGTTGAGACGGCCCTCGACATTGATTCCTGTGGCCTCACTGGGTTGAAGCCAGGAAAGAACTTCGTCGGCATCCATTTCTGCGCTGAAGGAAGCCGAGGCGAGAGTCTCGGCGGTCTGTCGAAACCTTCCTTCGACTTCGAGTTGCAGGGCGCCCTCAGTGATCTGGAGATCTCTTAGCCCAACTTCTGACGAGGATCCATCCAGAGTCATCGACATCATGCCGAGATCGAGCAGACGGTCCTCTCGTTGTGCTTGCAGATGGAGGGCTTGGGCTTCCAACCGAAAGTGACCGTTCTGGAGTGAGGAATCCAGGCTGAAGCCGCCGGCGCTTGCGGAGAGTGTGTCGGCGCTTCCGGTCAATCTGGCGTCGCGAAGGGTGAAAAGGTCGATGTCCAGGGTCTGCAAGAGATCGGGAGATTCGTCGGTCTCAGTTTGGACACAGGCTTCCGGAAGGCTGCTGAGGTCAAGTTCCAGACCGCCAAGATCGAGCCTTTTCAACTTTCGTGGGGTGGCCATGATCTGTGTCCACCGCCATTCGGCGGTGATGCTCTCTGCCGTGACGACAGCGCCGTTGCTCCCCTCGAGCCGGATTCCCTCGGCACTGAATTGTGTCGGCCACAGACGGTAGGAGAACCGGTCGGCTTGAAGGTCCAGACAGGTATGCTCCTTGAGCTTCGCTTTGACGACGGAGAATACCCGCCGCTGGACCACCGATGTGTGCAGAATGACCACCGCAACGGTGATCGCCAGACCGATCGCCATCAGGGCCGCCAGCAGAATTCGCCACCGTCGCATCCTTTCAGTATACGAGGTGCCGCTTCCGGCGATTTGCGATGGTATCGTGGTAGCGGGAGTATGAGCAAAAGGCAACTCGGATCCTCTTCATGGAGTTGGGTTTGGAAATTGTCGAAAGACTAAAGTTGCGATTTCGAAACGGCAAGAAGGTCTTTTCGAGACTTGAGAAAATGGGAACGGGGAGCAAAAAATGGTGAAGGATTTCCGCTTTGGCTACAAGATAATTTCGATGCCGGCCATCGCAGCCCTCGGCTTCATCCTGATTTTGGTCGCCAGCCTATCGGCAGGCTTCAGGTCGAAGGCGGTGTTCGATGAAGCTCAACACGGGTACGTTCCCGCCCTTCAACTCTTTCAAGGACTTGGGTTCGAACTGGAGCAACTGCAGCGAGAACTTCAGGACGCCGTTTCTTCGGCCGATGCTGATCTGCTTGCGGAAGCTGATCTTGTTCGCGACCGTATTGTGTTGGGCTTCGAAACGGCTCGGGAGAATTCGACGATAGGGGAAGGCAGGGTCGATGCCCTCGAGCAGGAGTTTCTTGAATACTACAGACACGCCGGCGTCACATCGATGCGCATGATTGACGGGGAATTCGGTAGCGATGTTCTGGCGGCGATAGAACTCATGAGGGTCCAGTACAACGGCGTTAGGGACAGTCTTATCGCGGTTACCGAGCGTGCCCGACAAGATATGGATAATGCCTTTCTACGTGCCAAGGGGATTCAACGGCGTGCGATGATCACGAGTGTGGTGGTCGTTTTGATGGCCTTCATTGCGCTTGGGGTCATCTCGTTGTTCGTTACCCGTTATGTGACCGGTTCGCTCGGAACAACGATGACAAAGGCGAATCTCATGGCCGAGGGCGACCTGACGCAGCGTTTTCAGGCTACCAACCGCGACGAACTCGGTCTCACGATGGATGCTCTTGACCGCCTGTTCGTCAAGGTCAAGGACGTGTTGGAGACAACGAGTACCAATTCAATCGCCCTCGCAGGCGCCTCCGAACAGCTTTCAAATCTGAGCAGGGAGATGAATTCGAATGCCGAGGAAACCTCCTCTCAGGCAAATGTCGCTTCAGATTCTGCGGAACAGGTCGATGCCAATATCCAGAGAATTGCGATCGCGGCGGAGGAATTGTCGGCAAGCGTGGCCGAGATCGCCACCCATGCGACCCAGGCGGCGAAGATCGCCGGTTCGGCTGTCGAGGTGGCCGATGAGACGAACGAGACCATCGTTGCGCTTGGGGAAAGCAGTACTGAGATCGGGAAAGTCATCAGCGTCATTACCTCCATCGCGGAGCAGACGAACCTTCTTGCCTTGAATGCCACGATCGAGGCGGCCCGTGCCGGCGAGGCGGGCAAGGGCTTTGCGGTGGTTGCCAGTGAGGTCAAGAAACTCGCCCAGGGAACTGCGACGTCGGCCGAAGAAATCCGGAGGCTGATCGGTGCAATTCAGGGCAGTTCGGGGAGTGCCGCCGAGGCGATCGGAAAGATCAGTGGGGTCATTACCGAGATCTATGATATTCAATCAGTGATCGCAACCGCGGTGGAAGAACAGACTGCCACGACCGCTGAGATCGGGCGGAACATAACCCAGGCGGCGCAGGGCAGTTCGGAGATCAACGACAGTATTGCAGGAGTGGCGGAAGCGGCCGAGGGAACCAGGGGGGGTGCAGCCTCAACTTTGGCGGCCGCGGCCGAACTTTCGAAAATGGCATCCGAACTCCAGACTATCGCAGGCCAGTTCAGGTATCGCGACTAGCCTCGGGGTTATGACTCACCATCGAGCCAGGATCTCATGGCTGTTCTCCCGCACTCGACCAAGTCGTCGAATGCCTGCCAATCCGACCAGACGGTGTCCCCAACCTGGGGGCGGAGGACCCACCGAGCATGATCGAGGTGATGCTGCCGAAGGAGTCGGGCGGTCATGGTCTGACCTCGTGTCATGGTGTCGAGGGCGATGTCGTCATCCGAAAGGGGAGGGATGTTTATCGAGACATCGACGGCCATGACCGGAAGACCCATGCTGCGCGCGGCGAGGACCGGGACTTCGGCGGCAACGCCGCCGTCCACCAAGGGAGAGCCTTCGATTTCGACCGACGGGAAAACTCCGGGAATCGCCGAGGAGGCCTGAATGATGTGGCGCAGCGGACCCTCGAACAGTCGGGTTTCTTCGCCGCTTTCGAGATTGGTCGCAACGGCCATGAATTGAGGTCTCAGGCTCTCGAGGGTAACCTCCGGAAGCAGAAACTCGAGGGCTTTGATCAGTGGCTCGTAATCGAGCATGGTGGTCTTGTGGAGAGCGAACGAAACCACCAGCCGGTTGCGAAATTTTCGCGCCGCCTGAATGAGGGGGTTCTCGCTGAGGCGGTCACCGGTGTTGCGTTTGGATCTCGGCGCGTCCGGTATCAGGTTTCGTTCGAGGGTCTGCTGCCATCTTTCGTACACTTCTTTGGCGGATCCGAGGCCGGCATACATGGCGCCGACCACCGCACCCATGCTGGTGCCCGCAATCGCCCGGACGGGCAGTCCGGCGTGGTCGAGTTCGAGCAAAACCCCGATGTGGGCGAAACCGCGCGCACCTCCACCACCAAGGGCGAGGGTTGGTGGGCGGAGCTTCCAAGCTGTGCGGCGAGCGAGCTTCAGGGGCTTTCTTTGCCACGAGTGGACGGCCATCACTCTGTCCAACCTCGCCTTTATGCCTTGGAGGAGGTGTTGGTTGGAAGAGGATTAACGAGATCGATGAGCGCCTCGTGGACACCTTCCGCGACTCTCCGGCTCTTATCCGACAGGTGGGTCAGATCTTCGGTCTGGCCTCTCGGATCGACATCGCCGATCCGGTCGTTCTTCTTGACCGGGGCCCCGTCACGCAAGAGACCTCGAATCACACCCGAAATCCGAGCCGTGACCGAGTAGGTGGCGTCCACAGGGACCCCTCGACGGATGTCCTCGACTCCGAAGATCGAAACCACTGTTCCGATGCGTTCCCCTCGTTCGACCTCGTCGCCGATTTCGTGGTGGGTGAAGAAAATCCCGTCCCGAGCTGCCTTGAGTGCGCGTTCGTCCGTAAAGCCCATGATCGTCGCTGGGGGTCGGACTTCCAGGTGTTCTCCGGTGTCTTCGTGTACCGCGCCGACCTCGGGCCCGCGCGCGGTGTCCACGACGGCATGGCAGTCCTTTCCGGCAACGTAACCCGGACCCAAAGCGATGACCACCGGCGCCATGTTCTTGGTGAGGCCCCAGTTCTGTCGGAGCATAGTCCCTTCGATGAAGACATCCGGTTTCCAGTTTTCGAGCGCCGGTTCCAGGCTACCGACCATGACGGCGATACTTCCGACCGTGTGTTTTTCTTCCACCTGGTCGAAGGATGTAATTAACTCAGCCGTGACACCGTCAACTGTGGACTTCCCGTCCAAAACTGCTTCGGAGAAACACACCTGGCGGCGAACGGCCTTAGGGAATTGCCGCTCGAGAAGAAGAATCTTGGTGAATCCAGCACCATGAAGATGATGGGCGACGGCGGAGGCCAGTTCGCCGCCTCCGCGAATCAAAATGCGATATTGACCAGGATTCATCACACGACCTCCGAACGCGGCGGTATTCTACTCTGACTCTGGAATCAATTCGCGGATATCGGAGAGATTTCGGTATTGCTCGGCGTGATCGAGGCCGTAACCGACCACGAACACATCGTCGATCTCGGCGCCGAGATAGGCGATGTCGACATCGATCTTCCGCCGGGAAGGTTTGGAGAGCAGGGAAACGATGCGGACCGAGCGGGGATGGCGAGCCCGAATCATTTCCACAACGTCGCTCAAAGTTATCCCGGTATCCACAATGTCTTCAACGAGATAAACATCTCGACCTCGGACGTCGGCGGTGATGTCCTTGACCAGGACGACGGTGCCGGAGGATGAGGTACCGGATCCGTACGAGGAAACCTGGATAAAGTCGATCTCAAGGGGGCTTGAAATTTGGCGAACGAGGTCGGTGAGGAAAAACACACAACCTTTCAATACGCCGACAAATACCGGTGAGCCCGGTCCGAAATCCTTTTCGATTTCCTTGGCGATTCGCCCGACCATCTCATCAATTTCGGTCTTTTCAATCACAGTTCGTCCAAGCATGAAGCCCCCATCCGTTGTTTCCGTGGCCTTCACGGTGTATCCTTGGGGAAATGAACACCTTGCAGACAACAGAATTGAACACTCGTTATACCGGATTATCCGACCGGTTTCGTTCTCTATGGACGTTCTACCAGTTCCTGGGTGGTGTCTTCAAGTACCAGGACAAGGGCAAGCTTCCTCTGCACCTCGATTTCCAGGCCCTTTACAAACGGGTACAAGCGCTCTTGCCGATGATCGGGGACGGAACGAATGCGGACGTTCAGACGATCAAGGAGATCGAGCTTTTGGAGCGTGAGATCGGGCGAATTCACGGTGATATGGTGGGGTTGGAGCGAGAATTTCCTCCGTCGTTGCTGCGCCGTTTTTTCGATCGTCTGAAGAATCAAGACGAGAAGATTCTGTTTGCCCTGGTGAAGTTCTACCTTCTCAATTCTTCTCCGGACAAAGACACCTTCGACAAGTTGGATATTTTGCTCACTCGTCTCGCGGAGGTGCCGTCCGAAAGCGGACCGATCCAGACGAGGGATCTGACGGAGCTCAAGAGGAGCTTCAGTTCGCTCGCCGAAATGGCAAAGGTTCCCAGAGTGCCGCCGGGCGAGGAACGGACTCTGATCCATTTGATCCGTGATCTTCGGTCCGAGGTTGGAGCGGCGGTCGATTTTGACGGCTTTCTGGAGAGCAAAATCGTCGATCGGTTTCGTGAGCTCAAGGAGCGCCTCGGTGTCACGGCCCTTCATCCGGCGATTCTGGTGGAGGTGGTGAACACCAATATTGTAATCAAGAATCGCTTTAAGGCTCTTTATCTGGAGGAAGAGGTTCGGATCCTCGAGGACACAAATAGGATCTTTGAGATCGAGCGCTACGTTGATCGTAATCCAGGGATCGCCCACGAAGATCTCGGGAGGCAGTTGGACACTTTCCGCGTGTCTCGGGAACGGTACGATGCGGGACGACGGGACCAGAACATCAAAAGGGAAGACATTGCCGATCTCAGGCAATCGATGCAGGCCGTTTTGGCGGCCTTTGAGCCTGGTCGAGGAGGGAGTGTCACCAAGGCCCCGATTGTTGCTAAAGCCCCTGAACCCTTCTTTCGTCAGCCGGTTCAAGAAAAACCGGTCGAGTCACCGAAAGGGAGAGTCTCGGTGACCGATTCTCAGTCAGCATCGGTTGTTGATTCAGAGTCGGAGGTCTTTCAGTCGATGCCGGTGTTTCCCTCCCCGGGGCCTTTTGGACCGCCCACCGATCTTCCCTCGGACTCCGACCTGTCGCCTGAAGCCGAAGCTGAAGATCAGGTGATGGACCCAGGGGAAGAGGAGCCCGGGTTGTTGGACCTTCTTCCTCCGGATCCCCTCCTGATGACCGCCCTCCACAAGATCGTGTTCGCTC
The DNA here is from genome assembly GCA_021107705.1 of Thermoanaerobaculales bacterium. Lineage (GTDB taxonomy): Bacteria > Acidobacteriota > Thermoanaerobaculia > Thermoanaerobaculales > Sulfomarinibacteraceae > JAIOSJ01. The sequence continues at coordinate 1,413 of JAIOSJ010000208.1, read as the reverse complement.
TGGAGTTGGTGGTCTGGGACCATCCGCCGGAACAGGCGAGCAAGGCGAAAGAACTGCATCACCTGAGGCTTGAGCCGTGGGAGGTGGGGACCTACCGTTTTCTGATGGAACAGAGGAATCAGAAGGGCGCCTTTTCTTGGGATCTTCATGTTTTCCTCCTGACTTCGGCCGCCCTGCGGATTAAAATGGAGGAGGAGAAATCGGAGATCGTGCGCCTGGGTGAGGCAGGCAAAGTTGAGCGCCAGGTGGAACTGCTCGAGTGCTCCGCCCAGAGTCTGGAGCGGGCGAGGGAGGTCGATCGGCGTTTTCGCTGGTTCATCGACGACATGTTGTTCAAAGGTGATACCGAGAGGCTCGAACAGATCTATCGATCTCACTTTCGATTTCTCTTTGCTTTCTCGGGCCTGTGGTTGCAACAACAGACCAGCGGTGGCATGACGCCGCTGTAAGAGAAGGCAGGGCCTTTGGCCCTCAGTTCTGATGGAGAGTGCAGCGTTGAGTTTAGCTTTTTGCACAACCCCAAGAAATAGGGTCAAAAGAGTCAAAAGGGTCAAAGAGGTCAAGATCCTTGGATACCTTCTGAACTTTGGGTCATGAGTGACGAGGTGTCTCCACAGCGGACGAATGACGAATTTCGGGGCCGGGATCTGCCGTCGGCGAGCGCTCTTCGCAGGTTGACGGCGACTCTCTTGGACATGATTCTTTTTTGTGGCGTTTGTTCCGCGGTTGCAATCCCTATGCTCAGGGCGGCGCCGCTGAGCGAGGGAGGATCGGCATTGGATGTGGTTTCGGCCGCTGCCGGGGATGCCTCTTGGTTGGGCCATGCTGCGGGTGTGATCGGGCTGCTCTTTGCGTTTTGGTGGTGCTACTTCTTGGTTGGGTGGGGACTGATGGGCGGCACCCCCGGGAAACTGATCCTCGGTATACGGGTGGTTGATCACGAAGGACGTTGTCCGATCGGGCCGGGACGAGCGGCGCTTCGCCTCGTGGCCTACACCTGTTCGTCCATCACTCTCTTGGGAGGACACCTGTTGGCGGTCTTTCGCGGCGATCGGCGGACCCTCCACGATGTGCTTGCCGGAACCCGCGTCGTGCGGTGGAAAAGGCCGAAGTGATGTGGAGACAGCCTCGGTTTCTACACCACGGGCGGGAGGGGATAAACCCCTCCCCCACAAAAATCTGTCTAACATTGTAGGGGCGGGGTTTATCCCCTCCCGGAAGCGGCAGGACTGGCTCCAACCGCATCAATATTACCCCTCAACAGCTTCGATTTTCGAGGCGAAGGGCTAGCCCGCACTTCTCACCGAGGTTCAAAGCGAAAGGTTCAAGACGCTGTGAGATTCAGTGATCTCGCAAGATGAGGGAGCGAAGTAGTACTTACTGTACGTCGAGCGAGCGAATCGAGAAAGCGCT
>JAIOSJ010000115.1 GCA_021107705.1 Thermoanaerobaculales bacterium | reverse complement strand
CCATCGATTACCGCTTCGCTGAATCCGGCGCCGTTGCTCGTGATTGTGTAACGGAGAATACAGTTGTTACCGACCATGATCGTGCCGTCACAACAGGTATTGGCGCCACACCGCCAATTAACAGCGTCCGTCTTGAAGACGCAAACCGGTACGACGGCTTCTGTCATCACTGAGATTTCTTGAGTCTGATCTGTGACCACCTGGTTATAGCCACTCCATGGCGAATCATGCAACGGCTGAATCGTGATCACACGAGCATCAATCGCCTGCAGAGCACCCAGTGCCTCAATCTTGCTATGGTCGTTGTAACTACTTGGATAGTCGGAGTTCCACTGGCAGGGTCCACCATCCGGGCTGCACGGTGTGGATGCGTCGTGGGCAAGTGCATCGGTAATATGAAGGGCGAGCGGCAGAGAACCAATTCGAAACTGGGCTCCGCCGATACGGCCGGCGGTGGTAAGAGGGGGTAGATAGTAGGCAGTACCTCCGGATATGCCGGAGCCCACGGCAACCTGGAATAGTGCTTCGAAACCGGACTCTGGAAAATCGGCCCCACCATGAAGGTCCAGCGCGTCAACAGCAGTTTGCACCGCCGGCATGTCGGTGGTCACCCCCTGCAAGAGCCTGAAAGGGACGTCGCCCGAGGCAGAATCTCCGAAGGGGGACACTGGAAAGTCGTCGAAGGCCCCAACTCCGAACGCGGGGTCTTCAACCTGCGTCAGGGTACTCGCGATAATCGTGGATAACCCGCTTTTCAAGTTGGCGATCACGCCCCCCATCGACCCGGTCGTGTCGACGTTGAAAAAGATGTCCGTCTGTTTGACTATCGGATCAAAACGCCAAATTCGGGTCTGCTCGGGGCCACCGAACGGGAGCACGAAGATGTTGGAAGCCACCACAGAACTCCACGCAGAGACATCACCGGACTCAAACCCGTCCTGAAAGATCGTATCTTGAGCAAAACCCATCCCACTACCCAACAGGAAGATGCCTCCCACAAACGCTGCCGAAACGCCACATTCAACACGCACCACCAACCTCCCGTCATAACGGACTGCAATTTTCTTTTCGCGCAACGAGCATACCACTACCTGAGCCACCCAGGTTTCCACTGCCCGGTACCTCGAAGGCAATTGTGGGCGCTTTCAAGGTACCGCTACCCTACGGAAAAAGTGCCACGTTGCTCACTCTTCTCACTCTTGCTTAGGCAACACGGCTTCGAGGTCGGCAACGTCCAGGTTGGGGCCTTCGTCATCACCGCTGCGGGCACCGCATCACCCCAGGGTGGCCTGGCTGTCATGGCGGCATTCTGGGCCGGAACAGTACCGATTTTGCTGGCGATCGGTTTCGGCGCCCAGGCAATGGCGCTCCCCTTCAGGCGCCATGCCCCGATGGTGACTGCAATTCTGTTGGTGGCCATCGGCGTCGTCGCCATCGTCCGTCGCCCCGACACAACGGTGTCGATCCTGCCGAAGATTCAGAACAACGGCGTCACCGCCGAAGAGCGAATCAAGAATCTTGATTCCGGGCAGATGCCCTGCTACGAAGAGGAGCAGTCAGAGGAATCTCCTGCGGTTTCGCCAGAAGACCAGCGGTAGCCGGTTCCCGGCCGGGGCCCCGGAGGCACCGGCATCTGTAGGGGCGGGTTCAGCGCCACCGGGCCAGGCTGACTGCGGTGCGGGCGTAGGTTCACTGCGCCAGGCATCTTTTCACCTTTCTTTTCCTCCTTGACATCCACGTCTTGTCCGATAGTGATTTCCTTTTCTTCATCGGTTCATTCTACCAACGTCAACGACCCTTCGTGGGCAAATCCCGATGATGATGGACCTCCGCGGGGCGGCCTTCACCGATGATCAAGCGCCCAACGTCCTTAGACCGCCCCCTTGAACCCCTGGGGAGGCTGCGTGCCGATACCGGCACGCAGCTTCCCCAGGGGTCGAACTCCCTCTCCCGCTCTCAACCCGTTTTCGGCAATGGACTTCTCGACCGTTTGGGAGGCCCTCGCCCGGGCTCAATCCCTTTCCTGGCGAGATGGCCGAGGATCCTGCCGATAACCCGGTGCTCAAGAATGACGCTGACGATCCGCATCTCACTCATTCTCTCGAGGCTCAAGGGCGGCCTGAGGACGTACCTCGCCACCCGCTCCATGGCCTTTCGATCCTCAGGCTCGAACCGGACGCTGTCGTCGACCGAGAAGCCGCTATTGTGATTCCAACTCATCAGAATCCGCCCGCGTTCGTCGCTCAAAAATCCCTCGCCCGTGAGAAATGAGAGCACCTTTGAGCGAAAGAGGCACTCTGCCACATCGGTGTCGATGAAGGCTACCGGGACCCATCTGCCGCCGTCGTCCCAACCCCCTCGTGGCGCGATGGCATGCACGTGGGGATTGACATTGAGGAGATCCCCCGCCGTCGCGGCGAAGGCAACCATACCTGTGCGAAACCCTTCACAACCGATCGCGGCGGCGGCCATCATCTCCTGCACGGTCTCGTACGCCGCCCGGCAGAGCCTGCCCCGAAGCTCCGGATGATGGATGAAGTAGGGGCGCAACATCTTCGGTAGCGAGAAGGTCCACATCGTGTGAGCAACTTCTTCGAGCACCTCATCGGCCAGAAAAGCCGCGAAGGCCGCCGCACGCTTGGCGCCGCAGCTGGGGCAGAAACCTCTCTTCTGACAGCTTGTCGCCACGAGAAACTCGGCGCCGCAGCCCGAACATCTCACCCGGGCAAAACCCGACTCAAATCGGCCGCAGTCAAGATAGGCGTTGACGACATCGTCGACGAAGGCTCGCCAAAAGCCGTAACGCTGCTCGAAGTGCTCCTCCCAGACGCCCCTAACCTGGCCGTAGAGTGCCTCGACCAGGCGGTACAGGGCGGTCTCCTGCGGCTTGCGGGCACGATAGAAGCCGGACGCCGTACATTCTGCGACCAGGGGAAGCTCCTTCCCGAGTCGCAGCGTGGAGGGATCACAACAGGGTGGCCCGGATCGAGGTGAGAGTCAAGCGGACTGGCCGAGCCGGCCCAACGTACTGTAGCGAAATCCAAAAAAACCACAAAACCAACCCCCGCCAGACAAGTGGTCTGAGGGGGGCGACGTAGTGAGGCGTGAATATCGGCCCGCTCGACATTCCTCCCAGGGACCTAACCCGGCTGAGCCGGAACCAAAATGCGACTGGCCGGCCCGCTGGGTAGAAGTCCCAGGTTACAGGTTGCAGGTTACGTTACAGGTTGCAGGTTGCAGGTTGCAGGTTGCAGGCTACAGGTCAGATTTTACAATTTGAATCCTGAATCCTGAGACCTGTGATCCGATGCTTGAGACCTGTGATCCGATGCCTGAGACCTGGGCCCGGTAGTTCAACCATCGAAGCAGTTCGAGGGTAAATGGCTAATCGTTCCACTGAAAGACT
>JAIOSJ010000060.1 GCA_021107705.1 Thermoanaerobaculales bacterium | reverse complement strand
GCCAACGACGTGGTCGGCAAGGGAATAGCCAGCCCGGTCACGACTCGCCTCAACCAGAATTTCCGTGCCGGAGTGCCTCAGCTCTTCGTCGACGTGGACCGAGTCAAGGCCAAGAAGCTCGGTATTCCGTTGGATGTGGTCTTCAACACTCTCCAGGCAAATCTTGGGGCGACCTATGTCAACGACTTCAATCTCTTCGGTCGGACCTGGAGGGTCATGGTGCAGGCCGACCAGGAGTTCCGCGCAAGGGCCGAGGATATCCCGCGGCTTGAGGTTCGCAGCGCCGGCGGGGAGATGATCCCGCTCGGCACGATTCTCAGCGTATCGACGACTGCCGGTCCCGAAACAGTCAACCGATTCAACATGTTTCCCTCCGCAACCATAACGGGGATGCCGACTCTCGGCTATAGCGAAGGCATGGCTGCGGATGAGATCGAGCGCATCGTCAACGAGAGTGCACCAAATTCCATCGGTTTCGAATGGTCGGGTGTGACCCAACAGCAGAAGGCCGCGGGCAATTTGGCGCCGGTGATTTTCACCTTGGCCATTGTCTTTGTCTATCTCTTCCTGGCTGCGCAATACGAGAGCTGGTCGATTCCCTTCTCGGTGCTCTTGACCGTGCCCTTGGCCATACTGGGAGCGACCTTGATGACCTGGTCGCGAGGGTTGGACAACGGCATCTACTTCCAGATCGGTTTGATCCTCTTGATCGGAATGGCCTCGAAAAATGCGATTCTGATCGTCGAGTTCGCCAAGCAACTCCGCGAGCAGGGCCAGTCGGTCCTGGATGCCGCGTTGAACGCCGCCCACCTGAGGTTCCGGCCCATCTTGATGACGGCCTTTTCCTTCATCCTCGGCGTGATCCCGCTGGTGATCGCCACCGGCGCAGGGGCCAAGAGCCGAGTCGCCCTGGGCAGCGCGGTGCTTGGCGGCATGGCCCTGGCGACAGTTGCCGGCGTCTTCATCATCCCGTTGCTCTACTACGTCATCCAGAGTATGAGCGAGAAGCTCTTCGGCACGAAGGCGCCGGAACCCGTCGCGGCAGAGGAAGGGGCCGGGTCATGATGCGGCTCGCAAATCTCTCGTTTGCGGCGATCCTGCTGGTCCTTTGCGCCGCGTGCATGACGGTCGGCCCGGACTATGAACCGCCGGTGTCTGAGACCCCGGACGCCTGGAACACAACGGCCGTGGCAGGGCTCGTTGACGGCGAAGCGTCCCTGCAAACCTGGTGGTCGGTCTTCGGTGATGCCACGCTTGAACAGTTGATCGCCAGGGCTCAGACCGCAAACCTCGATATCGAAGGGGCTTTGTGGCGCGTCGAAGAGGCACGTGCCATGCGCGGTGTTGCCGCCGGCGCCCGAATGCCTCAGGTTGCGGCAAGCGGTTCGTCCTACCGTCAACAGGCGAGTGACAACGGCGTGCCCCCGGCGCCGGAGGGTGGTTACGACTCGGTGACCCTGCACGATGTCGGGGCCGATGCCTCATGGGAAATTGACCTTTTCGGCCGAATCCGACGGTCTGTCGAAGCAGCCGACGCAAATCTGGATGTGACGACCGAGACCTACCGCGACGTTTTGGTCTCCGTTTTCTCTGAGGTCGCACTGAGTTATATGGACCTACGTTCAGCCCAGGAGAGGCTGCATCTCGGCCGGGTCAATGTGAAGTCCCAGCAGGAAACTCTTCAGTTGACCCAGGATCGTTTTGACGCCGGTCTGGTGTCGGCCCTGGATGTGGCCCAGGCCCAGTCGAATCTGGCGAATACCGAGTCGCTGATCCCAACGCTTGAGATCTTCATTGAACGATCTTTGAACCGGCTGGCGGTCCTCCTCGGTGAGGCGCCCGGAGCATTGCACGAAGAACTCTCCAAGAAGAGTTCACTTCCCGAGGAGCCTCGTGGTGTGACGGTGGGGCTGCCCGCAGACTTGTTGAGACAACGGCCCGACGTTCGCCGCGCAGAGAGGGAACTCGCGGCTCAGACCGCGCTGATCGGAGTTGCAACCGCGGATCTCTATCCCAGTTTCTCTCTCTCCGGCTTCCTGGGTTTCCAGGCTACCGATGCGGGTGACCTTTTGTCGGGTTCGAGTTTGACCTGGGGCGTGGGTTTGCCGATCCGCTGGAATATCTTCAGCGGCGGCCGGATCCGCTCGCAGATCAGGGTCGAGGAGGCTCGCACCGAGCAGGCCCTGACCAGGTATGAGCAGACGGTTCTCCATGCGCTCGAAGAGGTTGAAAACGCCATGGTCGCCTATGAAAAGGAGAACCTGAGGCGCGACCGGTTGCGTGCGTCGGTGGCGGCCACCCAACGCTCGCTTGAGCTGGTGCTCACGCAGTACCGGGCAGGACTGGCCGATTTCCAGAACGTGCTTGACACCCAGCGCTCGCTGCTCGTTCGTCAGGACGACCTGGCGACCAGCGAGGGGGAAGTTCTGAAGAACCTCGTTGTGCTCTACCGAGCCCTGGGGGGAGGCTGGGATCCCGAGGGCGTCCCGCCGTCACCGGCCGCTCATGGCGCCGTCGAAGCCGAGGAGGATGGTTCTCGAGAGTAGAGCTTTGTTAATGCGAGAAATCGTACATCGACAACGATAACGGCAAAGGGCTCGGGCTCGGGTTTGACCCTCCCAGCCCCGGTTTTTGTTGCGGCTCGACCATCTTGGTTCGTTCCTATTCGGGGCTTCCGGTAACTTTCAATGGGGTTTCGGGAAATGAACTGGGACCGGAGTGAGTTGATTCCGGTGGATGGAGAGTGTCATGAACGATGTAACGATGTACACAACGAGTGTTTGCCCATTCTGTATTGCGGCGAAACAGTTGTTGAAAAGCAAGAAAATCGAATATCGCGAGATCGAACTCGGTGCCGATCCGCACCACCGTCAGAGGCTGATGGAAGAGAACGGCGGCTGGCGTACGGTGCCGATGATCTTCATCAACGACAAGTTCATCGGCGGATTTACCGAACTGAGGACCCTCAGTTCGAATGGTGGGTTGGCATAGATCGGTGGCGTGACCGAGAAGCTTCCCACGAGCCGTCCTCGACTCGACCCATCAGAAAGAAGCTCGGTATCGCCACTACATGAGGCCATCTGTTTTGTGGTAACGGGCTTCCAGCCTGTGGTCGGAAAGGTCGCGTGCGTGATCATCCCCGCTCTCGGACCGCAGGCTGGAAGCCCGCTACCACAATGGGCGCTCATCACATTGCTCAAACTGCTGAAGTTTCTTAGGAGCTCCCCACCCGGGCTGCGCTACCGGGACACATCTGGAAGAAACTTTCTGGAATCAACGGTATATGG
>JAIOSJ010000289.1 GCA_021107705.1 Thermoanaerobaculales bacterium | reverse complement strand
TTTGGCAGGAATCGCACTGTCTGAGCCCTGAGAGTCAATGGTGACGGGACCTGTCTGGGGTAAAGAAGTTTTGACCCCTGTTGCAAATCACGATCCCACAAGGACTTCTGAACAGCGCAACGACCTCAGCCCGTTCCGGCTTCCATGCCCCAAAACGTAGAGGCGTTGGACCCGGGCTATTTTCTTGAGCTGAGCTTCGGTGGGGTGACCATTCGTCCACGCCCCGGAAAATCGGCCGAAAGTCGTTGACCGGACTTGGCGGATGCGCCGACCCCGGAGTACTTCGCGAAGAAATACGAGGGATCGCCGGTGTCTTGATCCACGATCGACGCGTAGGGATAGACAAAGGCGTCGGCGGGGCCGTCGATGACGTAGAAGACCAGGGTTCCGCCGGTCACGGTCTGGCGCAACCGTTTCTGGAGGTGACCGAAGGGCGGAAGATCGAAGATCTCGCTGTCGAGAATGTTCCCGAATTCATCCTGCACATCCACCTGAACCATCGTCCAATCCCCGGTCCATGAAGCAACCCCGATGTTGCAGCGAAAGCCGGCCCCGTCATTCAGGATCCCGGTCGCGTAGCCGAAAGTATACCAATCGGTCCCTTCGAGCAGAGCTGCACCGGGTATCGCCTGGCCGAACTCGCCCACCCCCCCCCAGGGGTCAATGGTGTAGGTCCTTGAGGTTACGAGGAAATCACACGAATTCTCCGGACACACGACTTCAAGAGGCACATAGACCAGGAAGGCGCCCGTGCCCTGGATTGCGAAGAGATCCGGGCCCAAGACATCCCAGAGATTGACCGTTTCCCATGGAAAAATATCTAGATCGAGTGTGGGAACCACGGTGTTGTCGAATCCGGTCTCGAGAAACTGGACCACAACCGGGAGGGTGACGTCCTGTGGGTTGTGAATGGAGATGTCGGTCCGCCAATAGGTGCCGCCGACGCCGCCGGTGTTTGCGGCCGCGGGAACCATCCATGCATCGGACAGCTGAGCGTAAGAAGTCGAAACGCAGAGCAGAAGGGCTGCGATTCCACCCAAGAAAACACGACCTTGTTTGAACATGAGAACCTCCAGTGGTTTTTCCCGCCCTGGAATATTGCATGATTCGGGCCAGATCTGTCGATTGTCGGAGGACTGGTCGCCCGAGAACTGTCACCTAAAGGGGACTCTTGGAAATTACAGTACAATCGAAGGATGAAGATTTCAGGAGTTTTGATGCTGGTCCTCCTGATTGCTCTGGCGATAGTTATGATTCTCCGGATTCAGGAGATCAAACATGTCGATGAGGGCGTACGGAACATGGCGCCTCATTTCCTGGAGAACGGGGTTGAGGCCAGGGTCATGAGCCATCGAGAGGCTCGAGAGACGATCGAGGAACTCGAAACGATGTGCCGAATGCCTTCACTCATTTCGGAACAGGTTCCACGACTCCGCGAGGTCGCGGCAAAGGCGGCCTCCTGGGCGGCGGGAGCGCCGACGCCCAGCCCCGAATTGACTGCGGCTGTGGCCCTGCGAAAAGCGGCGCTGACGCTCCGCGACTACGCCCTTCATCCATCAGAAGGAACGATCAGCCGAGCCCGTCGACAGCTGCAGGAGGCTCGGGTCGCCCTTGAAGGCGGTCGGCCGGTCGGGAGTTCCACCGATGCCTTGAGGGATCGACTTCAGAATCTCGAGCAAGCCCACCGCGAACACCTTCAGGAACTCGAAGAGGCGTATTGATTCAACAAGTCTTGCCACAATCTCTCGGCAATATTTGACCCTTTGAAGCGGCCGAACCCGGCACCGTGCAGAGTGGCAGCGATGATTGCCAACCAACGTTGGACAGCGTCGGTCCTCTCGACCGAAACGGGAGACCACAAACGGATGATGGTATCTCCGTGATGGGGGGCCACCAATGCTACGGGATGAAGGGGCCGAGAGAACTCAACGACTACGCCTTCCACGAGCAGAGCGGCGCCGTCCGAGCGGACCCAGCGGTTTTCACTCTTGAGTACGGCACGGCCCCACCGATGGACCGTCGAGTCAAGAACACCGGCCGCTGCTCCAAGATCCATTTTCCCGGCGAGAATCAGATGGGGCATCAACACCTCCCTAAAGGGCTTGAAACTGCCGCCTTCTTTCGGTGGTGTCGACAAGGGCGTTCAGTTCCAGGAGCCAGTATAGTAGGTCGGTGACTCTGATCATTCTTACGGCTCGCCCCGAGATCGCCACCAATCGGCGCCTAGCCGAGGCCGCACAGACGGCCGGCTTTGACGCCGTTATCGTTGATGCCTCCAGGACGACGGCAGAGATCCGGGATGGCCGTGCGGTCCTACGTGTCGAGCGCAGTGACCTTTTGGACCCAAGACCGGCGGGAATCCTGGCCAGGATTGGAAACTGGCGTCCGGAGACCCTGCTGGCCACCCTGGAAGTTGCCGTGGCCGGTGGCGTGTTCACGCCGAATTCTCCCGAGGCAATCCGGCTTGGTCGCGATCATTGGCGGACGATTCTGTGCCTCGGGGCCGCAGGGATTGCGGCGCCGGGAACGATGGCCGGAATGGACCCTGAGGCCACGGCGGTAGCCGCGGCAGAGCGCTTCGGTTTTCCTGTGGTGGTGAAAGTGAGGAGATCCCGCATGGGGGTTGGTGTCATCTTATGCCGTCAACTCGACCATTTGGAAAGCGTCTTGGACTCCCTGTGGCGAGTAGGGGATGAATTCATCGTGCAACAGTTCATTCCACCCGGTGGGACTTCGGTCAGGGCTGTCGTCGTCGGTGGGCGTGTTGTTGCAGCGGCTCGTTTCGACGCCGGAAGTGACGAGTGGCGATCCAACGGTGCTCGAGGCGCAACGGCGCACGGAATCACCCTCGACACCGTGGAAACAGAAATGGCCATTGCTGCAGCACAGGCAACGGCGCTTGGCGTGTGCGGAGTCGATCTTCTCAGCGGGCCCCAGGGGCCGGTCGTGTGCGAGGTCAACCCGACAGCGGGATTTGTGCGCCTCGAGAAAGCCACGGGAATCGACGTGGCCGGGGCGGTCGTACGTTTTGCAGTGAAACGTGCGGACCAACCCGGTTGAGGTCTATTCGGGCGTTGCTGTGCCTGGAGATTGTCTCGCCGCGAGTTCGCGATCCAACATCAGCAAACCGTGGTTCGAGTCTTCAACCATCTTCACCTGGTTGGCAAGTGTGTCTGCGGTTGCGACCTCTTCCACCTGCTCCTCGACGTACCAGTGCAACATGACGGTTGTGGCGTGGTCTTTCTCCTGGGTGGAGACATCGACCAAGGTATTGATGCGGTCGGTGATGTACACCTCATGGGCCAGCACAGCCTGAAAGGCAGCCGAAGGTGAAGCCCATCTCGTTCAGAGCCGAAGTATACGGCAAGAAATTCAGCTCATGTGCTCTTCAAGATACTCGGCCACGCCTTCGGCGGTCGGTTTCATGCCATCATCGCCGGGGTTCCAGTTGGCGGGGCAGACTTCTCCGTGCTCTTCCGTGAACTGAAGGGCATCGACCACGCGCAGCACCTCGTTCACGTTTCGACCAAGGCCCAGGTTGTTGATTGTCGAGTGGTGAATCACGCCTTCCTTGTCAAGGATGAAAAGGCCACGCAGAGCGACGCCCGGCTTTTTGAGAAGGACCCCGTATTTTTTGGAAATTTTCTTATTGAGGTCGGCAACGATGGGGAAACGAACCTCCCCGAGTCCACCCTGATTGCGCGGGGTGTTCTTCCACGCCCAGTGACTGTACTGAGAATCGACGGACACGGCGATGACTTCACAATTGCGCTTCTTGAACTCGTCGAGCTTGTCATCGAAGGCGATAATCTCCGACGGGCAGACAAAGGTGAAATCTAAGGGATAGAAGAAGAGCACCACGTACTTTCCCTTGTACGAGGAAAGGGTCAGTTCTTCGATGCTGTTGTCGGCCATCACGGCTTGGGCGGTGAAATTTGGTGCCTTTTCGGCGACGAGATTACACATTGAGTCCTCCTTGGGTCATGGGTGATTGAGCGGTATTGGAACCATACCTGCTCTCGGTCAACGTTCGGATGTCTCCGTCTATTCCACCGATTGCGAAGGCTGAACCGACAGTCCCCTGTCCGCGGTGAAATCGATCGGCTTGATCCATGGACGTACGTTGTTCCTCGAATTTGCAGGCGCCCACAAGACTCCGCTGCAAGAACCGGGAGGAATGGGTCGACCAAAGAAGAGGCAGAGACTCAGGAGCAAAGCGACTCCGGCCGCCATGACTACGAACCCGCCGGATCTCAGGTCCTCGAGCCGTCCGACCCAGGGTCGGGGATATGCGAACCAAGCGAGAGATATGGCGGCGATGACCGGCAGGGCCGCGCCGAAGGCCGGCGCCCAGAGGCGAAAGAGAATTGCGGTGGGATCAGATGAAGTGCCGGAGGTTGTTCCGCTTTCGTTGACCGCGGCGAGCATCGTTCCGGCCCCGATCCAAACCGCGACAGGAACAGCCTGGTGAAAAATGACGGTAGCGAGGCGATCAGCGCGAGAATGTCGCGGACGAGCGCTGCGTACGAGGGCAAGCAAGCGAATGGTCGCGATGAGACCGGCCCAGGCGCCAAGAACCGGAAAGACCCACACCCAAGCCGTGGAATGGCCGTAGAGACGGAGGAGTTTCGAGACATGACCGTCCCAAGGATCGATCAGAGGAATCCAACCAAGACCGACGACTGCTGCCCCCCAAGCCATTTGAATAGTGGCGAGTTCCCAGACCAGGCCGCGTGGGCGTGGCAGAATATTGACGGCAAGCAGTGAAATCGCGAGACAGAGCGCCACGCCGCCAAGCCAATAACCCAGGCCTGATGCTTGAGACGCGAAGGCCAGCGACGGCTGGTTGACCAGAGCCCACGGCTGTCGATGAATCGGTAGGGTAGCGCCAATCCAAACACAACCACCAAGTGCCGCCCCAAATGCCTGGCCTATCACGGTAAACACAATTGCGCCAAGCATGCTCCCAAGTGCCGCCATCCAGCTCACAAGGAAGGCTTGGGGAGCGTTTGCATCCGGTCTCGAACTCATTGGAGCATGCTACCATGGCGCTTCGACATGATTGATGGCGTGGGAGTTATGCGTCTTATGGGAATAATTGGCCAGCTTGATCCGAGAGCTTTTCGGGCTTTCATGGGTGCCTTTATTTTTCTGTGTTTTGGTTTCTTTTCCTCTGATGCCTCGGCCCAGGCCCTGGCGGTGGAGACCCTGGAGGGTGGAACCGAAGTAATCCTGGTGACCGAGCCGTTGGCCGAGGCGTCGGCGGCCTGCTGGCCGCGGGCGAATGAAGTTCTTGAGGCACACTGTGTCATGGGCAGCGAGCTCGTCTTTCTGGGAGAGCTTGAAAAGGAAATTGTTGAGGGCGATGCTCCGCCGGTTGTGGTCGTCGTGGGAGGCGTCGGACGATCCGCCCTGATCGACCTCCTTCGCCGGACTCTCCGGGATCGACTCCTGTCACCGCTTGACGAAAGGCGGACCAATGCCTTTGAGGAAGGCGGCCAGGAACGCCGACTGGGCACCCTTGGTGCGCCTTCCACTCTGCGGCTCGAGGTGCCTTTGCCGCCACCCGAAAGTGCGCAACGCTCGGCGATCGAGGTCCTGTGGCATCTGTTACCGCGATATTTTCGAGTGGAGCACCCAGGTTTGCGCAGCGGGATTGTTGGGGATGTTGGGCACGTCGAAACCTCTGTTGACCCGGAGCTGGCCGATGTGACTCTGCGGAAACTGCGGTTAAGTCTGGCCCGCCTGGCGGGAGATCCCGCTTTGATCGGGTCGGAGGTTGAAAATGAGGCGCGGCGGCTACGAATTGGTCGTCAGGCCGAGCTGGAGAGGGTTGAACCGGCGACCCGGCAGTTGCTGGATTTGTGGAGACGCGGCGGCGCGGATGCGGTGCGGCACCATCTGTTCGGCCCCGATGGAGTTACTGTGCTTTCGGTGCGGGAGGCGGCTCGTGGGTGGTTGCCGAGTCACCCGGGCCATGCGGTTCTGGTCTTGCCCCCACGGGTTTTTCGTCCTCGTTTTGCTCCCGGTCCACTCGAAGTTCGGCTCGACAACGATCTCGCCGTCGCAGTTCTCGAACGACCGACCGCTAGCCTGTCGGCATTGGTCATGCGCCCGGTATTGCTGTCGGGTCTCGCGGGCGATGTGGAGGCGGTAATCCTGGCCAGGGTCGCGGCGGCCCTCAGGACCCAGGAGACCAGGCCGCCGTTCATCAAAGTCGAGGTGCATCCGCCCCGGTTGGAGTTGGCCACCTCGTCGGATGACTTTGCGTCCTTGACGGAGGCATTACAGGAGGCCCTTGAAGTTGTCGCGAACGATCATCAGGAGGTGACCTCAAGTGAGACAGCCCGAGCACGTGCGCTGCGTTTGATGGCTGGTGTGTTCGGACTCGACAGCAGTTCAGTCGTCAGCCCGGCCGGGGTTCTGGCATCCGAGAACCTTGTGATCGGTGCGGTGACTCCCGATGCCGAGGCAGCCGTAGAAGCCCTGCGCAAATTCGGCGTCGGAGGCACATCTTCCGGCGCTCCGCGGTTGTCGGCGTCACTTGTGGACCAGGCCCGCCGTCGTCTCCCCGCCGCGGGCAGAAAAGCGGCTGTCGCAGCGGCGATCTATTTCGAAGAAGGTTTTCCCATTCCCGAGATGGTTGCGCAGATCGTTAACCAAAGGGCGGAGACGGTGCTCGAAGGAGCGCGGGTGGATATTCTCCACCCCTTGCTCCCGGGCCGTACGGTGTTCGTGATGTTGGTTGAACGAGAGGGAAGTATCGATGAGCTCGAAACCCTGCTGGAGCAGAGCTGGTCCGATCTTTTCTCTTTGACCACTGAAGACGAGGTTCAAGGTGTTCGCCGCAAGGTGGCGGCGTCGGTCATCAGTACCGCGAGCGGTGTAATGGGCCGGGCTCGGGCCTGTGCCCAGGTGGCCGCTGGTGAGGATTCCTGGCGGGAGCCGGCCAAGGCGGAAATGACGGTGCTGACCGTTGAGCTTGAGGCAGTGAACGCCACCCTGACCCGAATTCTCCAGACCGAGACGATGGAGAGGACATCCTCCGGTCCCCTCCCCGTCATTCTGTCGAGTGAGTGAGGCCCCGTGGCTGTCGGCTGAGCCTTCTGCAGAACTGCAACAACAGAAACCACAGAGACCTAGCCCGCACTTCTCACCAGTGATCTACTACGACACCCGATACACTGTACCCTGCCGTGCCTTTCGCAACTCGCCCGCCTCAACGGACTGTCAAGTACGCCTACGTTGGCCAAGCCACGAAAAACCGAGCATGGCACGGCGTCTCGAGCATCTCGCTACGAAAACTGGTGAGAAGTGCGGGCTAGAGGACAGTCCCCGGCTCCACCGGGTTCGGTACACTGTGGTCTGAATGGATCGCGGGGAATTCGCGGCCATGGAGGAAGCGAATGAATACCGAACTGAAGCGGCAACTCGATTACCTGACCAAGGGTTGTGTGGACGTAATCCCGCGCGAGGAACTGCAGAAGAAGCTCGAAAAGTCTCTGGCAGATGAAAACCCCCTGACGGTCAAGGTAGGATTCGACCCATCTGCGCCCGACCTTCATCTCGGTCACACGGTCATCATCCGCAAGATGCGTCACTTCCAGCAACTCGGGCACCGCGTGATATTTCTGATCGGGGACTTCACGTGTCTCATCGGGGATCCAACCGGAAAGAACGCCACACGACCACAGCTCACGACCGATGAGATTCAGGCGAACGCCGAAACCTACCGACGGCAGATTTTCAAACTCCTCGACCCCGAAACCACGGTCGTCGATTTCAACTCGAGGTGGTTGGGTGAGCTGGGTTCAGCCGACTGGATTCGGCTGGCAGCCAAGGTGACGGTGGCTCAAATGCTTGAGCGGGACGATTTCCGGCGACGATACGACGCTCAGAAACCCATCGCTCTCCACGAGTTCTTGTACCCCCTGGCACAAGCTTTTGATTCGGTGTCATTGGGCTGTGACGTCGAACTTGGGGGAACGGATCAGCTCTTCAACTTACTCATGGGACGACATCTGATGCGGGAGCACGGAATGGCGCCGCAGGTTGTGATGACGTTGCCGTTGCTCGAGGGTCTCGATGGCGTGGAAAAGATGTCGAAGAGTCTTGGCAACACCATCGCCGTTGAAGACGGGGCGAATGAAATGTTCGGAAAAGTCATGTCGGTGTCCGATGAATTGATGTGGAAGTACTGGCTTCTCCTCACGGATCGCACGGCCGAAGAAATAGAAGGAATGCGTCAAGAGGTGGGAAAAGGCAGCCTGCATCCAATGAATGCGAAAAAGAGCCTTGCGCGATCGATTGTGATGGAATTCCATGATGAGGGCGCCGCCCGGGAAGCGGAGGCTGAGTTCGCCCGAGTTTTTTCGTCGCGCAACCTGCCCTCCGACATCCCCGAGGTTGAAGTCAGCTTCGACGAGGAAGCGCCGTTGGTTTCAAAGGTTTTGGTGGAGGCTGGGCTGGCCGCCTCAAATTCCGAGGCCCGCAGACTCATGACTCAAGGTGGAGTCAAGCTTGAGGGTGAGCCGGTGAAGGATCCAAAAGCGACCTTATGTACCGGCGATTCCCATGGAATTCTGATCCAGGTAGGGAAACGGCGTTTCGCCAGGATTTCCTTCAGAAGAACGACGTCTCCTGCTCCACCTTCTGTCCCTCTTCACTGAGACCCTGGATTTGGATCGAAATGAAGGATGGGCGAAATTTGTGGTCCTGGCAAATACGCCGCAACTGTTCATCGAGGTCCGAATCCCAGAACTCGATAATCCGCCCGGTGGCGGTACAGACCATGTGGTGATGACCCCCGCCCGGCTCCATTTTCTCGTAATAGTAGTGCTCCCGGCCAAGGCGACTTTTGCGAACCAGCCCGCATTGAACCAAGAGGTCCAGGGTGCGGTAAACCGTGGCCCGTGAAACCTTGCGCTGCTTCGTCTTCATGCAGGCCAACAGATCATCGGCATCAAGGTGTTCGTTGGTGGCAAAGATCTCATCCAGCAGGGCGAGACGTTCCTGAGTGACTTTCAGGTTGTTCTCTCGAAGGTACTGAATGAACAGCTTCTGAGCGCGTTGGGCAAGTTTACTCATTCACCTCACCTTATCCAGTCTCAGTTTCAATATCTCAAACAAGGATATGGCCGAGACGGGCTAATGTCAAGAGGTAGGTTGACGGGGGAAAGCGCCGCTTCAGGTTGGCGGGGTAGGTTACTCAGGCTTTTGGGAGTCCTGATCCTCGTTCTGTCCGCCGCTCTTGATGGAGTCCTTGAAATTACGAATACCTTCACCAAGCCCCTTGCCGAGCCGAGGCAACTTGTTGACTCCGAAGAGAACGACGATGATGACCAGGATTATCAGAAGCTCAGGAAGACCAAGTGTGCCGAACATCACAACCTCCAGCGGAAGCCAAGTTTAACAGAATCGCTGCCAGAGCGGAGGCGTCATCGAACTCCTCGGCAAGGCGGATGGTACGTCGGGCGAGCGAAGGAATCCATTTTTGGTATCCAATAGCGCCCTGCCGAGAAAGGAAGACAAAAGTCGCCACCACTTTGAGACTCCGTTGAAGCTTGGATTCGACGAGCCGCCTTCGCCAGCCAGGGGCGGCGCCGGTCTCCGTCGCCCAAAACTCGGTGAGATCTTCCTGATTGTTCTCTCCGAGGAGGTCCGGCATGGCCCGATCCACCAGGAAGGACGCAAGGTCATAGGTGTCCGGGCCCAACCGTACATCCTGAACGTCGATAACGCCCAGTCGACCCCGGTGATCCATCAGGAGATTGTTGAGATGAAAATCACGGTGGCAGATCCGTTGCGGGTGTCGGCCGATTTTCTTCGCAAGGCGGTCGAACCAGAGGCCGAGTTCTGGTTGCGCATCGCACTCCGGGGTGTTTCCACCGACCCACAACTCGAAACCAGAGAGCTCCCACCGAAGCCCGGATTCGTCCAGGGGTGGGTTCCAACGTGGAAGCTGAGGGCAGGGAATGTGGCCCAGGACCAACAGCGGCCCAATCAAGGTCCGTGCCATATCGAGACGGGCCTCGGGGGGGAGTTTCTGAAGAGTGGCCTCCCCGTCCTCGGTGCCGAGGTCCTGGAGGAGGACCCATCCGGCGTCCAGCTCAGAGCCGAGGATCCTCGGCACCGGTAGGTCTCGCCCCGAAAGCCAGGAAAGGACTTCGAGGTCTCTGCGAACGGTAGCGGTTTGATTCGGTGGATATCCACAGAGAACTGCAGAACCGGAATCTTCGAGCTGGACACGCCAATATCGTCGCGATGAGGCATCGCCCGCTATTCTCGTTGGGTGGTATATATCCAAGCTTCCGATTCTCGTTGGCAGGAGACGCGGCTTCGTCATGTGAGTATTCTCCCTGAAAATTGCAATTTTGCGAGCTTTTGGGAAGATGGGTGGGTACGAATGGGTTTTCCGGGAAGCCCGGGTGATGGATTGTTCCCGGATTCGTTGAATCGGGAGTGAATGTGACGAATTTGATCGCAAAAACATCAACAGAGATCGAGGACCTCCTTCAACCCCTTGTGGATCATGGTTATCGGGGGCGCCAGGTGGCCAATTGGGTCCACCAGAGGGGCGCTCAGGAATTTGATGAGATGGACAACCTTCCAAAGAGCCTCCGCGCGGCCCTCGAAAGGGAATTCTCTCTTCGCGAACCCGAGATTCTGGAAATATGTGAAAGCGGCGATGGATCTGCCAAGTTCCTCCTCCGGTTTGAAGATGGGGTCACGGTGGAGAGTGTCTCGATGCCGGAGGGCGCCAAGGCGACCTTCTGTCTCTCCA
Source organism: Thermoanaerobaculales bacterium (assembly GCA_021107705.1). Taxonomy (GTDB): domain Bacteria; phylum Acidobacteriota; class Thermoanaerobaculia; order Thermoanaerobaculales; family Sulfomarinibacteraceae; genus JAIOSJ01. The sequence continues at coordinate 50,138 of JAIOSJ010000289.1, read as the reverse complement.
GCCAGGCCGGCTGTGCTGTCGGCTGTACCTTCTGCGTTACCGGGGCGATGGGCTCGGGACGAAACCTAAGTGCCTGCGAGATTGTCGGCCAATACCGGCGCCTGCGCCGCGCGCTTGGGGAAGAAACCGAAAGGGTGAATATCGTCTTCATGGGGATGGGAGAGCCGCTACTCAATACGATTCACCTTGAACAAGCCCTCTCGGTTCTTTATGAAAGGGTGAGCCCAAAGCGGATCACGGTGTCGACGGTGGGGATTATCCCCGGCATCGAGTGGCTCGCCGCTCTTGCCCGCCGGCCGAAGTTGGCCGTTAGCCTGAACGCTCCAGATCAGGAGCGGCGTGAAGCGATCATGCCGATCACCCGCAAGTATCCTCTCGAGGAACTCATCCGGACAATCCGCAACTTCCCCCTGGAAAGGGGGCGGAGGATTACCTTCGAGTATGTCTTGATTAAGGATTTCAATGACGCCGTGAGCGACGCAAGCGCCGTCGCCAAGTTGATTCACGGCGTTCCATCGAAGGTCAATGTCATACCGCTGAACGAAGATGCAGACCATTTTCCTGAGCTTCACCAACCCTCCGCCGAAACAGTCGACGCCTTTGCCCGAACCCTTCGGGATCTGGGCCATGTGGTAACGGTACGCTGGTCCAAGGGGGCAGATGTTGCTGCGGCGTGCGGTCAGCTCAAAGGACGACAACCCGCGCGCTGACTCGATGCCCCACACCCTCTTGGCCCGGGATCGCAAGCGGTGCAGGCACCGATCTTGTGGGTTTGAGCTTGCTGTATTCGTTCCTATGGCTTGATCCTTCAGAGAATCACGATCTCCTGAGCCGGATCACATCGACAAAGAGGCGCCGCGGGCGCCCTTGAATTTCTGTACACTGTTTTCCCATATGATACGCCTTCGAAACCTCACCAAGGCCTATGACGGTCGCAGGATCCTCCGCGGACTTGATCTCCACGTTGAGACCGGGGAATTCATCTTTCTTACTGGTGCCTCGGGCGCGGGTAAGAGCACGCTCCTCAAGCTGTTGTATGCGAATGAGCAGCCAAGCGAGGGACAGGTCTGGGTCGCCGGAGAAAGGGTCGATCTCCTTTCCCGGAACAAGTTGGCGCACCTGAGGAGGAAGATCGGAGTTATCTTCCAGGATTTCAAGCTGCTACGGCACAAGACAGTGCTCGAAAATATCACCTTCGTCCTGCGTTTTCATGGATTGACCAGTCGAGACGCCCACCGGCGGGCCTATCAGGTTCTGAAGCGTCTCGGCCTTCACCATCGCCAATCGGCCTTGCCTGAGGTTCTGTCCGGCGGAGAGCAGCAGCGGGTTGCGATTGCCCGGGCTTTGGCCTACCAGCCGAGGTTGATTCTTGCCGATGAACCCACGGGAAACTTGGACGCCGACTTGGCGGGAGAATTGCTGAGTTTGTTGTGTGATATCAATTATCAAGGGGCCACCGTTCTTGTGGCAACCCACGACCACAGTCTCCTCGAGGCACTCCCGGCCCGAACCCTCGTTTTGCATCAGGGTCGGATCGAATATGACGGGAGCTGGCCACCATGATCGCGCAGGCCTTTCGAGAAGGGTCGGCCTTGCTGCGAAGGCGAGCTGGAGTAAGTTTTGTGCTTGCACTCTCCCTGGCGGTTCCCCTTTCTCTCGCTGGTTTTACCGCCTCTCTCGGGCTCTGGTCGGGGCCGTTGACAACCCTGGAGAGCGAAAAGGTCGTAGTTCGAGTCCTCCTACATCCTCGGATGGATGAGGCTCAACGGAAACAGTGGCTCGAGGACCAAAGACGAACCCATCCCGACTGGATCTTGAGCGAGGTACCCAAGGAAATATTGGCTGAACGTCTCCGAATCTGGTTTCCCTACCTTGAGGATCTGCTGAAGGGAGAGAATGCGGTTGAGCTTCCACCGCTGGTCGAGGTTCAAGCCCCACGCCCCGAAGAGGTGGACGCGCTCTCAGACGGACCCGCTGTCATTGCCGTCGGTCCGAAGTCTTCGGTACACCGGGCGCTCGGCAGAGGCGCAAAAACACTCGTGGGGCTGGCGACCATGCTCAGCGTGGTCCTGTTGGCGTCGGCTTTCATCCTTGCCGCAACCTGGATTCACCTCGAGGTGTACCGACACGCCGAGGAGATTTCAATCATGAGGCTGGTGGGGGTTACGGAAAGTGCGATCCGCAGTCCTTTCGTTGTTGCGGCCGCGGTGCCGGGTATCGGTGCGGGAGTTGCTTCCGTGCTCGGAACCCTCTATCTGGTCAGTTCTGTGGAGGACGTGGCCATTCGATTCGGTCTCCATCCCCCAGTGGTTCCGCCCTGGATCGTCGCCATTGAAATCTCCGCGGGATTCCTTTTGTCGATCCTTGCCGCGGTTGTGACCCTGGTCCGCCATGCCCGTTCTGAGGAGGGGGAGTGATCCCCACAAAAAAAGGCGCCCCAAAAGGGACGCCCCGGATCAAAAATCTGGCTGCGGTTACTGATTACGAAGACCCTCGAGATGTCGCCGAAGCTCGGCGGCTTCTTCCATTTCACCAATCGCCTCGAGTTCGTTTATTTGCGCTTCGAGAGCCCGCAATTTCCGCTCGTAGTCTCTCAAGGCCGCCTCGGCCGCGGCATTTTCTGCAGCGGTCTCCTTCTTCTTTTCGACCTTTGTCACCATCGCGGTGTTTCCGGAATTCCGGTAAGCGCTGATCGCTTTGTCATACTGCTTGGTCTTGTCATAGACAAAGCCCATCTGATTGTAGACCTGAGTCCTCAGCTTACCGCTGACCCCGATCTTGAGTGCGCTCTGCAATTCCTTTGTCGCGGCGTCGTACTGATTGAGAGACGTATGACATTGAGCCCGATAAAACCGCACTAGAGCATTTTGACTCTGCTTGGCGACTGCCTTGTCAAACCAGCCCAAAGCCTTGCTGTATTGTTTCCCGCCGAGCCAGGTTTCGCCGGCGAGCAGGAGATTGTCAAAGGTCGGTGTTGATTCCGCCAAGATCTCGGCAATTGCGGCGCCCTGAGTGTAGAAGGCCCTTTTCTGGGTTGCGGACGAAGTTCTCCGCCCGGCCGAAATCGCAGCCTTGACCGCAGAAGTGGCGTTCTTGTTGTCTTTGGGATTTAGCTCGAACGCTTTCTTGAATGCGGTGAAAGCCTTTGCCGACTCACCTTCGGTGCTGTAGGCATACCCCAGCGTGTAAAAGAGGTTCGCGTCGCGGGGACTGGCCTTGCCCTGTGCTTCGAGAACCGGAATTGCTTCACCCGGGAACCCGGCTTTGATGGCGGCCATGCCGAAGGCTGGCGCATAGGTGGCCTTGGTTCGCGCATCAAGGTTGCCATAACGAACCTTTTTGAGAGTGAGATAGGCGTCGTTGTACTGTTTCGCCTTCACGAGGGTCTGACCCAAGGCAATCGCGAAAGAAGCATTCGCCGGGTCGAGTTCGGTCGCCTTTCGAAGGCTGGCAAGCGCCTTGGACGTCTGTTTGGCGCCGCGCAAGGAGAGCCCCAGCATATAGTGGCTGCCGGCATGGTCCGGGCTCTGCTGGACCACAGCTTGGAATTCTTTCACCGCGGTCGAATAGTCCCGAGCCCTATACGCTTCGACACCCTTGTTATAGTCGGCTCCAGCCGGCAGTGTTACAGCAATAATCAAGACGCCGGCAGCGATGACTGCGCAAAACCGAGACCCTGGCTTCTTCATGAACGCCTCCCTATGGTTCACCTTCGTCATGAACCCTCGTTATCACCGAGCAGAGGGCGAACCTGCTCATCAAACATAGCGGCAACATCGGCGCCTTTGAGCAAGGAAATGGCTTTGCTGTTTTGCTGGACCATTTCCTTGATGGTGTCGATTCCTTCGCCGCGCTCGATCATTGTTCGGGCGCCGGCGTATTGTTTCTCAATGGTTTTTTCCCCGCCTGGACCGACCACGTCGAGGGCGACTGAGCGAATCTTCTCAGCCAAACCGAGCAAGGTGATAGGACTTGGGCCGGCCTTGATTCGGCCTTCGCCGTCCTTCGATTTTCCTGGGTCCTGAAGAGCCACCAGGCCGGAGGTGATCATTCCAAACAGTAGTTTGGAAACATCGAACGCTGACCACCGAAGGATGTGGCCGATTTCTTCAATCGACCGTTCGCCATCCACGCGAGTCACAAGGATCCATTCCTGTGGACTGAGGGTGACCTGGTCCTGACCTTCGCGAGGCGAGAAATAAGGGATCAGGTCGAGGGACGGAATTCTCCGAGAAAGGACGCGCCACTCGTCCAGACGCCTTGCGGCCTCCATCATGAGGTTTGCATTTGAACGGTGAACCGTCACCTCAGGAGAACTCAATCCAGCAACGAAGGAGAACTCTCCACTGGACCAGATCGCCATCTCATAGACGGCGTGTTCACCCCGGAGGTTACCCACCGAAGCATCGACGATCTGACCGTCCTTCAGGTAGATCTGGCCTTTTTCACCCTCACGATCCAGTTTAAATGCCCCGGATTTTCCGGAGACGCTGACCAACTGAATAACGTCGGGAAGAGAAAGTTCCGTCAGGGACCCTTGAAGTGCCATGAGTTCTTTCTACTGGAGGTTGAATCGAACGGTGAGGATATAGAGGACCTCAACCGGCTTCCCGTTAAGAGTCGAAGCTTTGAATCTCCACTTCCGCACAGCGTTCTCGGCACTTTCGGTGAGCCCGAGAGGAAGTCCGCGTAAAACGTTGACCTCATTCACCCGACCATCCTTGCCGATCGTACATTCGAGAACGACAACACCTTGGATTCTGGCACGGCGTGCCGCCTCCGGATAGGTTGGATTTGGTCCGCTCAAACGTTCAGGCTCGGTGATGTTTCCACCGACGACGAAACGTACCGGCCCCTCCGGCTCAGGCGCCGGCGGCGCGTCCGGAATACCGAGAATCAAGCTGTCGTCCAGGTCGAAATCCAAATCGTCATCGGGGTCCTCATCCCGGATTGGTTCAGGCTCATCGGGGGTCGGATCTGGGATGGGCACCTTCTTGGTCTTGGGTTTCGGGATCTGCTGCATCTCGCGCTTCGGCGGTTGCTTGAACTTCACCTGTTTGACCACGTAAATCTTATTTTTTTGTTGGTCGTGGTCACCGGAATCCCCGCCCCAGACGAGGAAGTTCCAGTTCATGAGGAAAAAGATCACGTGCAGGACGATGGCCGAGACGAACGCTATGCGTGCGAACCGAGTGTCCTGAGCTTCTTCCATGGCGATGATTTCCATCACCGTTTGCGGAAGTTGCGGCCCTTTCGGCTGTGCGGGCTTGGGAGTGTCAGTCATCCCATCCTCCTGATCATTGGGCGATACCCAGCATCGTCCAAATATTCTGCATTTCGCGCTGGGTTGGAATTGAAATCGTTTCGATCTTGATTCCTCCATCCTCAACAGGAGTTCGAAGGATGTCGAATACGAAAATCATGTTGCCGTAGGTGGCTTCAGGGTCGGTCCTGAGGATCACGGGCTTCTTCGGGTTGTCCTTGAGCGTGTCCGCGATGTATTTCAGGAGCTGTTCATCGATCTGATCGGCCGGCATAAGATTGCCGTCGAGCATGATGTCTCCACCAGGTTGGACAAAGACGTCGATCGAATCTTCCTGCTTGATCTCGGGGGTTTCACGGTCGTCATCGGGAAGGGCGAAATCCAACCCACGAGTCGCGGAAAATACCGAGGTGACCATGAAATAGATGATGAGAAGAAAGGAGATGTCAGCCATTGAGCCAGTGAAAATCTCGCTCTCGATCTCTCGTTTCATTCCTTTAAAAACCGACATGATCTCCCCCGTTACGTGCCGACGGTCTTTTGCTGCGAAAGCAGGTAGATGATCTTCACCTTGGACTGCTTGAGAGCATCGAGTACCGAGTCGATCTTCTCGTAGTGGACCCCATAATCGGCTTTGATGATGAATTCTTTCTCCGGATCCTGGGCTACCACGGTGGACGCGAAGGTCACGACCTCTTCGATGGTACTCACGGGCAGAGACATTTCTTCACCGGTCGAAACCCGGATGACCTCACCCTGATCGGGCGGAGAAATCGAAATGACCGCGGCCTTTTTTGGAACCTCGGTGCGCACCCAGGTTTCGGGAAGGTCTACCTGAGTTCTGTCCACTTCGGTGTTGTAAGTCAACACGAAGAAGACGATGAGCAGGAAGACGATATCCGCCATCGACGCCGTGAAAATCTCGCCGCCGCCTTTTTTCTCTCTACCGCGGATGACTGCCATCGCGGCCTCCCTTCCTCATCGCTTTACGCCTGCGGAGCTTCGCTCCCCTGGGCTTCACCGTATCGCTGGGAATCCATCTCGATGAAAGTTTCCATGAGCATGTTGGTTGCGGTCTCGATGTCCCGGACGAATCGGGTGATCTTGGTGTTGTACCAGTTGTAAGCCAACTGGGCGGGAATGGCGACGATGAGACCGGTTGCGGTCGTAATCAGCGCTTCGGAGATACCGGCTGCAACGGCGCCCGGGTTGGTCAGTCCGGCTTCCGCCAGAGTTGCGAAGCTCTTGATCATCCCCGTCACGGTTCCAAGGAAACCGAGCATGGGAGCGACGTTGGCGGTCGTTGCGAGCACGCCCATTCGACGCTCGAGACGGTCGAGTTCATACATCGCAGCGTTTTCAATAGTCTTCTCGATGTCGTCGCGGGTGTGACCGTACCGCAACAGACCAGCCTTCATCACCGAGGCGACGGGGCCCTTGCTCTGTTCACAAACCTTGATCGCCTCTTTGACATTGCGATTGACGAGCAACGCCTTGCGAATCTTGGTAAGAAACTCATTGACGTTAATTTTCGCTTTCGTGAAAACGATGAACCGCTCAATGATGAAGGTCAGAGCGAGGAGCGAGAAGAACAACAAGGGCCACATCATGGGCCCACCCTGGCGGAAATAAGTTGCTAATGTTCCGAAGTGCACGGTCTTCCTCCTCTAAGTTACGAGTTTTCGAACGTCCAAAAGTTCCAATCACGTTCAGAATAATTATTGTGACCGATTTCGGAGAGTCCCACAAGGAGAAATCCTCCGCTCCGATCTGTTTGTCGATTCGCCCCTTTCAAAGGCAAGGAATCGTAGCACGAGGCTTTTCTGGGCGTCAAGGTCATGTTGGGCGTCGTCGAAGATGAAGATGTGTGAGGGCAACCGCCATCGCGTCAGCGGCGTCGGCAGCAGGGTTTTCCTCCAGACCGAGGAGCTGCTTGACCATGAATACCACTTGTCTTTTCTCCGCTCGGCCGTTTCCCACAATCGATTTCTTCACTTCTGCAGGAGAATAGCCGGCCACTTCGAGGGTCCCGCCGCCGAGAACCGAGAGAATGGTTCCCCGCGCTTCGGCCAGGGCAATCGCGGATTTGGGATTACGCCCGGAGAAAGTGGTTTCGACAGCCGCTTCTTCTGCATTGGTTCGCAGGAGAATATCCTCGAGCTTCGACCTAAGATCGGCGAGGCGGGCGGGTCGGTTCGGGCCCCGCGGTCGAATGACTCCCCAATCATGGAGAGTGTACCGATTGCCGCTGATGGAAATATCGGCCCACCCGGTGGCGGCAGATCCAGGATCGATTCCAAGAACTCTGACCATGCTCTGTCAGACGCCCGCCAGAATTTCTTCGTCGATGTCAAAGTTCGCCCACACATTCTGGACGTCGTCGTGATCCTCAAAGGCATCCATCAAACGAATCATCTGCAGGGCCCTTTTTCCTTCGAGCCGTACCGTCGTGGACGGTTCCATGTCGAACTGGGCGACATCGACCTTCACACCTTGGGCTTCGAGGCTCTCTTTGACCATGTGGAGTTCCTCGGGCGCGGTGAACACCCGAAAATACTCAGGATCCTCGGTATCAAGATCGTCGGCGCCGGCCTCGAGAGCCATCTCCATCAGAGAATCTTCGTCAAGGTCGTCGCTGCAGGAAATCAAGATCAGTCCCTTGCGGGTAAACAACCAAGAGACGCTGCCGTTTTCGCCCAGATTACCCCCGCTCTTGGAAAAGAGGTGGCGAACCTCGGGCGTTGTCCGATTCCGGTTGTCCGTCAAGCATTCGAGCATCATCGCTACGCCTCCGGGACCGTACCCTTCGTAGTTGACCTCTTCATAGGTGACGCCGGGCAATTCTCCCGTGCCCCTCTGAATGGCCCGTTTCATGTTGTCGCTGGGCATATTTGCCGCCTTGGCCGCCGCCACGGCTGCACGCAGTCTGGGGTTGCCCGCCGGGTCGCCGCCTCCTTGGCGGGCAGACACGGTAATTTCGCGAAGAATCTTGGTGAAGATCTTGCCGCGTTTGGCGTCGGCACGGCCCTTCTTATGTTTGATGGTGCTCCATTTGCTGTGGCCGGACATTACGCCTCCCTGCGGCTGGGCTCGGTGGCCCGAAATTTCGGAATGCGTCGAAGGTGTCTCCGCAAGACCGCGCGAGGGTGCCGAACGACCCTTCGTTCGATTCATGCCGCCCAACACAATCGACGCTCATCCCGATCGACGCCATTATCCCGGAAATTGCGCTGGAAATCGACCACCGCCGGTCTGACCCGAAAAGCAGACGCGGCCAACGACAGACAGAGCGATTGGAAGCCCGAGACGCCGCATCTCAAGAACTTTGATTCCTCTCGCGAGTTTTGTGGTTGACTTCACGGAAGGCTCGAACATAATGAGATAGGTGTCTTTGTCCAGTTCCACTGCTGAGGATGGTGAAATGAGCGCGAATATCCTTCTCATTGAGTACGAGCCGCGATACATAGAACGGGTTCAAAAGGCGTTGGAGAGTTCGGAGTATCGGCTCGAGATTGTTGCTGATGTCGATGCCGCCGTGGACTGCTGTGCCACTTTCGAACCAAAGGTTGTGGTCATCACCTCGGTTCTGCCGAGGATTAAGATCGAGGATGCCATTACACAGTTGCGTGCGCGGGCAGGGTTGCAATCGACGTCGATTCTTATTTTGATGTCGGGTTATCGTGGAGGAGATTCTCCGGAGGATGCCAAGCAGTATGGCGCCCAGGACATCCTCGAAAGACCCTTTTCGGGAGAGGCGTTGGTGCAACGGGTCCATGACCTTGTTGAACGCTCAAAAGACCCCGCAGCGACCCAGGCCATTCCCCGGGCCACGTTGGATGCTCTCCGACGAGGTGCGGGTCTTGAAGGCGAAGCCAAGAGCCTGACTTCCGACGAACTCTTCGGAGATATCCTGTCGGATGTCGAAGACGACGACCATGTCGGCGATGAAGAAAAGGCCACGTCGACCGACGATGCCCCTCCGACGTCCCAGCCCCTCGAAAAGAAAGCCCCGACCACAGGTGCGGCGGATGATGTGTTGTCGGAGGTCTTGAAGGAGAGTCAAACGGTCCGTCCGATCAAGAGGGTTGCGCCTCCGACCGAGACCGATGTCGATGCCATTCTCTCCCAGACCTTGGCAGGCCTCGATATTCAGCCGGTTCGTAGGAAGGCCAAGGAGGCGAAGGCGGAGGTGAAAGGCTTGGTCGAAACGCCCGCCGACGCTCCGCCACCCAAGGCCGCACCACCACCGCCGCCGGAACAGACGCCGATTCCCAAAGCTGAAGAACCGGTTGCCGAGGGGTCTCAGTTTGGCCAATACGTACTGCAGGACCACATTGCGACAGGCGGCATGGCGGAGGTTCACAAGGCTCGTATGATGGGTATGGAGGGCTTTCAAAAGACCGTAGCCATCAAGCGAATCTTGCCTCACCTGACCGATAACGATGAATTCGTCACAATGTTTATTGACGAGGCGAAGCTGGCCGCACAGCTGAACCACAACAACATTATTCACATCTATGACCTCGGCAAGATCGATCGGTCCTACTACATCGCGATGGAATATATCGAGGGCCGGGATCTGCGTTCCTTGCTCAAGAGTTGCCGTGACCGCGATATCATCCTGCCGACTCCGATCTGCGTCCACATCACGAATCTGTTGGCTTCGGCCTTGGACTATGCGCACCGTAAACGCGACTTCGAGAATCGTGATCTCGGGCTGGTTCACCGTGACGTGTCCCCACAGAATGTGCTGATCTCCCTCGACGGTGACATCAAGCTGTGCGACTTCGGAATTGCGAAAGCGGCCTCGAAGGCATCTCACACTCGCGCCGGCGCTCTCAAGGGCAAGCTCCAATACATGTCTCCCGAGCAGGCATGGGGCAAGAGCATCGACCACCGGTCGGATATCTTTTCTCTTGGTTTGGTGTTGTTTGAGATGTTGACCGGCGCCAAGCTCTTTGCCGGTGATTCTGAACTGTCGATTCTCGAACAAGTTCGCAATCCAGAGGTCAAGTCGCCCTCCAAGATCAACCCCGATGTGCCTCAAGACGTAGAAAAAATCGTTTTGAAAGCCCTCGCTTCGGACAAAGAAAAGCGCTATCAGTCCGCTCGGAACTTCCACCGAGACCTGGAAAAGGCACAGCGAAAACATGGTTGGGCCGTTGATTCAATTACCATTGCGCGATTCATACAGGAACTGGTTGCCGGCGAAGTCATTACGCCTATCGAGGGGCGCAAGACAGGCAAGAAGGCAGGAGCGATCCTGCCCGAACCCCCCAAGGTCGAGGAAAGTGATGCTGTGCCGGCCGTTGATATTCCTGAGGAAGCCCAACCCGAGGTACCGGTTGAGCCAGAGGTGCCGGTTGAGTCCGAAGTGCCGGTTGAGCCCGAGTCGCCGCCTGAACCTGAGGTCATCGTCGAGGAAGCTCCACAAGAAGAACCGGAGAAAAGCAAGTCGGGAGTAAAATGGTTGTTGATCGGTTTCGCGGCCTTGGTCGTGGTTGCCGTCGGGCTCTATGCAATTTTGGGCGGTGGTGGCGGCGAAGGTCCGCCGACAACCCCGACGCCCCTGCCGGCCGTTTCCGCGGATGTTGAAGAACCGGGAACTCCCGATACCGGGGCCGGCCTTTTGACCGAAGAAGAGATGGCAGAGGCTGCCGCCCTGGCGGCGGCGCAGATGGTCGAAGAAAAGACCGAAGAAATTCGGGAGCGCCTCCAACAGGATTTCCCGACACCGACGCCGATACCCCCAACGCCGACGCCTGAGCCGACGCCCGAACCGACGCCCGAGCCGGAGGAAGTGGCGCCTGAGCCGACGGTCGTACCGCCTACGCCGACGCCGATTCCACCCACGCCTACACCGACGCCGATTCCACCCACGCCCACACCTTCGGTGAGGGAAGGCGACATCGTCCAGCCGGGTGACCGCGGGGTGGTTCTTCCCGTACCGATAAGCCAGAAAACGCCGTCGTACCCACCGATGGCGCTCAAGTTGCAAGCGCAGGGTACTGTGAACCTTGAAATCTTGCTCGGAATCGATGGTGTCGTCGAGCAGGTGAAAGTGGTAAAGTCCACTCGACCTGGAGTTGGTTTCGAGAAGGCCGCGGAATCGGCGGTGAGCAAGTGGCGCTACAAAGCCGCGACCAAACATGGTGTCAAGGTTCGCATGTGGATTCCGGTCCGCGTGCCGTTCAAAATCAAATGATCAATTTATGAGGAGGAGACAATGACCCTTTCCGACACCCAGAGAAAATTTTACGAAGAAGCGATGAACCAGACCAAGACCGAGATCGCAGAACTCGAATCCGAGATCCAGGATGAGCTCGCTGCGGTCAAGCAGAAGATCGCTGATCTTCAAGGCGCGCAAAAGGCCGCCCGCCAGATGTATGACGCGGCCTGCCTGCGGCTTGGGATCCCGAACGATCTTGAAGAGGAAAGTTCTCAGGGCTGATGACGGCGATTTCTCGCAAGCAAACCCCGGTTCGGCCGGGGTTTGCCTTTGTGGAAATGCCGACACAAAAGTGAAGTCTTGGTGATTGATGTCAAGAGATCGGGCTTGAGCCCATTCGATGACGGGAGTGAACTGGAGCGTTCAATGAAGAAGGGACAAGGGGTTCCCCGGGGCCTGTGGATCAAATGTGACTCGTGTGGGGCCATTCTTTACCACAAGGAGGCCGCCGACAATCTCCATGTCTGCCCCAAGTGCGACCACCATTTCCGCTTGACCGCGAGTCAGCGTTTGGCGTCCCTTTTTGACGGTGATCGGTATAAAGTCCTGTTCAACCGAGTTCGCTCGACGGACCCGCTTGGGTTTGTGGATTCGAAAGCCTACTCCGACCGGCTCAAGACGTATCAGAAAAGAATCGGTCCTCAGGATGCCCTTCTCGTTGGACAGGGAGAAATCGACCGGGGTCCGACGGTCATTGCCGCGATGGAATACGGTTTCATGGGTGGTTCCATGGGATCCGTCGTGGGCGAGAAACTTGCCCTCGCTGCCGAGAGGTGTTTGGACCGACGTTTTCCACTGGTGATCGTCTCATGTTCTGGGGGGGCCCGCATGCAGGAGGGCATTCTGTCTCTGATGCAGATGGGAAAGGTGTCGGCGGCCCTGGCCCGAATGCGCGAGAAACAGCTGCCCTATATTTCAGTGCTGACGGATCCCACGACTGGCGGGGTCACGGCGAGCTTTGCCATGCTCGGCAATCTGAACATTGCCGAACCCGGGGCCCTGATCGGGTTTGCCGGACCGCGGGTGATCGAGCAAACCATTCGGCAGACCCTTCCTGCGGGCTTCCAGCGTTCCGAATTTCTTCTTGAACACGGCATGCTTGACCTTGTGGTCCATAGGCACGAGCTGAAGGAGACGCTCGCCACATGCCTGGGGTACTTTCGCTGACCCTGCGTGAAAGGCTCCAGCGCCGGGGCCCGGGGCGAATCCGACCGAGCCTCGATGGTTTGACGGTGGCCCTAAATCAACTCGGGAAACCGCAGGAGTTATTCCGCTCGGTCCTGGTGGTGGGCACCAACGGCAAAGGTTCCACGGCTGTTATTTTGGAGCGCATTCTGGCCGCATCGGGACTGAAGACCGGCCTCTACACCTCGCCCCATCTCGTGCGAGTCAACGAGAGAATACGCAGCAGCGGAGCACCCGTCAGCGACGACACGCTGGCCGAGATTCTGGGGCGCTTGGACGGCTTCCCCGACCTCACCTTCTTCGAAACCCTAACCGCAGCAGCCTTTCTGTGTTTTGCCGAGAGTGGAGTTGATGTGGTGGTGCTGGAGGCCGGTATGGGTGGGCGCTGGGATGCAACTCGTCTTGCCGGAAGTCGGGTCGCCGGCCTGACGAATATCGGCAGCGACCACCGAAAGTGGCTCGGCGAGACTCCGTCCGAAGTGGCCTCAGACAAAGGTGCTGCGTTGGCGGCGGCTTCATCAGCCATCCTGGGGCCCGGTGTGAACCCAGCCGTGGTGGCCGATTTGCTTGCGCCGGAGGCCCGTTTCGCGGCCGAAATCATCGAGCTGGAAAGCGGGGATCATTCACGGTCTATGCGAGCCCGTTGGGATGGCAGTGACTGGTGTGGCCTGTCTTTGCCGCTGGAGGGAAGACATCAGAGAGACAATCTGCACCTCGCCCTGGCTCTGGCCCTGGTTGAATTGCAAGAGGGGTGGGAAGGGGAGTTGAATGGGGAGGATGTCAGGCGCGGCCTCGCCGAGGTTCACTGGCCGGGCCGATTCTCCTCGACCGAGGTCGAAGGGCGAACGGTGTTACTCGACGGAGCTCACAACCTGGAAGCGGCCGAAGCCCTGGCAACACACCTTCGGGATCTCCCCGGGACGTACAACCTTTTGTTTTCCTGTCTTGAAGACAAGCCGGTTGCCGCGATGGCCAGGGTACTCGGACCCGTCGTCGGGGAGGTGGCGGTCTTCCCCCTGGATGACGAACGCGCCATGCCGCTCGAGCGGCTCTCCGAAGCCTTTCCTTCAAGTTTGTGTGCGCAGAGTCCGTGGGAGGCCCTCGCCTTGCTGAGAGATCCGGTCGTTGCGGCGGGCAGTCTAAGGGTCGTCGGGATGTTGCTGGAGGAAGGCGCCGCCGGCCCGGATCTCGGGAGGTCATGATGTGGGATGAATTCAAGATTCACGGGCGAAAAGAACTCGAAGCGGGTGAAGTCGGTCGCCTTGCGCCCTGGGGAATGTTCTCCACCGAAAGTTCGAGAAGGTCAGAAGTGCACACCGACGATGATCTGCGGCCCGCTTTTCAACGCGATAGGGACCGAATTCTCCATTCCAGGGCCTTCAGACGGCTCAAACACAAGACCCAGGTCTTTGTTCCCCATCTCGCCGATCATCCCCGAACCCGCCTCACCCACACCCTTGAGGTGGCACAGCTGGCGCGCACCATCGCTCGAGCCCTGGCTCTCAATGAAGATCTCGTTGAAGCGATTGCCCTGGGTCATGACCTCGGCCACACCGCGTTCGGCCACACCGGCGAAGGGGTGCTGCGGAAGGTTCTATCCGGGGAAGTCGAAGAGGTTCCACTGCCGCCGGAGGTGGTTGCCCAAGTGGGAACATTCAAACACAATTACCAGAGCCTGCGGGTGGTGGACTTGCTCGAGCGACGGTATGAAAAGCCAGGATTGGATCTGACCGACCAGGTCCGAGAGGGCATTCTCAAGCACACCGGTTGGAGGGTCGATTATGATTTTCCCCTTTCCCGCGAAGAGGGTCTGCGACTGGATCTTCCCTGTCACCTCGAGGGTCAGGTCGTTGCCGTGGCCGACGAAATCGCTCAGCAGACCCATGATCTGGAGGATGGCCTGCGCGTCAAGTCGGTGCAGCTGTCGTCTGTCGAGGAACTCGATGTGGCGCGCCGCGTGATTGGCGCACACAAGAACATCTACGAGACCCAAGAGCGGCGTTGGATACGCCAGAACATTCTCATTCGAGGCATCATTCAGCTCTTCGTTACCGATGTCATTCAGCAAGCGGCCGACGGGCTGAGGCAACTTGCCGGCCTCCATCAATTCAAAAACCGTGAGGAGTTCTTGGCGGTGAGTTCTTATCTTCCCCGTACAGCCATCTGGTTTTCCCCCGGGGTTCAACCCTTATTTGAAGGTTTGAAGAACTTCATTTACGAGGGCATCATCAACCACCCCCGAGTGAACAGGCAGGACTGGCGAGCGCACAAGGTCATGGTCGGACTCTTCAGGGCCTTCTGGATCAGCCCCTTGAATCTGCCCACCTATGTTCTCTTGCGGGCACGAGAAGAACTCGGTTTTCCCTACCTTCGCGAGGTCGCCTTCGGCCGGGTTGCGGAGGAGGTCCGTGGTCGTTACCATACCTCTCCGGGATTTGTCCGGCTGGTAACCGACCACCTCGCGGGAATGAGCGATCGCTACGCCCTTGAAGAGTACCGGTCCCTCGAACAACCTGGACTTGACCAGAGCCTTACGGGAGACCTTCGATGATTCTGCTCGCTTCAGATCATGCCGCCGTAAACCTTCGCCGAAGTATCGCCGAACACGTCGTAACGCTCGGTTTTGACGTCCAGGACCTCGGGGTCGAGGACGGACGATCGGTCGACTACCCGGATTTCGCTCATGAATTGGCGGAGAAGATTGCCCACGGACAGGCTGACAGAGGAATTCTCATCTGTGGCACCGGTCTCGGAATGAGTATCACGGCAAATAGACATCCGGGAGTCCGGGCGGCCCTATGCCACGACGCCTACACCGCCGAAATGGCCCGGCGCCACAACGATGCCAACATCTTGTGCATGGGGTCTCGGGTCCTCGGCTTGGGCGTGGCTGAACAGATTGCCTCCGTTTTTCTCAAGACTGCATTCGAGGGTGGCCGTCATCAGCGGCGAGTCGATAAAATCGAAATCTGAACAACTGAGCCGTTGCGTGCGGCTCGACCCAAGGGGGACAGAATGACCGAATTCAACAGGCACGACTTTTTTAGAATGCACGATATTTTCGTTGCGCTCTCCGACCCTGAAGTCGCTGCGGCTCTCGAAGCCGAGCGCACGCGTCAGAACGAGGGTCTCGAGCTGATCGCTTCCGAAAATTTCGTAACACCCGGCGTGATGGCGGCCATGGGCTCGGTCATGACCAACAAATATGCCGAAGGCTATCCAGCCAAACGTTACTACGGTGGGTGTCAACACGTCGATGTTGCCGAAGACCTCGCTCGTGACCGGGCCAAGGAACTCTTCGGCGCCGACCACGCCAACGTCCAGCCTCACTCCGGCGCCCAGGCCAACATGGGCGTTTACCTAGCGGTGATGAAGCCAGGTGACACCCTGCTCGGCATGGACTTGACCCACGGAGGTCATCTCACACACGGACACCCACTGAATTTTTCCGGGATGGAATACAACGTCGTTGCCTATGGAGTGCGTAAGGACACCGAAACGATTGACTATGACGCCGTGCAGGAACTCGCCCTCGAACACAGGCCTCGCCTGATTGTGTGTGGCGCCTCGGCCTACCCCCGTACGATTGACTTTGAGCGGATGCGGGCGATCGCCGACGAGGCGGGCTCGCTCTTGATGGCCGACATCGCCCACATCGCCGGCCTGGTGGCCACGGGCCTCCATCCTTCGCCGGTACCCCACTGCCAATTCGTTACCACGACGACCCACAAGACCCTGCGCGGTCCTCGCGGCGGCATGATCTTGTGCACCGAGGAGTGGGCGGCGGCGATCGACAAGGCGGTCTTTCCGGGCGTGCAGGGTGGGCCGTTGATGCACGTCATCGCCGCCAAGGCGGTGGCCTTTGCCGAAGCGCTCGAACCGGAATGGAAGACATACCAGCAAAAGGTCATCGAAAACTCGGCCGCACTGTGCACGGCAATGAAGACCAAGGGCTGGCGCATTGTTTCCGGTGGCACCGACAACCACCTCTTCCTGATCGATTTGGGGACCGACTTCATTTCGGGCAAGAAGGCAGAAAGGTGGCTGGGTCTGGCGGACATCACCGTCAACAAGAACACCGTTCCCTTCGACACCCGCAAGCCCTACATCGCTTCGGGCCTGCGCATCGGCACCCCGGCCATCACCTCAAGGGGCATGGGCGTCGCCGAGATGGAAACAATCGCCACCCTGATCGACCGAGTCCTCAGAGCCGATGAGGACAAGGATAATCAGGCCAAGCTCGATGCCTTCCACGCCGAGATGGAAGCCGTCAAGGCCGAGGTGCATGCGCTGACGGCAGGTTTTCCGCTGTACTAGTTAACTGTCGGCGCCCCGCTATACTCGGGCCATGGCTCGTGGACAGATCACACCGACGGTCACGCAATCCGTTGCCGCCGCCGCCACCCTGCTGGCGGTCGTGGTTCTGTGGTTGAGTCGAGAGACGTCATGACGCTCGATGTCATCATCCGGGCCGTCGCCCTTCCCGCGTTCTGGCTCAGCATTTGGACCCTCGCCTGCACCGGCGCCGGATGGCCGGTGGTTGCCACGCTGTCGAAAAATTCTAACGGCGCCCGCACACCTCTGGTTTTGATCGTTGCGACGGGGGCGGCGGTGTTGGCGCTGGTCGGGACCGGCTTGGCTCTGACTCACCTCCTGTTCGGCCCCCTCCTGATCGGCTTGCAGGCCATCTCGGCTCTGGGCGGATTGTTTGTCCTGAGACGCTTTCGCCGGCAGATCGAAATTCTGCCCGAGGGTCTGGTGTCACCACTCGGGGGCGCCCTGATGATGCCCGTCGGCGCCACCCTCCTCCTGCTGACCACCCCGCCGGTGATGTACGATGTCCTTCACTACCACTTAGCCTTCCCGGAACAGTGGCTGATGGCCGGCGGTTTCGTCGAGTTCGCCCGTGAATCCTTTTCCTACTACTTTTCGGCACATGGCATCCTCTTCACCTTTGCCCTGTCGACGGTGGGTCCCTGGGGTGCAAACGCCATCAGCTGGTGGATGGCGGCAGTTGCCATCATCGCCGCCGCCACGCTGGGCAGAGCCGGCTGGGAGGGGCCGGCGCCGCTCCATGGGCAGCGGCTTGCTACGCCCTGACCCCAGCAACGCTGGAAGCCATTGGTTACGCCAATACCGACCACGCCGTAGCCGCATGGGCAGGCGTTGCGCTGGTGGCGTTGACCCACGAGGTCGATCGCATGCCGACGTGCCGCATGATGGCACTGGCGGGCTTCCTGGGAGGCACGGCCGCCGCATCAAAGTATCTGGCATTAGCGACCGTTTTGACACCCCTGGCGGCGGCCGCTGTGATGAGGCTGTGGAGGTTTCGGTCTGGGAGCAGGGTCCGGGCTGTTGTCCTGCTTCTGGTCCTGGTTGTCGGCGCCACAGTACCGATGGCCCCCTGGATCGCTCGCAACCTTGTATGGACGGGCAATCCGGTCTACCCATACCTCACCGACCTTTTCGGGGGCCCTCCTTCGGGATTGAGTATCGGCAACGAGAGAAACCTCAACATCGACCTCCCCCACTCGAAGGTGGGGGCGCTGGCGGCATCGGCCGGTGCTGTGGTCCGCCGCACCTTCACGCCGCGCTACGAAGAGGGTCTCCTCGGTCCGCATTGGCTGTTTCTCCTACCCGTCGCCGCAATGGTCACCGGTCTCAGACCCCGCCTTCGCAGCCCGTTGTGGGCAGCAACCCTCGTCGGTTTTCTCTGTTGGGGTTTTCTGGTTCAGTACGTGCGGTTCCTGCTGCCGGTCCTGGTGCCGGCTGCGGCATTGGCCGGCGTCGTTCCTCCCGCTCTCGGCCGGAAGGTCAGCGGCCTGACGCGAGGCGCTTTCACGGCCCTCCTGGTGTTGGTCTTCGCCTGGAATGCCAGCGGACTCCTGTCCAAGCTCAACATCGACCGGCTGACCACGGTTACCGGCTTCCTCAGCGACAGGGACTATCGGGCTCGGTGGATCGACGTTGCCCCCGCCACCGACTTCATCTCGGCCTCTCTCCCCTCCGATGCTCGGGTCCTGATGGTCGCCGAAGCCCGTTCGTTCGGGCTCAAGCGACAGGTGATCGTTGAGGATCCGTACCGGGCGCCTCTCCTGGTCGAAATGGCTGGAGCCGCAAGCTCGGCCGAGGACCTGGTCCGGCGCCTGCGTCGGCTCGGCGTCACCCACATTCTGGTCAACGAAAGAGAGATTGAAAGAATGGCTCGGATTCGCCGGGTCGATGACTACTGGGCGCCCGCTTCCGAAAGATCCCGGCGTCTGATCCAATCCTTTTTTAAGACTCAGGTGATCCGAGTTTTTTACATCGAGCATCTTTGGGTCGGAGAGCTGCGGGCGCCACAAGCGGAGTGAGTCTGCCGACGCTGGAGCGTCCCCAGGCGCTCCAGAACGTCGGGGCTCCATATTCCGTCAACCCTCTCCCTTGACAACTCAGGCAACGTGCCTTATATTAATCTCAGGCAAATTGCTTGAGGGGGTTTCGACGTGTCGCTCAAACCCAAGAATATCTCCGAGACCGAATTGGCCCTTCTGCGCTTGTTGTGGAAGAGCGGACCTTCAACCATCCGGGAGCTGACCGATCAGCTCTACCCGGCGGGTTCGCATTCCGAGTACGCGACGGTTCAGAGCCTTCTCGACCGGCTGGAGGCGAAGAACTGCGTTCGCCGGGAGAAACAGGGCCGGGTCAACGTTTTCACCGCGACAATCAGCCGAACCGAACTCGTCTCTCGGCGGTTGCGGGAAACCGCCGATGCCCTGTGCGACGGCTCGATGGCGCCCCTCCTGTCTCACCTTGTTCGGGTGTCCGACCCGACGCCCGAAGAGGCCGAGGCCCTTGAGCGGCTGGTGAAACGTTTGTCGCGTGAGCGTTCAACCTTGGGCGAAGGGGGCTGACGATGAACCCCTTCCTCCTCTCGGTCCTCAGCAATGCGATGGTCGCAGTTGCGATGGCAGTAGGAGTAGTCCTCCTGAGTCTCCGCCTCAAGCGACCGACGGTTTTGCACCTCCTGTGGTTGGTCATTCTGATCAGGCTCTTCATGCCGCCCGTTTTTGACTTCGGTCTTCTCCCGGTACCGCAGACGACGTTGGTCACTGTCGAGGCAGTCGGCCTTGCTGTCGTTTCCGGAGAAGTCTTGCCCACCTCTCCGGCAGTGGACTGGACCGTTTTCTTGGGTTGGTCTCTCGTCGGCCTGTGGGTTTTGGGCAGTCTGACGGTTCTCGTTGTGACCCTGATCCGACTGCGCGGGTTCAAGCGCCTGATCGATCGAGCGACCCCCGCGGATCCAGCGCTCGATCGGAGAATCGAGCACATAGCTGAGACGATGGGCTGTTCGAGACGGCCCAGGGTGGTGATGACCGGAGCACAGGTGTCGCCTTTGGTGTGGAGCGCCCTCGGCCGACCGCGGTTGGTTCTGCCCCGAGCCCTGGTGACCAGGCTCAGTGACGGACAGCTTGACACCATACTGGCCCATGAATTGGCTCATCTCAAGCGGGGCGATGATCGAGTGCGTTGGATTGAATTGTTGGCGTTAATCGTCTTCTGGTGGAATCCGACGACCTGGGTCGCATCGCGTTTCCTGCGGGACGCGGAGGAGGCCTGTTGCGACGCCATGGTTACCCAGGCTCTCCCCGCCAAGGTCGAAGACTATGCACAGGGTTTGGTGCATACCATTCGTCACTTGACGACGCCCGAACCCTCACCTTTGGTTGCTGCGAGCGGACTCGGGCGACCGGCCCTGATCGAAAGGAGAATCGTTACCATGTTTGCCAAGAAGAATTTTCTGCCCCTTGGACTGCCTGCTCGGTTGCTTGTGATCCTGACTACCGTTGTCGTTCTCGGTCTGAGCCCGATGTTGACCGCCCGGGAGGCGGGCGCTCCTTCTGATCAGGCAATCTCCAACACCGAATTCTCGGGCGACCCCATCACCCTACATCTCAAGGATGCGGACCTCGACGATGTTCTCTCGACCTTTTCGGTCCTCACCGGGCTCGATATTCTCACTGAACCGTCATTGAAGGTGAAGGTGTCGATTGCAGCAGACAGGGTACCGTGGGATGAGGTGCTCCATCAGGTGTTGACCGAAAATGGTCTGACGTACTCGATGGACGGCAACCGACTCATTGTGCGGCCGGGCGAGGGTCATGTGAAGGCTGCGAAGAAGGATCAAGGGTTGACGGACGCGGGACCCGAAAATGCCGGGGTAACAGTTTTTCGTTATTTTATCGACGTTGCCACGACCGAACCCAAGAGACTGAGCGGACCCGACCCGGTCTATCCGGAGGAAGCACGTCTGGCCAGAATTCAAGGTAATGTTGTTCTGATGTGTGGCATTGGGGAAGACGGCCGCGTGAATGACACAAAGATCGTGCGGGGCCTTCCTCTGGGCCTCACCGAAGCCGCTGTTGCGGCGGTCGAACAATGGGTCTTCGAGCCGGCTCTTCTCGACGGAGTTGCGATTGAGGAGAGCTACGTCCTAACAATGCGGTTCAGCCTGGAATAGTGAACGAGATTGTCAACGTGCGGTACTCGTTACCCTAGAGACCCGGCCGAAAACCCCTTGCGAAGCGAAATTATGGGGAGGTGCGCGATGTGCTTCCGGAAGGCCGCAGGCGTAGTCGTTCTACTTCAATGACTTACGGAAACACAGATAGGGACCCGCTCTGGGTCGCCGGCCCCAGAGTGGGCGTCGCCTCATTCGCGATTTGCAGCCGCGAGGGGGTTTCCGGCCGGGCCTCTAGGTGTAGTATCGCCCCATGGCCCGCCGCACTCACCACCGTAACCAAGACTTCTTGCCCACAACCCGTGAAGAGATCGAGGCGCGCGGTTGGGACGAGCCGGATGTCATTCTGGTTTCGGGCGACGCCTACATCGACCATCCCTCTTTCGCCGCAGCGATCCTTGGACGATGGCTTGAGAAGAACGGTTTTCGGGTGGCCATCCTTGCCCAGCCGGACTGGCGTTCGGCTCAAGCATGGAAGGCTCTGGGACGCCCGCGCCTGTTCTACGGCGTCAGCGCCGGCAACATGGACTCGATGATCAACCACTACACGGCGAACCGGAAGAAGCGAAACGCCGACGCCTACTCACCGGGCGGCGCGATCGATCTGCGGCCGGATCGTGCGACGAACGTCTACGTCCAACGATGCCGCGAGGCATTCAAAGGTGTGCCGGTCATCGCCGGCGGGGTCGAGGCATCCCTGAGGCGATTGGCGCATTACGACTACTGGTCGGACAAGGTGTGGCCGAGCATCCTCCTGACCTCAAAGGCGCATCTTGTGGTCTTCGGTATGGGAGAACGGCCGATCCTCGAGATCGCCCGGCGGCTCAACAGCGGGGAGATGGTCGAAAACCTTCGGGACATGCGCGGTGTGGCCTACCTACTGGGCAAGAAGGAGGCGCTGCCCGACCACCGATGGGAGGACTCGGCCGGTGACAACATGACCCTCGAGCTGCCGACGTTCGAGGATGTGCAAGGGGACCCGCGGTCCTTCGCCGTGATGACGCGGATGATCCATCGAGAGACCAACGCCTTCAACGCCCGACGTTTGGTGCAAGCCCACGGCGACCGCCGAGTCGTGGTCAATCCGGCCGATTTGCCGTTGTCGACGCCGGGGTTGGACGCCCTCCACGACCTGCCCTATGCCCGAGGGCCCCACCCCCGTTACCGAGATCCCATCCCGGCATGGGACATGATCAAGGACTCGGTCCAGATCATGCGCGGTTGTTTCGGCGGATGCACCTTCTGCTCGATCACCCTCCACCAGGGCCGGCCGATCCAGAGCCGAAGCCGGGAGTCGGTGGTCGCGGAGATCAGCCATATCGCCGAGCGCCCGGGCTTTGGGGGTCATATCAGCGATCTGGGAGGACCGACGGCCAACATGTACCGCATGCGCTGTTCCAAGCCGGAGGTGGAGGCCATGTGCAGGCGGCCCTCCTGTGTCCATCCGACGATTTGCAAAATCCTGGACACCAGTCACAAGCCGTTGATCGGCCTGATGCGCGAGAGCCGCCGGGTCCAGGGGGTGAAGAAGGTCAACATCGCCTCCGGCATTCGCATGGACCTGGCTCGTCAGGACCGGGAGTACCTCGAGGAGCTGGTCGAGCACCACGTCGGAGGCCATCTCAAGGTCGCGCCGGAACATTCGAGCGACACCGTACTCAGTCTGATGAAGAAACCGCCACAGCACACTTTCGAGGACTTTTCGGAGAAATTCCGGGAGGTGTCACGAAGGGTCGGCAAGGAGCAGTATCTGGTGCCGTATTTCATCTCCAGCCACCCGGGCAGTGGCGTCAAGGAGATGATCGAGCTGGCGGTATTTCTCAAGAAAAACGGCTACAAGCCTCTCCAGGTCCAGGACTTCATCCCGGCGCCGATGGACGTCGCCACATGCATGTACCACACCGATCTCGATCCCCACACCATGAAAAGAGTCTTTTCGGCCAAGAGATTGACGGACCGCAAGGTGCAGCGGGTCTTGTTGCAGTTCTTCAAGCCCGAGAATTGGGCGGAGGTGCGGGAGATCCTCCTCAAAGCGGGGCGAAAGGATTTGATCGGTTCGACCCCGGGATGCCTCATCTCGGCGAAGCCTCCCCAAGGCGCCTGGCGCAAGGAGGGCCGTCGAACCCGGACCAAAGACGGCGATGCTCCATCCCGTTCAGGATACCGTCACGCTTCGCGTGGTGGAACCAAGAAATCCAGGAAGAAGGGCCAGGGGTTTTGATCAAGCGGCATCAACCTTGAGTCGACACTGTTGTCCGAACCAGGGGGCTGGAGTCACTACCCAACCCCCAGCCAGTCCCCAAACACCTCCGCCCGCCGGGCATTGAGGATTTGCTCCGGTTTCAATTCGGCACGAGCGGCAATGGCTGACGCGTAAGAATCAAATTCGAGATGATTGGGGGCATGGGCGTCGGAGGCAAGAATGAAGGTGCAACCACAGTCGGAGGCGAGGCGGGCAAGGTCCCACTCAAGATCCTGGCGCCGTGGAAAGCCGTTGATCTCGACGGCGACCTCTTCTTCGGCGCAGGCCGAAAAAACCTTTTCCCAGCGGGCTCGCAGGCCGGCGCGATGATGGAAGTGTCGCGCCCTTGGGTGGGCGATTACGTGGACGCCAGGGGCTGAAATCGCCCGCAAGAATCGTTCCGTCTGGTCCCGGTCGGGATCGAAGTACCGATGGACGGCAGCCACGATGCAATCGAGTTCCAGCCTTTCCGAGGTCGGAATGTCGATGGTCCCATCCTCGAGTATTTCCACTTCGAGACCCTGAAAGAGGCGGAGGTCCTCAGCATTGTGTTGGTTCCAGCGCTCGACTCTTCGTTGTTGCAGACAGACGCCTTCGTGGTCGAGTCCCGAAGCGACTTCAAGACCGCGAGAGTGGTCACAGACCACTGCCCAGGAAAAACCTCTTCGCAGGCATGCCCGAGCCATGGTTTCGAGCGGTGCCTTGCCGTCCGAATCGGAAGTATGCCAGTGGAAGGCGCCACGCATGCGCTTCGGATGGAGGTCGGCGTCCGCCCTGTCCAGAATCTGCCGGACATTTTCCCCGGACAGAAAATTTTCACGGAGTGCTCGGCGCCCGGGACGGCCTCCCCCGGATAAGCGTTGCACCGCGGCTTCGAGGGCGTCCACACCGTCACACCCCAGAAGTTGGATAATGAGCGGCTGAAGCCATGTGGGAGCATCGTCAAGGATGAGCTGTCGTGCCGGGACGTAGGCGTCAAATGCGGCGTAGCCCGCCTTCAAGAACGCCAGGCGGCGTTCGCCCGGTTGTTCCATTTCGGAGAGAGCAAAAAGGGCCTCGGCCAGATCGGCGTTGCATACAGCGGGCATCGGTCTTTTCGGCCGGACCCCTCAGCCCTCGTCGTCCACCGGTTCGGCCAAGGTGAATTCCCAACCGCAGTAGAGTCCCTCCGGGGCCTCGGGTGGGCAGTGAATGCAATGGGTTTGAATCCGTGGGTCGATGGCTTTGGCGAAGGCTGTGAATTCAAAGACACCCACGCTCTTACAGGGAAAATCAGGCAGACCCTTGCGGCGACGTGTCTCCTGGACCCGGCAGATATCCATGAAGAACCGAAGGGTCTTGCGATCATCGGACCACTCGACATGTTGCATGTTGATCACGGCGTACATGCGCAGACTGAGGGCCTTTTCCAGGGCCTCCAGGCCGCCGTTCTCAGGTAGCCCGTAACCCCTCACGATGCGCCGTGCCTCGGTGGTCGCAAAGCGGTGCCAGGCCAATTCGTCGAGGTGGATGGCCGTTTCCATTCCGTGCTCGGCCTCAGCGGCGAGGAACCAGCAGCCGTCATGAGCGAGCCAGTTTTTGGCGAACATCTCAAGGGCCTTGAGCAGTTCCTCTCGGGACATGTCTTTGTATGGATTCATCGCTCCTCCAAACCACCCGAGGGCCCTTAGACCCTCGCAGTCGCCGGACAGGCTATCATTGCTTGGCGGTCACATCTTCGTGTTCCGGCAATCGTGTCTGCTCTCAACCGGCGTCGGCGAGAGGGAGCGTGGCCCGAACTCAAATCGAAGAGTGACCCGGGGGGCCAGTCAAATGACGATGATGCGAACATTCCAGATTTCTCCAAAATGGATCCGGGCTATGGAGAGGCACTCCCTCGTCAGCACAATTTCCGCTGTGGTCCTCCCTTCTTGTGGTCTCGTTGCAGTTCTGGCATCCAAGTCCGGTCAAGTGGGGACCGTTGGGAGAATCTTGGTCCTTCTGACCCCGCTGTTGGTCTTTCTGGCGATTCGGAATGCCAGAGACCTGCGTCGCCTTCGTTCCGGGTCGTGCGACATTACCTTCAGCAGTGGATCGGTCAAGCTGCCCGGCGTTGGAGACGTGGCCATTTCGGAAATCATGTCCGTTTCAGGGCGGCCGCCAACAGACGCGAACCGTGAAGGATACGTGAGCATTCGATTGCATCCCTCCCATTCCACGTCTTGGGGGCTGGGTCGAGGTCGGCTTGTCACTCTTTGGTCGAACCAGTACGACAATTTTCAGCGAATCTGGGAGGAATTCAACGCAATTGCTCCACAAGGCCAGTAGGGACGAGCAACAGGCAAAGCGGGCGTGACGAATTGATACTCGTGTATTGATTCCGAGACACGCCACCATCCGGGGGTTTGACGAAAAAGCCGGTCTGAACGACCCTTTTGACCTTTTGACCAATCTTAATACCGCTCCAGATACCTCTCCAACTCCCAGTCATGGATCTCCTTGATGTAGTCCGCCCACTCGCGTCGTTTGTTGAAGATGAAGTGGTCAAAGATGTGATCCCCAAGGGCGTCGCGAAGAAGCGTGTCCTTTTCGAGGAAATCGATGGCCTCGTCGAGGGATCCCGGAAGTTGCTTGATCTTGAGGCGCTTCTTTTCACGAGCGCTCATCTCGAAAATGTTGCGATTGACAGGCGCCCCGCAGTCGAGTCCTCTTTCGATGCCGTCGAGGCCTGAGGCCAGCATGGCAGTAATGGCCAGGTAGGGATTGCAGGAAGGATCCGGGATGCGGACCTCGCAACGGGTGCCGATACCCCGACGGGCGGGAACGCGGATCATGGGAGAACGGTTCTTTTCGGACCAGGCAACGTTTACCGGCGCCTCGTATCCGGGCACCAGGCGTTTGTAGGAATTGACCAGGGGATTGGTGATGGCAACAAAAGCTCTTGCATGTTCGAGGAGGCCGCCGATATATGCGCGGGCGATGGTCGAGAGTTCCCACTCGCCACCCGGGTCATAAAAGACATTCTCTCCATCTCGGGTGAAGAGAGACTGGTGGGTGTGCATGCCGGAGCCGGCGACGCCGGCAATCGGTTTCGGCATGAAGGTGGCGTGGAGATCGTGAAAATGGGCGACCCGTTTGACAACGTCGCGAAAGGTCACGATGGCGTCGGCGGTTGCCACGGCCTCACCATATTTGAAGTCGATCTCGTGCTGGCCGGGAGCGACCTCGTGATGGGCGGCCTCGACCTCGAAGCCCATGGCCTCGAGCACCAGAACGATGTCTCGCCGCGCCTCTTCGCCCATGTCGACGGGGCCGAGGTCAAAATAGCCGCCGGCGTCGTGGGTGACGACCATGGGGGCGCCCCCTTCATCGCGATGAAAGAGAAAGAATTCGGCCTCGGGCCCCGCCATCAGCCGGTATCCCATCGCGTCTGCCTTTTCCACGATTCGCTTGAGTACCGTCCGCGGGCAGCCGGCAAAGGCCCTTCCGTCCGGCGTCTGGACATCGCAGATGAGGCGGCACACCTTGCCGTGCCGGTCTTCCCAGGGATAAATCTGGAAGGTGTCGAGGTCGGGAATCAGCAGCATGTCGGACTCTTCAATGCGGGTAAAACCCTGGATGGACGATCCGTCAAACATGATTTGGCCGTCGAGAGCTTTCTCGAACTGGGACTCGGGAATCTCGACATTCTTCGCGACACCGTCGATATCGGTGAACTGGAGACTCATGAAGTGGACATCTTCCTCCACGATTTTGCTCATGACCTCTTTCGACAAGACTGACATGTTGCCTCCTAAATGTGGATCACATTGTTGAGTGTAGTCTAGGTTTCTGGCCTGTCAAGGGCCATTTTTGCGTTTTGAGAGCAGACTACAGTTCATTGTGGAAGTTTTCCAAGGACAGGAACGAAAGGGTCCCGATCGGAGTACTTTGGTAGGCTCAGGCAATGAAATTCTCGTGGACAGGTTCGGGTCACGATCGCGCCACAAGGGCGGACCGGTTCCTTCGACCGAGCCGATGGGAACTGATGGCCATCTTGTTGGTTCTGGTGATCGGCGTCATCCTTCGGGGTCTTTACCTCGGCGAACTCCGTGAGATGCCGGAATTGAATCATCCGCCGGTGGACGAAGGCTTCAACCTCTACTGGGCCAGGGGGCTGGCCACCGCTGATTGGGCTCTCCCCCCCGACGCATGGGGCCGGGATCCCGGCATTCGAACGACCGCTTACAGCCGGCCTCCGGGTTATGCCTTCGTTCTGGCGGGGATCTTCCGTCTGGTCGGGGGCGAGGCCCTGGGTCTCCGGGTGGTCCAAATGGGTCTCGGACTGGTCAGTGTCGTCCTGGCATGGCTGATCGGCCGCCGCCTCTTGGGGCCGGTGGTCGGGGTGGTGTGGGCGGCGCTGATGGTCCTCAATTGGCCTCTGCTCTACTTCCAGGGAGGACTCAACGGCGCCTGGCTGTTGGTGCTCCTGTCTTTGGTTCTGACAGTCCTGCTCTTTCGACTGGCGAAGCAGCCGAATTGGCCTTGGGCTGCTTCGGCGGGGGCGGTCCTCGGCCTGTTGGCGTTGGTTCGTCCGAATGCCCTGCTCTTTGCGCCGGTACTCGTTGTGTGGGGATGGTGGGTCGTTCGCCGACGACGATTGACGAATCGATTCTGGCCGATGGCAGTTGCGGCGGCGGTCGTGGGGGCGGTGGTTTTGACGCCGACGGCTCTCCGGAATTGGAGAGTCGAAGGCACCTTCGCCCTGGTTTCGGCCAATGGGGGCCTGACGCTCTATCATGCCAACAACGAAGATGCCGCCGGGTTTTCGACCAGCTGCGCCGGTGGGCTCGGTGTTATGAGTTCACCATGGGTGATTCCGGACTTCATAGCCCGCATGGAAATGGAGTTGGGTCGCGATTTGACCTTTGGTGAGACTTCGAAGATCTTCGGTGGTCGCGCCTTGGCGTGGATGATCGACAATCCCGGTCGAGAGATGGTCTTAATCGGACGCCGAGCGGCCCTCTTCTGGGGGCCGGATGAGGTCGCCCACAATCACGTTGTCGGTGCGGACCGGGCCCAGTCGCCGTTGCTGAGGATGATACCGGTTGGATTTCCCACTGCTCTGGGAGGCGCCTTGGTGGGGCTGGCGGTGCTGGTGGTATGGTGGCGCCGGGATGCTCATTCCGGCTTTTTGAGGGATAAGGGGACGTTGGAGACCCTGGTCGCGCTGGGTCTGTTCGTCATGACGTGGTTCGTATCGTTCTTGCCGTTTTCTGCTGCCTCGCTCTACCGGGTGCCGGTTCTGCCCTTTTTGTTGTTGGGATCGGCGGTGGCGCTGGTCGAGGTTGGGCGCAGTATTCAGCGTCGGCGCCGGGCTTTCTGGGGATGGCTTGGAGCGTTGGTGGTGGCGGTGGGTCTGACTCACATCCCAATTGTTTCGGCGGAGGTCGGGATGGCCCGGTGGTACTACGATCGAGGTCTGGCATGGATATACGAGGCTCAGCCGGAGCGAGCGGCCGAGAGTTTTCGTCGAGCGTTGGCCGAGAATCCCAGCCACGCACCCGCTCACAACGGCGTCGGGAAGGTCCTCTTGGAGAGTGGTGATCTCGCGGGGGCCTTGCGCCACTTCTCACAGGCCGCGGCGCTCAAGCCCAAAGATCCCGTCGCACGTTCCAATAGCGGGTTGGTCTTGGCCCGAATGGGCCGGTGGTTCGAGGCCGAGGAGGCTTTCATGGCCGCCCTGAAGTGGGCGCCGACCAATGCCGACTCCTGGGCGAACGTGGGAATCTGCCGGGAGCGGATGGGAAATCGCAGCGATGTCGTCGTAGCCTATGAATCCGCGTTGGCTCTTGACGGCGGTCATCGGTCGGTCGCCAACAATTTGGCATGGCTCCTGGCAACGGCGCCGGAACAGGAGCTTCGAGACGGAGAGTATGCTGTGGTATTGGCCGAACGGGTCGTTGCATCGGGCGCTTCGGCTTCGACACTGGACACTCTGGCGGCCGCCTATGCCGAGGCCGGACGATACTCCGAAGCGGTGGTCGCGGCCGAAAGGGCCCTGGCCGAACTTGGTGACCGAAGGAACCCGTTTGCGCTGGAAGTCGAAACCAGATTACGCAGCTATCGCCAGGGCCGGCCCTATCGCCAGCCGTCACCGGGAACCACAGCCCATAAGAACCCGGGGGGATAATCTCCAGGGCGGCCTTAAAGAAAATCGGAGGATTGAGATGCAACCTACACGCGACGACGCATGGGCCTTGTTGAACGAGTTTACAACCAACCCGAGCTTGTTGAAGCACGCCTTGGCGGTGGAGGCGGCGATGAGGGCTTATGCAGCTCGCTTCGGGGACGATCAGGATGTGTGGGGAGTCGTCGGCCTGATTCACGACTTCGACTATGAGCAAAACTACACCGAACAGACCCACCTGCACGTGGGATGCAGGATTCTGCGTGATCGCGGCTGGCCGGAGGAGTGGGTCCTCGCGGTGGCGTCTCATGCGGACTACATGGAGGTTCCACGCGAAGAGCCGATTCGCAAGACCCTGTTTGCCGTGGACGAACTCTCCGGTTTTCTGACTGCCTGTGCCCTGGTGCGTCCCGACAAGAGTATTGCCGAAGTCAAGGTCAAATCGGTCAAGAAGAAACTCAAAGACAAGGCGTTTGCCCGGGGTGTCAACCGCGAGGACGTGTATTCGGGAGTCGAGGACCTCGGCGTGGATCTGGACGAGCACATCGAATTTGTTCGCGACGCCATGGCAGGCATTGCGGCGGATCTGGGTTTGCCTGACGACTAAAAGCCCTGTGAAAATGCCTCTCGCGGCTGCAATGCTCGATTCACAGCAATCTACGCGATTTTCGCTCGTCGTTACCCTCAACGTATCTCTTGATACGCCTTCGGGTTACGACTTCGCGAGAAAGACACATCTCACAGCCTCTCGAGCCTTTCGCTTCGCGGATGACATGTTCACAGGGCTTCTAACTTGAAAAACTCTCCAGCACGCCCAAGGCCGTTTTGATATCTGCTTCCGTGTGGGCGGCATTGATCTGTACCCGAATCGTGTCGTCACCCTTGGGGACGACCGGGAAGGCGAGACCGACGACCAGTACACCATGGTCGTAGAAATGCCGGACGAGTTTCTTGGTCTTTTCGGTCTCGCGGACCAGCAACGGCACAATCGGGTGGGGTCCCGGGATAGATTCCCAGCCGAGGTCCGAGATGCCTTGGCGAAAAAGACCCGTCATGGCACGCAGATGTTCGAGCCTCTCGGCGCCCGCAGGACTGTCGGCAATGTCGAGGGCCTTCGAGGCCGCGGCACAATCGGCAACACTCAGCGGATTGGTGTAGATGTAGGTGTCGGCTTTCTGGCGGATCGTCTCGGTGAGCTCGGGGCTGGCGGCGACGAAGCCGCCGTTGACGCCGAATGCCTTGCCGAAGGTCCCCACCGTGATGTCGGCTTTGGTACCGCAGAAATCTTCGGTACCGCGCCCTGTAGCGCCATAGGCGCCGAGACCATGGCTGTCGTCGACGACCGTCACCAGACCACTGGAGAACCGATCTCGGTGAGGCTCACATCGACGGTGGATCTCGGTCATCGGAGCGTTGTCGCCACGCATGGAGAAGATCCCGTCAAAGATCACAACCACCCGGTCCATACCGGCTGGAATGTGGTCGAGACAGCGCCCAAGGTCATCCATGTCGTTGTGCTTGTAAATCGCCTTGTTCTCACGCGGAACCCCGGCGATACGCATGGCACGGATGATGGAGTTGTGGTTCAGCGCATCGCCCACCCAGTAGGTCCGGGGGCCGGCGATCGCAAGCGCAAGACCGAGGTTGGCGGTGTAGGCCGAATTGAAGATCTTCGCTGCCGGCTTGTCGACAAATTCGGCGATGTCTCGTTCGAGGGCCACGTGATAGTTGAAGGTGCCGTCGATAAAGCGGACTGCTCCCGGTCCGACGCCGAAGATATGTGTTGCCTTGTCGGCCTCCGATATGACCTCGGGGTGGTGGGAGAGAGACAGGTATGAGTTGGAGTTCATGCGGATGAAACCAATGCCGGAGCCCTTGAGCCTGTAGCGGGGCCCAAAATCTCCTTGTGGCGGTTCATAACCCACGATGACTCTCTCGGCCGTTTTCGCCCGTCCCTCCTGCTCGAGATTCCGGACCTCGTCAACCAAGGCGGCGTTAAGTTTTTCCAGGCTCATAGGACCTCCTAACCCGCGCTTCTCACCAGCTGTCTGCTGCGGGCGGCGCATGGCAGCCATTTGTCGTGCTTTTCGCAAATCGTTCTCCTCGACGGAGCGTTGCTACGACTGCGTCGCCCGATTCCCGAAAAACCCAACATCTAACTACCCTTCGCAGCCCTCGCGACGAAACACGGTGAGAAGTGCGGGCCAACAACACAGGTCAGAGTAGCATTCTGGTGTCGATGGGAACAGGCACCCTGTTTTGTGGCCGCAGGGGACCCCCTCACGGCTCGAGTTTCTCAATCAACTCCAAGCCGCCCATGTACGGTCTGAGGGCCGTGGGTACAACGACAGAGCCGTCTTTCTGTTGGTAGTTTTCGAGGACCGCCACCAGAGTGCGGCCGACGGCGAGGCCGGAACCGTTGACGGTGTGGACGAGACGAGCCTTTCCGCCCTCGTCGGGTCGATACCTGAGGAGGGCCCGGCGGGCCTGAAAGTCTGAGAAGTTGGAACAGGACGATATCTCACGATAGCGATTCTGACCGGGAAGCCAAACTTCGAGGTCGTAGGTCTTGGCGGCTGAGAAGCCGACATCTCCCGCACACAGAATCACCACCCGATAGGGCAGCTCGAGCACCTGCAGCACACGCTCGGCATGGCCGGTGAGTTCTTCAAGGCTCTCGATCGACTGTTGGGGCGTGGTCAGCTGCACCAGCTCGACCTTGTGGAATTGGTGCTGGCGAATGAGTCCGCGAACATCTTTGCCGTGAGATCCCGCCTCCGAGCGAAAGCACGGTGTGAAGGCACAATATCGAAGTGGTAACTGAGCCTCGTCGAGAGTCTCATCGCGGTGCAAATTGGTGACCGGGACCTCGGCGGTGGGAATGAGATAGAGATCGTGGCCGTCGAGATGAAAGAGATCATCGGCAAATTTCGGCAGTTGGCCGGTGCCCTGAAGGGACGCCGAATTGACGATGTAGGGCGTGAGCACTTCGGTGTAACCGTGCTCACG
Organism: Thermoanaerobaculales bacterium; assembly: GCA_021107705.1. GTDB lineage: Bacteria > Acidobacteriota > Thermoanaerobaculia > Thermoanaerobaculales > Sulfomarinibacteraceae > JAIOSJ01. The sequence goes on along the minus strand of JAIOSJ010000289.1, from coordinate 17,562 downwards.
GGTATGGATGTCAAGCATCAGGGAGATCAGGGCTCGTTCAAGGGCTGCGCCGGCGCCTTTGAGTACTGCGAATCGAGCACCGGCCACTTTGGCGGCGCGCTCAAAATCGACCACCCCGAGAGAGGGGCCGAGATCCCAGTGAGCCTGTGGTTCGAAGGAGAAGGTGGGTGGCACGCCCCATGTGCGGACTTCGAGATTGTCATTTTCGGTGGCGCCCGCCGGCACGGTCTCGTGAAGCAGATTGGGCAAACTCAGTTCGAGTTCAGCCAATTCCTGCTCGAGAAGGTGTGCCCTTTCTTCGATCTCCTTGATCTGATCGCCGATCCGGCTCATCTCAGCCTTTCGGCTTTCGGCCTCTTGGCCCCTGCCCTCACGAAAGAGGCCGCCTATTTCCTTGGATCCGATATTGCGACGCGCTTTGAGTTCGTCGAGTTGAAGTACGAGTTCCCGCCAGGAGCCGTCGACTTCGAGCAGACGATCAAAAGGCGCGTCTGTATGACGTTCGGCCAACATCCGTCGGATGCGCTCAGGATCACGGCGAAATAAATCACGCAGCAGCATTTTCCCTCCAAGCCCGAATCACAAATCCCCAGAATCTTCCGTCAATCGGGTCCTGGTCGATCCCAGCGGCACATACACTTGGGTTCCTCTCCGGCAGTGGATGATCTGTTGAATGAGGGCATCGAGGTCATTGGAGTCGTTGACAAAATCTATGTCGTCGGTATTGACCACCAGAAGCGGCGTCTCCTGGTAGTGAAAGAAGAAATATGAGTAGGCCTCGCTGAGACGCTCGAGATATTCGGTGTCCATATCTCTTTCGTAGTGCCGATCTCGATGGGCGATGCGTTCCTTGAGAACCGGAACCGAAGCCTGCATATAGATTACGAGATCCGGCTTGGCAACCTCTTGTTCGAGGACCGGGTACAGCTTCTCATACACCTTCAGATCGTCGTCATCGAGATTGAGGTAGGCGAAGATCCGGTCCTTCGGAAAGATGTAGTCAGCCAGAACCAGTCGCTGAAACAAATTCATCTGGCGAATTTCCCGCTGCTGCTGGAAACGAGAGAGCAGGAAATACACCTGAACCTGGAACGAGGCGCCGGGCCGTCCTTCATAGAAGGCCGGCAGGAAGGGGTTGCTGATGTCTTCCAGAACCATAACCCCTTCGAATCTTTTCGTCAGCAACTCAACCAGGGACGTCTTGCCGACGCCGATGGGTCCCTCGACGGCGATGTGGCGAAATGGCATTTGCTCGGAACTCATGGCCGAACCAATACTACAACGTCGGTGAAACCGGCGGCGACAAAGAGAAGGCCCATGATGACCGACAAAACACCGTTTGCGGTAAAGAACGCGGCATCGACTCGGCTCAAATCACCGGGACGGACAAGGCTGTGTTGCCACGTCAGAAGTGCTGCCGCGCCCGCAACCGCCGAAAAACGCAAAGGCCCGCCACCGGTCTGCACGGCAAAGACGGCAAAGCCGAGGCATGCCCCGATGTGCAGCAGGCGGGAGAGCAGAAGCGCACGCTGTGCGCCGAAATACGACGGGACCGAATGGAGCCCGTGGAGGCGATCAAAAGCCTCGTCCTGGAGGGAATAGATGATGTCAAAACCGGCGACCCACATCAGTACCCCCGCGCCGAGAATCACCGCGGGCGCCTGCAGGCGGCCGGTGGCCGCGACCCACGCGCCGACGGGTGCGAGGCCCAGCGACGCGCCGAGCCATAAATGAGAGGCCGCCGTAAAGCGTTTGGTATAGGAATAGCCGAGCAGAAAGACGAGCGTCGGTAGGGCAAGTATCAGGCACAGGCGATTGAGCATCCCGGCAGCCACCACAAAAAGAAATGATGAAACCAGGGTGACTCCCCAGACATAGCCCCGACCGAGTCTCCCGGCCGGAAGGGAACGGCTCGCTGTGCGCGGATTTTCAAGATCGACCCCGTGATCCACGAGGCGGTTGAAGGCCATAGCAGCGGTCCTGGCGGTGATCATGGCCGCAAGGACCAAGAGCCAGATTCTGAGTGGAGGGTAGGCGCCTGGGAACGCACTGACCAGTGCAATCACAGCGAAAGGCAGGGCAAAGACGGTGTGCTGAAACTTGATCATCTCCCCGGTTTCAAGAAGGTTGGTAAGAAAAAGCCGGTTGCCTTTCATCGTGGGGGCCACCGGAGGTTGCTGCCCTCAAGATGGATTCCGAGAAGATCCAACACCCGCAGACAGTAATGGTCGACAAAGCGGTCCATGGTCCTTCCCTCATCCGTTTTCAGGTAGAAGGCCGGCATCGGCGGCACGATGTGCGCACCGGCACGCGCCAGTCTCAAGAGGTTCTTCAGGAGAATCTCCGAAAGTGGACTTTCCCGGACGCCGATCACCAAAGGTCGATGCTGTTTGAGCGCGACATCGGCGGCCCTTTGAGCGAGTCCTCGTGAAATTCCGAGAGAAATGGCCCCCGCCATTCCGGCGGAGCAGGGTAGGACAACAGTGCCCTCCAGAAGATGGGAACCAGAGGCAATCGGCGCTCCAAGGTTAGCATCTGACCACGTCTGAACACGCCCCTTCTCTTCGTCAGACAGGGCGAGTTGGTCCCGAAAACCATCCGCAGTGGCCCACGCTCCTCCGAGTTCATGAGCCAGAACCTGGGCGGCTGCAGCGGTCACAACGAGGTGGAGGACGTCAATTGGTGTGTTCTCGAGCACGATCTCAGCGAAGCGTCTGGCCAGAACCATTCCCGAAGCCCCGGAAACAATTAGCGCAAATTCTCGGGGATTACCCCGCATCTCTCCGGTCTCGAGGCGAGACCGGGTGGGCCGGACGACTTCTGAATCTTCACCGAAAGAGTGCATGGAATTCCTGGGTTCGGGCAATGCCGAACCCCGGGAGTATAACAATTCGACGCTGTATGAATTCTCTTACACTATCCCCACCGGCATCTTGGTGACGATCTGTAATAATTTTCTCCTCATGCCCCGAGTTCGTTTCCGGCCAAAACGCCAACAACCCATTTAAAATCAATATTTTCCAGCTTTTTTCCGGTCTTGGCATGGACCTTGCCATACCCCAGGCAGAACGAATGAGGGAGGCAGCCTATGGATACGACCTGAGAAGCAAGAAAACCAGCGTCTGGAACCAACACCAACCATTCGAAACAAAAGGAGAGATGATGAAACATTTGATTCCGATCGTTATCGTAGTTGCGGCTCTGATCGCAACACCGGGCGCCTTCGCTGATGAAGCGAGTCAGGCCGGCAAGGTCAATCTAAACACCGCCTCGGCGGAGCAACTTCAACTGTTGCCCAGGGTGGGACCCTCTTTGGCTCAGAGGATCATCGAATTCCGTGACGCCAACGGCGCCTTTCGGGGAGTGAATGAACTCGTGGCGGTGAAGGGAATCGGCGAGAAATCGCTGAGCAAGATCCTGCCCTACCTGAGCGTTGAGGGAGAGACGACCCTCGTCAAGAAGGTGCGCCTGCCGCGGGCCAAGGCTCAGAAGAACGAAAAATCATAAGAATGGAGTTCTAAGAGGTTTATCAACAACTGCAGCGTGGATGGGGAAAGCGGCCTTTCGGGGCCGCTTTCTTTCTCGGCGCAAGATCACGGAGGTTTTCATGGTTCAACGAGGACAGACATTGGTTGAAATGCTCGGGATGGTTCTTTTGATCGGTTTGAGTGCAGCGATTGCCATTCCTCAATTGGGTTCGGCCCAGAGAGGCGCAGCCCTTCGAAGGGCAACCGAAAATGTTCGCTCACAGCTTTGGCGCGCCCGTGCCGAGGCCGTGAACACCGGTATGGCCACGGCTTTGGTTTTCGACCGTCTTTCCGGTGGCGGCTGGCAATGTTACGTGTGCAGGGACGGAGATGGAGACGGTGTCAGAAGAGCCGATCTGGCGGCAGGCCGAGATCTGGTCGTCGGCAGAGTATTGGAGTTGGAGGTGGGAGCTGTGGGCTTCGGCATCCTCCAGGGAATTCGAATTCCTGACCCTGGTGGCAGCGGATCGCTCGGCGGAAACATGGACGATCCTGTGCGCGCGGGATCGGGGAATATACTGACATTTACCGCCCAGGGAACATCAAGTTCGGGTTCGATATACCTGACGGATCGCAAGAGTTCCATGCGGGCGATCCGGATCTTCGGTGTCACAGGCCGAATGCGGACGCTGGCTTGGAGCGTCGGTTGGGATCGTTGGCGAATTGCGCGCTAGGTCAAATATCGGCGGAACGAAAGTCATCGACAACTGTCTCGCCGGGTCGAATTTGGAGGCGACCCAGCAGAACCGAGCGGATGACTTTGGCGCCGGCGCCGACCGACACACCGTGGCTGATCACCGAGTCGCCGATCACGGCGCCTTTCGAAATCTCGACCCGCGTACCCACATAAGCACGCCCGACATGGGCGTCCGGATGGATTCGGGCATCGGGTTCGAATACCCCGCGATCACCGAGGAGGGCCAGGACTGCCTCGAGGTAGTCGTTGGGGGTGCCTACCTCGCGCCAGTGGCCGCTAACGACCACTCCACCAAGGCGCCCACGCTCCATGGCCGGTTCCCACAGGGCGGAGGCCGCACCGCAAGGAAGAGAGGGAAGGGCCGCCAGGGCTGTTCTGGACACAAGCATCACGCCGGGGTAGAGGAGAGGAACCTCTCCGGTCTTTGGAAGACCGGGCGACCGAATTGTTTTGACGAAGCCGTTACCGTCCAGAAACACACGTGACCATCGTTCGGGTGCGAGGTGGGGCAACAGGGCGAGGGTGACCTCATCGCCCGAAGCGGCGTGCCGGGAGAGGACGGGGTCCAGGTCGAGATTCAAAATTCCGTCTCCATTGACGACCAGAATGGGACCCTTTCCGTCGAGAAGGCCTCGGTCTCTGGCCAAGGCGAGTCCGCCGGCGGTTTCCATGAGGTCCTTTTCTCGGGAGAAGGCGAGCTGCAGTTCGGAAGGTGCAGCGGAAAGCACTGCTTTCTCCATCGCCTCAGCCAACCACCAAGTATTGACCACCGTACGCCGGACCCCAGCCGCGACCGCCTGGCGGAGACTCCACCCGATGACCGGACCACCGGGAAGGGGAAGGGCCGGTTTCGGGAGTGTGTTGGACAATGGACGCAGACGGCTACCCCTACCGGCGGCCAGAACCATTGCGATCGTCACATCTGAATCATGATCAGCTGGCATCGCACACAGAGTAGTTGGTCACGGTCACCGAAGTCTATAGGTGGTCCAATCCCAAGGCCGGGGGATCTCTGGACCTCGGTCGAGGGTGTACCATGGCGCAATGCGTCATGTGGTTTATGGTACGGCGGGGCACATTGATCATGGGAAAACCTCACTGGTGAAGGCCCTTACGGGAATAGATTGCGATCGACTTCCCGAGGAACGCGATCGCGGTATTACCATTGATCTTGGATTTGCTCACCTCGAAGACCAAGAGCTGGTTCTGCATTTCGTGGATGTGCCGGGTCACGAGCGGTTGGTCCACACGATGATCGCCGGGGCGTCGGGTATTGATCTCGCCCTGCTCGTGGTGGCCGCCGACGAGGGGGTGATGCCTCAGACTCGAGAGCATCTCGAGGTCATCCGGCTTATGGGGGTGGCAGGAGGCGCCGTCGCTCTTACCAAGGTGGATCTCGTCGATCGGGAGACGGCCGAGTTTGCGATCGAGGAGGTGCGGGAAATCCTTGAAGGGACGCCTTTTGCGGAAGTTCCCATTCTGCCGGTGTCGGCCTCGACCGGGGAGGGACTGAGTGAACTTCGCAAAACCCTGTTGCACCAAGCCCTGAGCGCTCGGCCCCATCAGGTGGAAGGGAGGCCCTTCCGAGAGGCAATCGATCGGGTTTTCAGTCTGTCGGGCGCCGGTACTGTCGTAACGGGGACCTCGTTGTGGGGGCGCCTTGAGGTTGGCCGAACCGTGACTGTTCTGCCTTCAGGACTCGAAGCTCGCGTCCGGCGGCTCCACGTGCACGGAGAGGAACGAAAGGATGTGGAAGCCGGAGAGAGGGTCGCTCTCAACATAGTCGGTCTGGCCAAAGGCGATTGTGATCGAGGATCTCAGATTATGACGCCGGGCCCGTGGGTCCCAACCCGGTTGCTCAGCCTTCGATTGGAGGTCCTTGCCTCGGCGCCAAGTTCCCTGGATGAAGGCGACGAGGTCGAGTTACACGCGCTTGCGGCGCGGTCCATCGCCCGCATCGACCGGCTTTCGGATCGCCCGGTGATGCCGGGGCACACGGTGACGGCCCAGATCTCCCTTAGCCGGCCGATGATGTTGTTTCCCGGCGACCGTGTTGTCCTCCGCCGTTCAGCCCCGGTGAACACCTTCGCCGGAGGTTTGGTTTTGGACACCAGGCTGCGCCGCTTCCGACGAAAAGAGGCTGCCGATCTTCACGATCTGCCCACCGTTCAGCGGGGTGCATGGCCTCAACTCTTCGACCGTTGGATCGGAGAGGCCGGCCTCGTGGCGCCTTCGCTTGATGATCTTTCCGGCCGACTCGGCGTGTTGCCCGAAATCGCCGAGGCGACTCTTGGGCGGTTGCTCGCGGCCAAGAACATTCGTTCGCTGGAAACTCAGCCGCCGCGCTTTGTGAAAGAAGACACACTCGTTGACCTGGTGGAGCGTGCGCGTTGTGAAATCGGTCGCCGTTTACAGGACGAAACGGTTTCATCCGGAGTTCCGGCAAGGGATTTCATGAGTTCGCTTCTCTCTCCTCCTGCCCGCTTCCTTGCCCCGCAGTACCTGGATGAACTCCGTTACCGAAAAGTCCTCGAATTGGTTGAAGGTCGAGTTCTTCCGCCGGGGGTGAACAGTCACATGAGCGATGCCGGGGCGAAGTTGAGCCGGCGACTGGATGACCTCTACCGCGAGGCTTCTCTGGAGCCGCCATCTCCCGGCGAAGCGGCCGAGCGCATTCATGCGCGCCCGGCGATGGTCGAGGGCGTGTGCAAGTTTCTCGTTCAGCAGGGAGTGCTGGTTCGTCTCGAGGGACGGTGGTACATCCACCGGTCGGCCCTTGATGAGATTGTGCGGGTTTTGCGGGGTTGGTCACTGAAGGATTTCGGCGTCGCTGATTTTAAAGCGGAATTCGGATTGACGAGAAAGCTGGCGATTCCGATCCTTGAGTGGTTGGATTCGGAGAGGATCACGGTGCGAACGGGAAATAGACGTCGCGTGATCGGAAGGCAGCGCTGAGTCGTGTTCTGACGACTCAAAAACCTCGCCTCTATTTGGGTTCGAACCTGCGGTCAGCGAGGACTTGACAAGAAGTACTCTGGAGAGTCGAGAGTTTCATCCGTAGGCGGGCGGTGTAAACCACCCATGCGTCAACCGGAGAGCCCTCGTGGGTCGCCGGCTCGAGGCGCCAGGTCGCGAGGAAACCAGAGAACCACCGATCAAGGCCTGAATCCAAAACCAGGGGAACGAACTTATCGCAGCGGCCCACCGCGGTGACATGAACCAGTGCCTGAATCGACACCTCCGGTTCGCCGGATGGGGCTCGAACCTTGAGGCGTTTGAGGGCGGCGAGGGCCGTGAGTTCGGTGGAATCGGCCGCCGGAAGTTGACGAAGCCTCCCCGTGGGGGCCGCCAAAGCCGGAGTGACGGGTTTTGGAGGATCGTTGGGGTCAGGTAGAGCCAGGTCTTTGCTGATGACCGAAGCCTCCCTCACCTTTCCCTCGATTCTGACATCAACCACGACCCAGGAAGGACGCGCACGACCGCCGGACTGGGCCGGGTCAAACCGTCCAGCCTCAAAGGCCGTGAGAACCGTCCGCGTAAGCCCGGGGAACGGCATTTCCAAAGGGACCGCGCCGCTGCATTCTCCATCGGCATCGACATGGGCCGCGACCAACGCATGCCCGACCACAGAAATCTTCCGTGGCGGCTCGGAATGAACGATCCGCGGCACGACGTCAACGTTTGACGCGAACGGATTTGCCGACTGGAGCTCTACCTGAGGGATGGGCAGGGGAATGTCAACGTCGATTCTCTGTTGCCAGGCCCGAAGGGGTGCGCTCTCACCCGAGCAGACAACCGCAACCAGAGCAAGTGAAAACGTAAAGAGGTACCGACGCAACATAGGTGCATCTTAACATCACAACGGATTCGGTGTTACCGCCATACCGAGCAAGGCAGAACCAGAAATCAGTCGAGGGGTGGGTAGCCCGCACTTCACCGGCTTTCGTCACGAGGGCGTCGAAGGGCCGCTGGGCATGGTGCATCGCCGGCCGCACCAGATCATTGATAAGAAATGCGGGGTAGCGTAGAAAGAGGCCCTTGATGGAGCCCGGGTACCCTGCGGCACTCGCCGGAATTCCTCTTAGTGCTGCTCCCTTCCGGGCCTGACACGATTCGAAGAGCGACGATGCACAGGGCCCGGACTCCACCAAGGGCCCCTGAAAGACTCACTGGCGGAGAGGGCGGGATTCGAACCCGCGGTGAAGTTACCCCCACACACGCTTTCCAAGCGTGCTCCTTCGGCCTCTCGGACACCTCTCCGCATAAATAACTGACAAAGAACTGGCGGAGAGGAAGGGATTCGAACCCTTGGACCTCGTGAAAGGTCAACGGTTTTCGAGACCGCCCCGATCGACCACTCTGGCACCTCTCCGTACCAAGAGGCGCATATTAATATGGATCGCGCCGCTTGGCAAAAAATCTTTGGAGAAGCCGGGCGCATTTCTCGGATTCAAGCCCCCCCCGTTGGGCGAGGCGAGGGGTCAACCGTGGATCCTCCGCAAAATCCACAACCGAGCCGCAGGCACCCATGACGGGGTCGGCGGCGCCCCAGATAATGAGACCGATCCGCGCCTGCCGACACGCTTCAAGGCACATTGGACAGGGTTCGAGGGTGACGTAGAGAGTCGCGTCCGACAGCCGCCAATCTCCTGTGGACCGACCTCCCTCTCGCAGAACCAGGATCTCGGCATGTGCCGTCGGATCTCCGGAAAGCTCACGTTGATTTCCGGCTCGGGCGAGGACCTCGCCGTCGCGCACCAATACCGCTCCGACGGGGACCTCGTTTCGTTCGGCGGCTGCCTCTGCTTCAACCAAGGCGCCCCCCATGAACAGACGATCATCATCATTGAATACCCAAGGGGGCAGCATTGTAGGTGGTCTACTTCAACTCCAGCCGGTCCCCGATAAATACGGGTGTCCACGAGTCATGGACAATGGCCGTTGAGTAATTCTCCTCGACCGTCAAGATGCCGAGCTCACCCACGAGAAGGCGGGGCATGCCCTCAACCGGGTTGTCCCGAAAGACCGTTGCGAACTGGCCGGGGTAGACCCCCTCGGCCTCGGTGAGGTCGATCATGACGACCTGGCCGGTTCCGCTTTCGATCACCCGGTCTTTTGAATGGATGACGTACCCAGTCGGCTTACCGGTCGGGGGATCGCATTGGTCGGTCGGTTCGGCGTCCAGCACAAGCGGCACCGGAATTGGCCTGAAGGGGAGAAGCACGTCGCCGATTCCTATGAAATCACAGGCGAAGGTGATTTCGGCTATCGAGGTACCCTCCTGAGCGCACAGAATCTTCAACTGACCCACGCGCTCATAGATGTAGCCCATCTTGCTGCGCGATATCGGGTGAACAAGCTTCCTTTCCCGATGATAGACGAAAAAACGGTCGCCCGCGCGCATGTTCTGTTCGGCGCCGGCGTTGACATACACGACATTTCCGACGGAATAATGATCCTGGAACTGGATGCGTTCCGCCGAGGCAATCTTGTATTGAAAGATGCTTTCGTCCTCGACGAGGATCGCAAAACAGTAAATATCAGCCGACGAGGCGAGAGGATAGGGAACTCCTACGTGACCCGAATCCTCGAATTCGTCGGTGATTTCCGAAACGTCGAACTCTTCCTCAACCACCTCCACCTCTATCGGCTCCGGTTCAACAACCGCGAGATCGATGACGATCGGGTCACCCGGATAGATCCAATGAGAGTCCCTGATGTAAGGATTACGCTCCCAAATCTGGGGCCATAAGTAGGGATCGCCGAGGTAGGTTCGCGCAAGATCCCACAAGGTGTTGCCCTTTTCGACGATGTGGACCTGGGTCCCCTCAGGAAAATCGGACGGGGGATCGTATGGAGTCCAATGGTCCCCAACCAGGTGAAGCGGTTGTGGTGGAGGCGCAACCGACTGAGCCGCGACGACCAAGGGAACCAGGGTCATTACGGCAATGGTGACCGACACTGTGATCTTCATGGTTCCTCTCCCTTTACGTGGAAGCACAACAATAGGGTACTCCACGCTGGATATGGCGTCAACGTCTCCTGTCTGAATCACTTGCGGCCCAATGTGCCGCGAAATTGTCCGATTGGAGATCGTTGCATGGGATGTACCGTGATGTCAAAATACATTCATTAATGTGCAACCCGTTTATTTGTATAGATTAAAATTGCTACTGACCAGGTGAGTTCTGGCCGTCACCGGCGGGTTTCTCGTCCTCGGCTGATTGCTGTTTGTTCTTTTCGATGGATTTGCGTTTCGCGTCAATGATCTTCTGCATTTTCTCCTGAACTTCAGTGACCTGGCGTTTGGATTCTTCGAGAAGGGCATCGGCCTCTTCAATGCGGGCGTAATCCGGGTAATTCTCTTTGAGATATTCGATCCGCCACTGGGCCGCAAGCCATCGTTTGTTGCGGAAATAGTACTCGGCCGTAATCAGTTCGTGTTCGGCAAGCACGTCTCGCAACTGGCCAATCCGTTTCTCGCCTTCTTCGCGGTAGACCGAGTCCGGGTACAGGGTGATCATCTGCTCGTAGGCGTGGAGCGCTTCGTGGAGAGTCGAAAGGTCACGATCGGGCTTCATCTGTTTTGCCGAGTATGTCTGGCCCACCATGAGAAGGGCGTAATCCCGGTCGGGATCATTGGGATAGCGATTGGCGAAATCGCGGAATCGCAGTCTGGCCTCGGTGAGGCTGGCAGTGTCGCGCTTGGCCGCATAGGTGTCCGCCACCCTCAGCGCTGCCTTATGGCCCAGGGGGTCATTCGGGAAGGTGTCGTACACGAAGCTGAAGTACTTCCGCGCATCAACGACATCGCCCTGGGCGTAGAGCGCTTCGGCCCTGTCGAAGACCTCCTGCTTGTCCATATTCGCAACCTCGGTGAGGAGTTGATCCTCGCGAATTGCACTCGCACAACCGGTGAATGTTCCGACGAGCAAAGCGAAAACAATGAAGTAGCGTTGGTTCAACATTGAGAGACTCCTTTTTGACCGAGGGCACGCAATTTTCGGATGGCCGCCCTTCGATCGGTCTGACCAAATACCGAAGAGCCGGCGATCAGGGTCGTTGCCCCGGCCCGCACGATCTCTTCGGCATTTCCCGGCCCAACACCGCCATCCACCGAAATATCAAGAGTCCGGCCGCTTGCCATCTTTCGGATAAGGGCGATTTTCTTGATCGAGGCCGAGATAAACGACTGTCCTCCGAAACCCGGATTGACCGACATGACGAGAACGAAGTCCACCCAATTGAGTGCCTCTTCGAGGGTTGATGCCGGGGTTGCAGGGTTGAGGGCAACGCCGGGAATCATGCCCAAGGTGCGAATCGTGCTCAAAGTGCGGTTGAGGTGAGTGCAGGCTTCGACGTGAACGGCAACCCGACTGACTCCGCAATCGGCGAGAGGGCTGAGGAGGGCGTCGGCATCCGTCACCATCAGGTGAGCGTCCAGTGCAGTCCGCGCGTGTGGGGCCAGCGCCGCGATAATTTGTGGGCCGAAGGTGAGGTTGGGAACAAAGTGGCCGTCCATGATGTCGAGATGAAGCAGGTCTGCGCCTGCTTCATGAATTTCGGCCACCTCTCGATCCAGGCGAGCAAAATCGGCGGATAACAACGACGGTGCAATACGGATGTCCATGACCTATTTGCTGATCCAAAGAGTAATGATATCCGACCGGGACACTGGGCTTCCCGACGGCGGATACTGGCGCAAAATGAGGCCCGCCTGGAGGCCTGGGTAGTCTACATCGTGCACCCTGCCAAGGCGAAGGCGGTTGGCTTGAGTAAAAGTCCGCACCACGCCGATGCGTTGCGACAACAAAGAGGGCATGACCCACAGCTGTTGTTTGGGCGCGCGGTTCATGAGCAGGTCGACCTCAGTCCCGGGCGCCACCTTGGCGCCAAGTCCCGGACTCGTGGCGAGAAGAGCGTCGCCGCCGCCCTGTCCGGAAATCTCGGCTTTGAGCCCCGGACGAAGGCCGATCCCCTCGAGAATTCGAATGGAGGCCCGCAAGCTTTCCTCACCGATGTCGGGAACCTCCAGTTGCTCGTCCCCAAGACTGAGTCGGACCGTTACCGTGCTTCCGGCCTTCAGGTGGAACCCCGGGAGCGGTCTTTGGAAGGCGATCTTATCGGCAGGAATCGTGGCGCTGAACACCCCGGACTGGTCAACATCCATGACGAGACCAAGATCGTGGGCAAGCCGATCGGCCTCCTCTTGGGTTGCTCCGCGGAGTTCCGGAACCGCAACGGTTCCGAGATGAACGGTAAAAACCAGTGAAAACCAGGAAACAACCCCTGCCGCCAAAAGAAAGGCGCCGACCACCAGAAGGCGAGCCATCACATTGAGGAATTTAGCACGAAGGTTCATCGCTGGTGATCTTCCTCCGACCTTCAACCGCGGGAGAACATCTGGTAGAGGTTTTCGGGCAAGATTTTCAGGACATCGTTGAAAAGCACCACAACCATCAGCAAGATCAACGCAACGAATCCGATTTCGAGGATGCGTTCCTTGAGCTTGAGCGAAAGATCTCGGCGCAGAGCCGATTCGACGCTGAGAATCGCGAGATGGCCCCCGTCGAGAACAGGGATCGGCAGCAGATTGAAAATGCCCAACTGGAGCGAAATGACGCCCATCAACCAAATGAGTGAGTGGATGCCGGCCTTGGCGGCCTCACCGGAAATCCTTGCGATGTCGATTGGACCCGACACCTGGTTCAGTGAGGCCTTGCCGGTCAGGAGCCGACCAAGGACCCGGAAGGTCTCGCGGGTCATGCGACGGCATTCACGAACGGCGGTGCCGGTGGCGGCCACCGGACCGAGGCGTTCAAACCGACTGGGGAAAATGAGCGCGATTCCGATCTTGCCTTCTCCGCCGCTCTCGCGGGGAGTTATGGCGACCGTCTTGTTCTCGCCGGAGCGTGCTATGAGTAGGGTGATCTCTTCATTTGGGTGGGGTGAGATCAGCCGGATCAGATCGTAAAATTGCTCGACGGTCTCGCCGTTGACCGCATGAATTCGGTCACCGGGCTGGAGGCCGGCAGCAGCAGCAGGAGACCCGGGCTGAATCTTCACGATCTCCGAACTCAGCGGGGGCAGCATTCCGGAGTAGCCGAAACCGTAGCGAGACACCTTCTCGGGAGTCAGGCTGATTTCGATTTGCTTGCCGTTTCTCTCAAGGAGGAGGACGACTTCTCGTCCGCCCGAGGACAAGATCTCGACCTCCAGTTCCTGCCAGTTGTCGGTCATGACCCCATCCACGGACAGAACGAGATCCCCCTGTTGAATGCCCGCGGCGGCGGCCGGCGCGGTAGGCTCGACCCAACCCACACTCGGCACACCAGTTCGATAGGCCGGAACTTCAACACCGATCATGAATGCAATGGCAACGAGCACGACGGCCGCCACGACGTTCGTCAGTGGTCCGCCAAGCAAAATGAGAGCGCGCTGCCAACGGGGAAGAAGCTCCGGCTCGACGTCGCTGTCGCCCACGAGGTCCGACTCGTCAGGACCCAGACCCACGATCCGAACATAGCCGCCAAAGGGAACGATACTCAGGCGATAATCGGTTCCCCCTCGCTCAAAGCCCCAGATTCTCTTTCCGAAACCGACCGAAAAAACTTCAACCGGCGCACCGAGAAAACGCGCCACGAGGAAATGCCCGGCCTCGTGGAGGACCACGAGCACACCGAGGACAAAGAAAAATGCGAGAATACTTACGAACATTGCGACACCACCGCTATCGAGGGCCAAAGGCCCAGCGCATCATTATCAACGAACAAAACATGGACACTCAAGCCCTTCGAGGCCCATCCGCATATTATACATACTGGGACCACTCAAGAGTGGACTCTTCCTCCGGGCCGTCCATAATCAAACCTAAACTGAGTGATTCAGGCCCGGAAAAACTCAGCCCAAACCGAGTTCTTTCCGAGCGAGGCGTCGGGCTTGGGTGTCGGCTTCGAGAACCTGTTCAAGGCCCGCCAGAGGATGGTTGCGGCTGAGCCAGGCCTCCATGATCTTCTCAACGGTTTCGCTGATGGCTCCGAAAGGACAGTTCCCCTGGAGAAAGGCAGTAACCGCCTCTTCGTTGGCGGCGTTCAATACAGCCGGCAATTCGCCTCCGGCGCGGAGTGCCTCCCGTGCCAGACGGAGGGCCGGGAAGCGCACCGGATCGGGCGCCTCAAAGGTTAGTTGAGCGGCCTTGACCAGGTCGAGGGCCGGCAGGGGTGATGTGAGGCGATCGGGCCACGCAAGCGCATAGAGAATGGGGAATCGCATATCGTTTACCGAGAGCTGCGCAATCAGGGTTCCGTCAATGTACTCCACCAGGGAGTGGACCAGACTCTGAGGGTGGACAAGTACGTCAATCCGATCTTCCGGGACCCCGAAGAGGGGATGGGCCTCGATTATTTCAGGTCCCTTATTCATCATTGATGCCGAGTCAACAGAGATCTTTGGACCCATCTTCCAGGTCGGGTGAGCCAGCGTCTCGGAAATGGTGGCGGTGTGAATCCGGCCCTTGTCCCAGGTGCGAAAAGGGCCGCCGGAAGCGGTTAGGATGAGCTTCTTGACGCTGTCGGCCGGCCCGACCCGTAATGCCTGATGGATCGCATTGTGTTCACTGTCAACGGGCAGGATCTGTACCCCGGCGCTGGAGGCCTCCGCCATGACCAGATCGCCGGCAACGACCAGGGTCTCCTTGTTGGCCAGGGCAATGTGACGCCCCTCCCGGATGGCGGCAAGAGTCGGGGGCAGGCCCATCGAACCGACGAGGGCAGCCACAACGGTGTCGGCCTTGGGGGCACAGGCGATCTCGTTCAGACCGTCGGACCCCCAGGTGATTTTTGTGTCCGGAAACTCGCGGCCAAGACCCACGGCATCTTCACGTTGAGCGACCGCCACCAACGAAGGTCTGTGGCGGGCAATCTGCGGGCGTAGGATTTCGAGATTCCGGCCGGCGGCGAGCGCCTCGATCTCGAAAAGACCGGGAAAAGACTCGACCACGGACAGAGTCGACCGGCCGATGGACCCGGTGCTGCCCAAAACTGCGAGGCGTTTCATTGGATGATGCCTGAAACCAACAGATAGGCAAGGACGAGGGGCGCCGCGAAGAGCAGACTGTCGGTTCGGTCGAGTAAGCCGCCATGACCGGGAATGAGTGAGGACGAGTCCTTGACTCCGGTATCTCGCTTGAACAGGGACTCGATGAGATCTCCCACCGGCGCGGCAACCGAAAGAATCCCGGCAATGGCCATGATGTGGAACCAGGCGAAAGGAAGAGGAAACAAAAGATTGAAAACCACCGCGGCCATGAAGGTGGCGACAATTCCGCCTGCCAGCCCTTCCCAGGTCTTCTTGGGTGAGACCCGAGGCGACATGCGGTGACGGCCGAGATTCTTGCCCACGTAATAGGCGCCGGAATCACCAATCCAGATCGAGAGCATAAAGAGAAGGAGGACCTTGACACCCGTGTTCGAGTCGGTCGGCATCGTCCGCAGCCAACCGAGAGAGGCGCAAGTGAACCCAAGGTAGAGAACGGAAAAAACACCGACCGCCATTCCCGTGAGTGCGCCCTGAGGAGTGTCCGGGTGAAGCAGTTGGACGACCGGGAGCAGCAGGATGACGACTGCGGCGCCCGCGGCAAGTTCGATGGGACCCGCGAAAGCGGCCGTGCCGAGGAGAAGGGCGAGGGCCAGGAGGGGAATCACCCGCCCACAGCGCACCCCGGCCCCCTGTGCCATGCGCAGCAATTCGTCGCCGGCGACCAGAACAACCCCACTGAGAATGAGAACAAACACCCAACTTGGAGCCCAAATGATCCCGGCGAGTACCAGCGGACCGGCGACAAAGGCAAAGAGTTCACGTTTAAACAGAGGACTCTCCAGATGGGGCTGCGGTGGCGGCTGGCTCGGATGAGAGACCGCCGAACCTGCGTTCGCGCTTTTGATAAGAAAGAGTAGCTTTGAGGAACTCGGCAGCATCAAAATCCGGCCACAAAACCTGTGAAATGTAGATTTCTGAATAGGCCACCTGCCAGAGCAGGAAGTTGGAAAGACGGAATTCGCCGGAGGTTCGAATCAGGAGATCGGGATCGGGGGTCCCCGCCGTATCGAGATGGTCATCGATCCACTGTTCGGTGATCGATTCGGGCTGGAGATCGCCGTCGGCGGCACGATTCACCGCATTTCTGATCATGCGGGTGATTTCGTTTCTCCCAGAGTAGTTCAAGGCAATCTGCACGAGAGTTCCGGTACATTCGGCCGTGGCCGTCATCGCCCGTTTGAGATAGCGCTGAACCGACGTGTCGAGTCGACTGATATCACCGATGGTTCGGAAGCGGAGGTTGTTCCTCTTGAAAGTGTCGAGCTCGGCGTCGATGAAATTTTTCGCCAGACCCCATAAGGCCTTGACTTCAAGAGCGGGCCTCTTCCAGTTCTCGGTCGAGAACGCATAGAGTGTGACCGTTGGTATTCCGAGCCGTGCGGCGGTTTCAACCGAGGCCCTCACTGCCCGGATACCGGCGCGGTGGCCTTCAACCCGCGGGAGGTTGCGAGCCTGCGCCCAGCGGCCGTTGCCATCCATGATGATGGCAACGTGTTGAGGCAGCTCATCCGGAAGGACCAGTTCCAAAAGATCCCTTTCCGGTGTGCCCGGGAGCGCAATACCATCCTTGTCCAAATCAGTCCCTTTCCAAGGCTGGGGAGTGTACCATCGCTCTTTCCCCGATTGGTTCCGGGAGACCTCCGACCGATGGCGTCCGGAGGTAGATTTTTTCGAGAGTCAGTCCGCGTGGTGGTGCGTTGAAGACCGCGCTGCCGGGTGCGGGTCGGGCCGTCAAATTCTCGAACCATTCGAGATCATGGTGCCTCCACGCAACTTGGAGCAGGGCGCCAACCATACGTCGGACCTGGTAGCGGAGAAAGCCATCACCCTTGAAGTCTAATCGGATTCCGTGACGGCTCTCTTTGATCCCGGTGGAGAAAATCCGTCGGCGGGTGTTGATGATCTCCGGGTTGTTGACCGAAAAAGAGGCCCAGTCATGAATTCCCTGAAGGCGCCCCAGTGCCGTGCGCAGGTCCCGAAGGTCGGCCGGCCGGCGCAGGATAGCCGAGCGGAGAATGGTCCAGGGCGAGACAGGCGGGCAGTCCATCCAGCGAATTCGGTAAGAATAGAGTTTCGCGCGGGCGAATTTCTGCGCGTGGAATGTCGGACGGACGAGATCAACTCGACGGATTCGGATGGCTTCCGGGAGACGGCTATTGAGGCTTTTGAGCATGCCCCTCGCCGGGATCACGACTGGAAGATCGAAGTGGGCCAATTGGGCTGAAGCGTGGACACCGGTAT
>JAIOSJ010000029.1 GCA_021107705.1 Thermoanaerobaculales bacterium | reverse complement strand
CCACAGTCCCCACGCCTCGGATGTCGACGATCTTCTCAATGGGCTCGCTTATGATCTGTGCGTGGAGTGTCACTCCCAGAAGGGGATCACCGATGAGAACGGCAAAGAGTTGACGAATTTCGCCGAACTCCTGGCCGCAAACCCAGTGGTCCATGGTCCAATCGCCGCGCGGGATTACAGCGCCTGTCACACGCCCCATGGCGGCAGCCTCTTCAGGTTACTGGTGACCGAGTACCCCGAGAAATTTTATGCACCATTCGACCCAAAGAACTATGAGCTCTGTTTCTCGTGTCATAACGAGGAAGTCGGCACGGCCGAGAGCACCACAACCCTCACGGGTTTCCGGGACGGAGCGCAGAACCTCCATTTTGTGCATGTGAACAAGGTTGACCGGGGCAGGACCTGTCGAGCCTGCCACGAGGTTCACGCTGCGCCTCAAGACCATCTGATTCGTGATGGTGTGCCCTACGGGAAATCCGGTTGGGTCCTCAAAATCAACTACACCAAGGAAGCCAACGGCGGGACATGCGAAAAGACCTGCCACGGCGCCTTGAGCTATGACCGGACAAAGGTCGTGTCTGCCGGGTCGGTCACACCGTGATCAGCGTAATTTCCGGGATAGCCCCTGTCCTTGTCGTTGCAGGGATGTTGTTTTCCAATGTCGACATCGGCTCGGTTCTTCCGAACCCAACCCTTCCGGGCCTCGACGGAGTGGAGCGTTCTCTGCTGAGTGAGGACCAGGTCAGTGCCTTTGTCTTTATTCACCCCGAACAGGAGCACAGCCTTGAGGTGCTCCGGGACCTGGTGGAACTCCGCAAAGAGATGGTGGAAAAACCGGTGCGGTGGATCGGTGTGGTGTCGGATCGATTCAGCGAAGATTCGATGCGTTCGGCACTGAGCGAGGCCGGACTGGAGTGGGAAACAATCATCGACAAGGGCGATCTTTTATACGGAGAACTCGGAGTGCGGCTTTATCCTTCGATCGGTGTGGCTGATCGAGAGGGTAATCTCCGCGCGTACCTGCCCTACACCAAAGTCAACTTCATGCGATCGGTGCAGGTTCATCTGCTCCACACTCTGGGTGAGATCGATGACGAAGAATTAAAGGCCGCCCTTCGGCCGAAGAGTGTTGATTTCGGTGGGAACGGTGCAGCTGCGGGCCGAAACATCCGTTTTGCCCGTATGCTTCTGGATGCCGGAAAGCTCGACAAGGCATTGGCCAAGGCTCGGGACGTAGTGACTGCATCGCCGGATTCGGCAGAGGCTCACGCCTTGGTCGGTTTCATTTTGGTCCAGCAGGGGCAGTGTGATGCGGCTCAAGAAAGTCTGCAGAGGGCGTTGGAACTCGATCCCAAAAATGTGACGGCCAAGACCGCTCGCGATCAGTGCGGTTGAGTCTGTGGTGGTGAGCTTGGACGTTTTTGCCGCTGATTGGCCGAGAGCCCTTCGGCGCGATAGACGATTCGACGCTGAACGTCGACCTCCCGTTCTGACTCGTTAAATACGGAAATGGCGATTTTCTGCAGCCATGATAGGCTGCGCGCCATGCGTCTGGTCCGTTTCGCCTTCGTTCTTTCCACGGTCATCTCGTTCGGTGGTTGTGGGGTGCCGGTCAACGTGATTGCGCGGGTCGGCGTGCAGAATATCGAACTCGAAAGGGCTCAGGCCTATATTGAGGCTGTTACCGGCGCCGACTGGCAGGATGCGGACGCCAGGGTTGCTTCGCGGCTTTTGGACGAATTTTTGGAGCAGGCAGCCGTTTCGTTGCTCATGGACGAGTCGGATTTTCTGGAGGACGTTGATCCGGGTCAGCGGTGGAACGCGGTTCGGCGGTTTTCCGAGGAGAACTGCGGCCCGGTCCCGACGGTGGCGCCTCAGGATTTCCGGCGTGCCGTCGAGATTCGGTTGACTGAAGTCGTTCCCAAACAGGTGCTGTTGCGGCAACTCCTCCTGGGAGATTCCGAGGTGGCTGATGAGGCTTACCGGCGTCTGTCGGCAGGGGATGATTTCATCGATGTATCGAGAGAATTCAGCCGGGCGCCGAACGCGGAGGGTGGTGGTGATTTGGGCTGGGTGGTTCAGGGCACTCAACCCGAGGATATTGAGGAAGTGATTTTCGCGTTGGCCGAAGGTGAAATCTCCAGGCCCACGGAGGGTCCTGGAGGGTTTCACCTGTTTCAAGCACTCGAGGTCAGGGCGTCCGGACATCCTCCTCGGGACCAAGTTGAGCGGGAGATCCGCCGTGGTCTCGAGGACCAGTTGAGTCGGGATCATCTTCGTCGGTGCATCACGGGCGCTGTGAAGGAGATCGGTGTGGAAGTATTTTCGGAGAATCTTTGGTTTGAATACAAGGGACAGTTCGCGGAGGCGATTAATGGGAAATGAAATCAAGGTGATACGGTGGTTCGTTGTCGGACTCCTCGCAGCAGGTGTGCTGGCGGCCGGCGAACGCCAGACGATCGAGGCCATTCTGGTACGGGTTAACGACAATATCCTCACGGTCCAGGAGTTTCGATCCCGAATTCAGCAGGAAATACGCCAGGCGCCGAAGCCTCCGAATCAGGAGGAATTCAAAGAGTATTCGGAAGTCTACTTGAGTGCCATGGTCGATGAAATGATTCTGCTTGAACGGGCAAATCAAAAAGGAATCGTTATCGACGAAGAGGCAATCGAGGAGGCAATCGACGGTCTGCGACAGGAAAATAACCTCCAGGATCCGATTGCTTTTTCAGCGGCATTGAGGGAAAGCGGCCTGACTGAGGAAAAGCTCCGAGAGCGTTACAGCAGGTCATTTATGATCCAACGAGCCGCGCAGGGCGAAATGCGAGGCGCCGAGATCACTTCTGCGGAATTGCGGAGTGTGTACGAGGCCGAGAAGGAAAAATACGCTGTGCCGGCGAAAGTCGAACTCGAACAGTTGATTTTCCCCACGGCTGAGGACGGATCCGATGAGAATGAGGTCTTGCGGAGAGCATCCGCGATGCTGCAACGGGTTAAGGATGGGGCGGACCTCAAGGCTGAAACCACACTCGCCGGAGTTCAGGTGCAGGAATTGGGGGCGATCCCTGAACAGGATCTTCGAGACGAATTGCAGAGCCTTCTGGACAATCTCGAGGAGGGTGAGTTCAGCGAACCCTCGCTTTCTCCAGGTGGTGTCCAGGTACTGCGATTGGTGAAGCGAATACCGGCTGGTTACCGCAATTTCGAAGAGGTGGAAGAGGAGATCGGACGGCGCGAAAGCCAACGGGTATTCTACGAACAGCGTCTCAATTTCATTGAAAGGCTCAAGGATGAATACCTCGTGGAAGTGTACGAGGATCGTTTGACGATGGCTCTCGCCGGGGTTGTTGTTGATGGCTGAGCGGAAATGGGTTAACACCCTGAAACCGGGAACTGATATTGAAGAGACCTTCGTTGTACGGACTCGGGACCTTCGTCAGAGGCGGGGCAGCGGCAACTACCTGGCTGTGACTCTCGGGGACCGCACCGGAGAGGTCATGGCCCTCGCCTGGGAAAATGTCGAACACTTGGCGAAGATCTGTGAGCCGGGATCGGTCATTCTCATCGGCGGCCAAGTCCAGCGTTACCAGGGCCGGACCCAAGTGGTGGTGCGGCGGGCAGAGGCTATCGATCCTCAGGTCGTCGATGCCGGTCTCTATGTCCGGGCATCCTCGGTGGACCCAGCCATTCTCTGGCAGAAACTCCAGGCTTTCATCGGTGATGTCAAAGAGCAGAATCTTAAACAGCTTCTCTTCAGGATCTTCTCGGACCCGGAGGTGAAACGGTTGTTTCGCGTGGCGCCGGCGGCCAAGACCATGCATCATGCATTCCGTTCGGGACTGCTCGAGCATACGGTTTCGGCGGCTGCCGCAGCGCGCCTGTTGGCCGAGCACTACGGCCTCCATCAAGACCTGGTCGTAGCTGGGGTCATGCTGCACGATCTCGGCAAGATTTGGGAGTTGGGCGGTAAGAATTCAATCGAATACACCGATGACGGGCGCCTCCTCGGCCATATCGCCATTGAGGTCCTCTATGTGGATCGCCAGATTGGTGAACTGAAGGAATTCCCGGCCGAACTTCGCCGCCAGTTGCTTCATATCTTGTTGGCGCATCACGGGGAGTATGAGTACGGTTCTCCGCGACGGCCGAAGACTCCGGAAGCGATGCTGGTTCATTCCATCGACAATCTCGACGCCCGACTCGCGGGCATGTTTGAAGCGATCGAAGCTGACGGCGAGACGGATGAGCCCTGGAGCGGGTATTCGAAGATGTTGGAACGCAACGTCTATCGACGGCGGCTGTGATTAGCCGTCCTTCAACATTCCTGCGATGGTGCTCTCCACCTCCCCCGGTTCGGGGAAGCGGTTCACCGCATGTTTGGAGAAAACGAGTTCTCCGTCCACGCGAACGTCAAAGATTCCGCCTGCACCCTTGATGAATTTGGTTTCTGTGGAAAATCGTTGTTTCAGCTCGGCCGCCAGACCGGCGGCTCTAGGGTAATAGTTTCAAACAACGCAGTAATTTATCGTAATGTTCATGAGAAATCCTTTGCAAAATCGAATAGGCGACCATACACAGGGTAAACTCTCCTGAGGTCGCTGAATAGTCCGGGATAGACGGCGGCCGGATATGTTCCGTAAACCTCCCGGAGATGAAATATATGTTGAAGGGGATTTTGTCTGTCGTGACGGCGAACGCTGGAGATTCTGGGCCGAGAGACGACCGGGACCTTGCGCGTGACGCGCGGGGCGGTGACGAGAGAGCTTTTGCCCTCTTGGTGGAGCGGCATTCGGGCGGGCTCCATCGCGCTGTGGCACGCATTCTCTGTGACGAGAGCGAAGCCTGGGACGTCGTTCAGATGGCTTTTCTGAAAGCCTGGCAGCGCCTCGATCGTTACGACCCCCGATGGAGTTTTGCCACCTGGCTTTACCGCATCGGTACAAACGTCGCCATCGATCTGATCCGCTCGCGAAAAAGCCGGCTTCGGGCTCACCAGGCAGGGATGGAGCATCGACTTCGGCTGGTTGGGGATCACGAGCCGACATCGGACCGTACCGATCAAGGTGACGTGAACCGCGTCCTCGAAAAGGTCCTGCCGGCTCTGAGCCCACAGCAACGGGCGGCTTTTGTCTTGCGGGAGATCGAGGGTCTTGACACAAATGAAGTGGCCCAGGTTCTCGGTTGTACAAGTACGACTGTTCGAAACCACATCTTTCAGGCGCGCAAAGTGCTTCGGTCGGAGATTGAAGGTCAATTCCCGGAGTATCTGCCCGCCGTACGGAGGAATTAGATGGATTGCCGGACTTTTCTGGTTTGCCTTGAAGACTATCTGAGTGAACGCTTGGAAGACTCGGAGCGTCTGGTGTTTCGCGAACACTTTTCAACCTGTTCTTCCTGTCGTTCGGCGGCAATCGCTGCAGATCCATCGTTCCTGTTGGTTCCGGTTCACCCTGAACAGGTGGATGAACGGGCGGTGAGAGCCTGCACCGAAGCGGTTTCCCTCCTCATCAACCAGGATAGGCTGCGACGGAGGCTTGTGGGGCCCCGGCGGTGGTGGCTCGCAGCAGCGGCCGCCCTGTTGGTGACCCTCTCTGGGGGCCTGCTGTGGCGGATGGCGCCCGCGGTTTTTCCGGTGGGGGCGAACGGCGCAGCCCTGCAGGCTGAGGCCGCCGCTGAGACGGCCGAACCGCCGCAGGTGGAAGTGGAGATGTTGGACGACAATCTCAGGATTTATCAATATACCGATGCCGGGGATGAGAACACCGCGGTGTACTTCGTCGTGAGTGAAGGGCTGGAGTTGTAAATTGTACATGGAAAAACCCAATGGATTTTGTAGGGGTGGCACAGGAATGGACGACTACAACGGGATGGTCACCCGCAGTAATCGAGGTGTCGTCCTTGTGATAGCGATGGTGGCCCTGCTTTCGGTTGCGCATCTTTGGGCCGATGATGCCCTCATGGTGGTTCACGTATTCAGCCTGCGGCATGCGGCGCCGGTGGATGTTTCCGCGGCGGTCCAGCCCCTGCTCAGTGCTGAGGGGAGCATTACCGTTTTTCCGGCAAAGGGGAGAGTCACCGTTCGGGATAGGGCGGAGGTCGTCAGTCATATCACCGAGGTGGTCGATCGAATGGATCGGGCGCCGGAGGCTTTTCATCTTCGTGTCGAATTGCTTGAGGGCTCACATGTTGGTTTCTCTCTGCCGGATGAGCGCGAGATCGATTCTCGCCTGAAAAAGATGTTTCCCTTCAAGGCCTATCGGGTTTTGGGCATGGCTGAGATTATGGGGGAGACCGGTGATGACGCGGAGGTCGAACTGGGGGGAAATTTCCGCGTTCGGGTCACCGCCCTCGATCACAGGCTCGAGAATCATCCCTTCGGTCTTCCCGATCACAGTCTCCGGCTCAAACTCCAGCCTCTCGTTTTGGAACAGATCAACGACGAATCGGTACGTGAAGTCATTCGAACGAAAGTCCTCTTGTCGGAGAATCAAGA
Source organism: Thermoanaerobaculales bacterium (assembly GCA_021107705.1). Classification (GTDB taxonomy): domain Bacteria; phylum Acidobacteriota; class Thermoanaerobaculia; order Thermoanaerobaculales; family Sulfomarinibacteraceae; genus JAIOSJ01. The sequence goes on along the minus strand of JAIOSJ010000029.1, from coordinate 6,686 downwards.
GGTTTTCATCGGCGCGGGAAGCGCGGAGAACAGCTCTCGAGGTATCGTTCTTATCATCAAGGCGTTACCGGGAATGGCGAAATAGTGCCGGAATATCTCTGTCGACTGGGGGCGCCGGACGGTGTGGTTGTGGAACGGCGGCGTATGGCCGGTTCGGAGCAAGCGGCACGCCGGGAGTTGGAAGGCGAGGGCTTCCACGTCTTCAATGTCACCCGGACCCGTTCGGGCTTTGGTCTGCCGTTCGTCGGCGGGCGAGAGAAAGTTCCGAGCCAGGAGTTCATGATGTTCAACACCCAGCTGAAGACTCTTCTTCATGCGGGGCTTCCCCTGGCTCAGAGCCTGGAATTATTGAAGGGGCAACAGACATCACCGCATTTTCGGTCCTTGCTCGACAAAGTCCACCAACAGGTGACGACGGGGATCGCTCTGTCCGACGCCTTCCTTTCCCTGGGAGATGTCTTCCCCCGGCTTTATGGCAACAGCCTGCGGGCCGGTGAAGGCTCAGGGGAGATCGAGGGCGTTCTCGAACGATATGTCGAATACCAGCGCATGGTGGAAACGGTCAGAAAGAAGATCATCGCGTCTTTGACCTATCCTGCGGTGCTGGTCGTGATGTCGGTCGGCCTGATCATCCTTCTCGTCGCCAAAGTGATACCGAGTTTTTCCGGTTTTTACGTGTCTTTCGACAGCGAATTGCCCCTGATTACGCGTTTCGTGCTGGGTCTTTCGGAGTTCGTTCAGGGCAATTGGTTCTGGCTCGTTTTGGGCATCGCGGCCGGATGGGTAGCCTTTCGCGCATGGAGCCGGACGCGGAAGGGTCGCCTGCTCACAAATAGGTGGTTGATTGGTCTTCCGCTTGTTGGGAAACTGGCACACAGGTTTGCGTTGTCTCAGTTTTCCCGTTCGATGGCGGTTCTTCTCAGTGGCGGAACGCCGATGGTGCCGGCTTTGGAAACGGCGACGACATCGGTGAACAATGCCTGGGTTTCGAAGGTATTGCACGGGTGTGTCAACGAGGTCAAGGAGGGTCGCCCTCTTTCGGATGCCGTGGATGACACCGGTCTGGCGTCGGAAATGGCGTTGGCGATGATTCGGGTCGGGGAAGGTACCGGGGCGTTGGCTGAGATGTTGAACCACACCTCCGACTTCTTTGACGAGGAAATTGAGTTTGCCTTAGGGAGAATCGTGACAATTTTCGAGCCGATGATTCTGGTTTTCATGGGTTTGGTCGTGGGTGGATTGCTCCTGGCGGTGTATTATCCCCTGCTCTCGTTAGTGACGAAGATCGGGTGAGGAAAGTGGCAAACGAAGGAACTCTGGATCAAACGCTGCAGATGCTCGACCAAGAGGTTGGGCCTGAGAGCAACGAGCATCTCGAAGAAGCGCGGGCCCTCGCCGAGCGATTCGGGTTGCCGTTCGACCCTCTTGAGGAGTTCCACGTCGATGCCGAACTCTTCCGCACCATTCCGGTTGAAATGATGCTGCACTATCAGTTCCTGCCGCAGGCTCTCGAGGGAGAAGTTTTGCGGATCGTGATGGCAAGACCCACGGATTTGATTGACCTTAACGAGGTGGAGATGGTGCTGGCGCGACCGTTGGAGGTTGTCGTCGGTCCGGCTGATCGGATCGCCGACATCCTCGAGAAGTCCGAGAGCACTCAAAGGGTGTTGGATGAGGCCAGCGAGGGTTTTCAGATCCAGTTGGTGCAGGATTCTGAGGATGGCGAGGAAGTCCTTTCCATTGACAGTATTACGACCGATCAGTCTCCGATCATCCGACTCGTTGACACGATCTTGTTCAATGCCATTCAGCGGCGGGCTTCGGACATCCATATTGAAACCCAGGAAAGAGAGGTGGTGGTCAAATACCGAATCGACGGCGTGCTGTATCAGGCGATGAAGGCCATTGACAAACGCCATCACTCCACCATCACGAGCCGTATCAAGGTGATGTCCGAGTTGGACATCGCGGAGAAGAGAATTCCTCAGGATGGTCGATTCAAGGTTCGATTCGCCGGTAGGACCATTGATTTTCGGGTGTCGATCATGCCCACCGTCCACGGTGAAGATGCGGTCATCCGCATTCTGGACAAGGAAAGCGCGAACGCCGAGTTCAAGAGCCTGAGTCTGTCGGTTCTTGGCTTGGAGGACGATACACGGCGCCAGTTACGCAAATTCATCCATGAACCCTACGGCATGGTCCTGGTCACGGGGCCGACCGGATCAGGGAAGACCACCACCCTCTACGCATGCTTGTCGGAGATCCAAAGTTCGGAAGACAAGATCGTTACGATTGAAGATCCTGTCGAATACCAGCTCGTCGGCATCACCCAGATTCCGGTCAACGAGAAAAAGGGGCTTACTTTCTCTCGAGGTTTGCGGTCCATTCTCCGTCATGACCCGGACAAGGTGATGGTTGGAGAGATCCGTGATGAGGACACCGCAGGAATTGCGGTCCAGGCTGCTCTCACCGGTCATCTTGTGTCTACGACCGTTCACGCCAACAACGTCGTCGACGTGATCGGGCGATTCCTCAACATGAACGTGGATCTTTACAATTTTGTTTCCTGTCTCAACTGCGTCTTGGCACAACGGCTGGTGCGCAAGATTTGTCCGCACTGCAAAAGATCAGGCACGGTGAGCGATGAGCTGCTCGAGGATTCGGGTCTCGAACCCGATCGCTACCGCGATTTTGTGTTCTATGAAGGCGCTGGTTGTATCGAGTGCAACGGAACCGGCTTTCGGGGGCGATTGGCCATTGCCGAGCTGCTCAACCTTTCCGACAACATCCGGCAGCTCATTCTCGATCGCCGACCGGCGGCCGAGATAAAGAGGGCAGCCAAGGCTGAAGGGATGCGTTTCCTCCGAGAGAGTGCTTTGCAGAAGGTTTTCGCAGGAGAGACGACTCTGCGCGATATCAACAAGGTGACATTCGTCGAATGAACTTCAGGAAACTCATTTCCACGTCACCCCCGGACACCGTCTGGCAGATCGATCAACGGATGGCGGTCGTCGTGCATCGCAACCGTCGCGGGGAAGACCGGTGTGGAGCAGCGGAACTGCCGCCCGACCTTTTCGAGGTCGGGCCGGTCGGAATTCAGGCGATTGACCGAGAACAACTCGGCGCTGTTTTGGCGCCTCTGAAGGAACGAGCCGGCGGAGGGCGTCGTGCGGCGGTCGTTATTCCGACTTCCTGGGTTCGTACCTTTCTCCTGGAGGGAGAAGACCTGCCCCGGCGACAATCCGACCTCGATGATGTTGTTCGTTGGCGGCTCAAGAAGCTTTTGCCGGGTGCTCCCTCGGACATCCGTCTGGTGGCTGCGATGCAGCCGCCATGGGGGGATCGTCGCCAGGTTCTCTGTATTACGGCGCCGGGAAGAGCGATGAATGACCTGGAAGGAGCTTTCGAGGCGATAGGAGTTTGGCCGGGACTCATTCTTCCGCGACTCTTCGCCCTCTCTCTGGCTCCGGGCATCGGCGAAGTTGCGAGAGTGGTGGTCCAGCAGGAGGAGACGATGCTCTCGCTGCTCGTTATTTTCAGATCCGGTATTCGCCTTATTCGCACCAAACTCCTGCCGACCGCAGGCGGCGCCCTGCCGGGCGTCGAGAGGGAAATGGGCCTGGGTCTGACCTACATTCGGGAACAATTGGGCATCACCGCTCTTCTGGATTGCATTATCAGTGCGGCCGATGCTGAGACCAATGCCGGGCTGACTGATTGGCTCAACTCACAGGAGGGCGTAGAGACCAGGGGCCTCCTGAGCGACGCATGTTCGGATCCGGCCCTGGCCGGGCTTGTAGGTTCGGCTCGGTTGGCGCCGATTGCTGCGGTTTTGGCAGGGGGTGCGCCGTGATCGTACCCAATCTCGCCTCGCGTGTTCGGCTCAATTCCAGGCCGGTCTGGATCTTGACCATTGTTGCCGGTTCGATTGCCTTGGTGCTGACGGTCGTGAATATTCGAATGTACCTCGCGAGTAATCAGGCCCTCGCGGAACTGATCGTTCGTCGTGATGCGCTGCAGGCACAGCAGCTGGCCTTGACCGAGGAGCTCGGGGGACATGTGGAGGTGCTCGAGAGAGTGCCGTGGCGATCTCTCGGTATTCGCGTGAATGCAGTGAACAAGGTCCTTGTTGAGCACCAGTTCTCATGGACCTTATTGCTCGATCACCTCGGCGAGGTTTTGCCGTGGCAGGTGAGATTGGTTTCGATCACACCATCGGTTTCTGACGGTAAGGCGGAGCTGGCGGTCACTGCCGTTTCGCAGGACAGGGAAGGTTTTCTCAACTTTCTGGACCGCCTTGTTGCGGACCCACATTTCCTTGAGCCCATTCCGAGTGCCGAGGAATGGCCCGAGGGAGGGATGGGTGTGGAGTACTTTTTCAAGATGCGGATCGGCTACGTGGCGGAAGGAGACTCGCAATGAATTCGCGATTCCTTCCCTGGATAAGATTGGCATGGGCGTGGGTCATCGCCGTGGTTCTATGCCTCATTGCTGCCGGAGTCCTCATATGGCAAATGTCCGGGCCGATGGGGCGACAGGGACTTATCGAGGGACATATTGAAGAATTGAGCGCGGAGGTCCAACGAGTGGAGCAGCTCAATTCGCGAGCGGTTGAGGAACGCGACCAGGTCGTGGACACGGGTGAAGAGTTGGAACGAATCAACAGCGAACTCTTCGGTCAGTTTGAAAGGCGAATGACGGGCGTTCTCCGTGAGGTGGGTGGCGCTGCCCGTACTTCGGGGTTCCTGCCGGAAAGATTCTCTTATCGGCTGACTGCCGACAAAAAGACACGTGGTGCGCGGTTCAGCATCTCATTCTCGGTAGAAGGGACCTATGACCAGGTGCGGCAGATGCTCATCCTCCTGAAGGCGAGTCCTCAGTTTCTGATCATCGACAGCATCAGTTTCCAGGGTGAAGAGGATCCGCGGTCCCAGGCTCTCGGCATCAAACTCCAGGTAAGCACCTACCTTGCCGATGCTGAGCCCGAGAAGCTGCGGGCATTGGTTGAACTCTTGGAAATGGATGTGGTTGAATTGGAGGAGGCTTCATGAAGCAATTGAAGCCTGAACAGAAGCGTCTCGCTGTGCTCCTGGGAATTCTGGTTGTGGCTGCGGCTTGGTACGTTTTGAGACTCATTGGCGGCGATGGACTGGTCGCCGGAAGACGCAGTGAACAGGTCCTCGACTGGCGCTCCCACAATTTACCGGTCCTGCGTTCGATGCAGCCGGTCGAGGACAGCGTTGTGGCGGAAGACGTGGGGCGGAACCCTTTTGTCTTCGGGCCACGACCGACCCCGACGCCGAACCTCACCCCGCGGCCGACGCCGGGGCCTCAGCCGACTCGTCGCCCCCCTCCGCCACGTCCTACTCCAACCCCGACACCCGTGGGTTGGGTTCGACCGCCGGAGTTCAAGATGGAGTACCTCGGCCATTTCGGGCCTGAGAAAAAAAGAGTTGCGGTCTTCAGGGAAAAGGTCGAAGACGGTGCTGAGATCATCGTCGCCTGCGAAGGAGGGACCCTCCCGGGCGCACAAGGGAAAGAAGTCTTCATCGTCCGTGAAGTTGGACTTGAATCGGTCGTAATCGGATTTGTCGGGTTCCCCGAGAAGGAGAGAACGCGTGTACCGTTGGCAGAAGAGTAAATCGAGAAACCTGGTTGTGGCTCTTGCCCTCGTGGGGGCACTGGGCTGTTCTGCAGCCAAGGACATCGCCCGCGATGGTTCCAGGGCCGTTCACGAGAAGAACTGGGACGCTGCGGTTTTCCACTATCTCCAAGCGGTGACCGAAGACCCTGGAAATATTGAATACCAGATGCAGCTCAGGAGAGCGCGCCAGAAGGCTTCACAGCAGCATTTGGCGAAGGGTTTGACCATGCGTGACATGGGACGCCTGCACTCGGCTCGCGACGAACTCCAGATGGCCGTCCAGTTGGATCCGGCGAATCAGTTCTCCGAGCAGGTTCTGGAGTCAGTCAAAAAGGACATCGAGGTGCTGGCGGGTCCCGGTGGCGCCGAAGTTCTCGCTGAAATGAAGAAGAGGGCGTCGGAGGCCAAGGTCAACCCGCCGATTCTGGATCCCACCTCGGATGAACCGATCACCTTGCGTTTTCCTCAGCCCAAACCCATCAAGGAGATCTACGCCGCCCTGGGCAAGGCATACGGTTTCAATGTGCTCTTCGACCCCAAGCTCAAGGACGACAAGCTGTCGGTGGAACTCAACGACGTCAACGCCGAACGCGCTTTGGAGATCGTTTTGCAGGCGGCCGGTCACTTTTACAAGGTTCTGGATGAGCACAGCATCATTGTGGCGGAGGATACTCCGCAGAATCGGCGGGAATACGAAGATCTGGTCATCAAGACCTTCTTCCTCTCCAATGCCGAGGTCAAGGACATCGACAAATTGTTACGCTCCTTGATCGAGGCCCGGCGTCTGGCCACCAACGAACAACTCAACGCGATCACCTTGCGCGATACGGCGGACAAAGTGGCGATTGCCGAAAAGCTGATTCAAGTCAACGACAAGGCCAAGGCCGAGGTCCTGGTGGATGTGGAAATCCTGATCATGGCCACCAACAAGGACACGGACCTGGGAATGACGCTGAGTACCTACTCCTTCAACCTGGGCGTGGACACCGCGTCCATCGTTGAAGGAACGACCGGAGTGCTGCCCCTCGATCAGCTTGGTGGG
>JAIOSJ010000040.1 GCA_021107705.1 Thermoanaerobaculales bacterium | reverse complement strand
GGACGCCCCGGTGTCAACATCAGCATCAGTGCCAGGCCCGGCATCAGCATCAGTGCCAGGCCCGGCCTTTCCGGTGTTGTGACATTCTGCATGCGTGCCAGGTCAGACACTTCCGACATATTTGTCTACTGATCATTGGGAATAGTAGGGAAAGGGCCCGCGAGAAAGGAATCAAGCTGATCGATGGCCTCGGCGAACTCCGGATCCGACAATCTTCTTTCAGCGCCTTTGCGAGCCCATCGGCTGACGACATCCGGGGGTTTCCCGAGCACATTGCCCAGCATTTCTCGATGGCCGCTGAATACGTGATTCATCGGGTCTTCGACCAACCCGGAGCGGACAGGATTCAGGTGAATGTAGATGATCAGTTGCCCGATGTACTGCTGGTCGTTGACCAACCGCGTTTGATACCGACTTTGCCAAAGCGGGCCGGTTCTCCTCCAGCGCTGGTTAAACGCCTTGCTGTATCCGCCCTGCAGGGTCCGCATTGTCCGGGAGAGCGGTACGGCGAAGGTCCGAACCGCAAGGTGGAAATGCTTCGAAAGCAGGCTCCACGCGAATACCTGGAGACCGTCTCGCTTCTTGAGTTCTCTGAGAAGGTCGAGAAACTCGATCGCTTCCTCTGATTCGGCAAAAACCTCTTCGCCTCGCGCGAAGCGGTTGTAGACGTGGTACAACCCACCCTCGATCAGAATTCTTGGCGCTCTCGGCATCGATCGACCATCTCCACGGAGATCTTACCGCGTCTTTGTCGGAAGTGTCTGGTCGGATGCGCCTGGAATTCATCGCCCACGCAGACCGGGTCCAGTGGATCATTCCGGCCTTCAAGCTGTTCGAACTGATCCCGAGGCGCTGAGTCCTCATTCGTCTGTCGGTACAAGGTGGGGCTTCGGCCCCACCTTTATTTCCGATGTTCCTGACGATTTACTCAAGCCCTATCAGAGGGAGACTCCAGACCGGGCCCTTGCCATCGACGATCTGTTCTACATTGAAACCCCTATTTCAGCTTCATGGAGGGGTCTCCGAAAAAGATCCAACTGGAGCGAACGTAGGGGTCCGTAATCCCAATCTAAAAGGGACACTGCGTTATTCTTATAGATGAAGGACTAAGGAGACCGTCTGCCTCGTGGCAGGCGGGCCGTTGGTGGTTCCGGGGGCAACATCTTGACCAGGCGGACGAACCGAATTTCTACCTCGTCGAGGTCCGTGACGATGCGAAGATCGGCATTACCGGTCAGAGATCCGTCGAAATCTGAGTGTTCCAGGATGAAGGTCGCCGTTCGGATTGCGCCGCTGTCGGTATTGGTGACGGGTGAGGTAAGCACAACACCCTCGGTCCCCGGGTACTGAACCATCCACTGTGCACGGCCGGTGTCTGAATAGGTAATTTTCAGTTCGATGCTGCCTTCCGGTTGGGAGAGGAAAGCGTCGTCAACGAAGAACGCCAGGGCGTTTTGCCCGGCCGCCCGATCAGTGCTGCGGCCCTCGTAGGCCGTGCCATTTTCCGGATCGACCTCACCGGAGCGCACATCTGTTCCCCGACGGCTGACGGCGTCGGGCTCGATATCTCGTTGCACGAGGAAATGCTCCAGATTGTGAACCCACGGTTTGTCAATCCAATTGTGCGAGTCGTCGTCGACCCAGTACCGATCTTTGGCCTCGCGCAAAGCGACCCAGGCATCAGGGGAGGTTTTTGGATTGTGTCCAAGAGAGAGTCGAACCCACTGCCAATGCTCCGGATACTGGTCCATGAAGCTGTCGGAAGGTACGACGTAGAGTCGGTTGACCCGCATCTGGAGGGCCTTGAGGTTGGACATCACAACGGCGTAGTACGGGTCGGAGGTGGAATATCCGCAGGCGTTGTAACACTCGTTCTCACTCGCGATCGTGCGGCCGTCCGACAGCAGAGGCCAGGTCTCGTCCGTCACCATGTGACCATCCGAAGCGATCGTCGTCCCGTAGGCAGGAATGTGGTTGAGGTGAAAATTGAAGACCTCAGTGATACCAGTCCGAATGCCGAGACCTGCCTCGACGGCATCGCGCGCCAGGAGGTCGGCCGAGCCGTCCCAGGGGCCCCAGGGATAGTCCTCGCCGGTGTAGACCAGCTTGTGGGCGAAATCGTCTGTCGGGTCATCGTTGTCGCCGTTGAAGATGTCGACCATCTCAACCATCGCCGGGTGGAACCAGCTGTCGAATTCGTCAAAGGAAAGGCCACCCTCGGCGGCTTGTTCGATGATCTCAAAATCGAATTCGCACCAGGTGAATGCCCCGTGTGCGTAGAGCATCACCAGCCGTCGGTCGGCTCGCAGGTTCCAATCGATGAATACCGTGCGCCAGAGGGTCATCAGGTGGTTCCAGAGGCAGTCGTACCAGATCGGGAGGTGTTCCTGGTCGTCATAATCCGGCCAAGTTTCGGTCAGACCGCAGTCGGTGACGACCCACTCCGGCACCCAGTCGGCGCCGCTGGCCCAGATGCGCATCCAGAAGGGGTCATCGGAAGCCAGCTGGTCTTCCAGCGACGGGAATTCCATACCTTGAGCCTCACCGGTTCGGGTGGTCGAGTAGACCCCGGGCGCCGGATTGACTTGCCGCCAACTGACGTCAACGACCCTGATGTTGACATGATGGTCGGGAGAGAGTTCTTCAGAAAAGAAGCCCGTTCCGGGAAGAGGTTCTACCCACTCGGGGAGGGTCCAGTCATCCCCGTCGGCGATTGACGGGGTCTGCCCGAAAGCGCTCCCGGCCGTCAACACGGCGGCGCCGACGAGGAAGACAAGTCTTGAGATTATCGAATGGTGTTTCATGGTCCCCCAGTGAACAATCGGTCAATACCCCGGAAGGTCGGGTCGAAGCGGCCCGGTTGAAGAAGGTAATTGCTGTCGTGCTCGGCGGCCATCTGCCGGATCGAGTCTCGGGCATAAACCAGGGCCTTGGCTTGAAGAGAGAGTGGGCGACGTCGAGGTTGTCGAGGGGATAGGAATTTCCTTTCCGCACACCACGAGCCTACCACGACCTGAGTCACCCAAGACCCCGCAGTTGAGTCCCCAGAAAAGAGCTGTGGCCACCCTCAGCCCTCCCAGGTCGAAATCAAGGGCCCCGAGGCACACCTCCAACCGAGGTGGCCTTCGCACACCGATGATCGTCAACCGGATGCGGGCGAAGCCGTTCTCGAAGAACCCGCAATCCAGGTAGCGCCGGATCTGCTCATCAACGAAGCCTCGCCAGAAACCGTGGCCTCGTTCGAAGCGTTCTTTCCACTGTCCCTTGACCTCGTCGAAGTACGCCTCGACAAGCCGATATAGGGGTGTTGTGCGCGGGTTGCGCGACCGGTAAACACCGGACGGGCACTCTGCGACCACGGGAAGCTCCTTCCCTGTCGCAGCGTGGAGGGGTTATTCTAGGGTCTCTCGAATCCAGGCAAGAGTCAAGACGCCAACTGGCCGGCTGCCCGAGTGACCAGAGCCTACCCGACGTACCGTAGCGAAACCAAAAAACCAGCCCATACACCAAACGCTACCGCGTCAGGATTCGGTTGCGCTCAGCCAAGTTGTTTCGTTCAAGTACTTTGCATTTTGTCATGTGTGCATACTCTGTCACATTTATGTGAATAAATGGCATTGCTGGTGGTTTGGAGGCCCATTTTGGTAGTTCATGGCTCATTAATGACAGAGTATGGCCTTTCATCGACAATTTCGTGGTCGAAGCTCAGAAACAGTGCGCGCTGACCGCTCATCTGTACACGCCCGACCATGCGCCGGTGTCCCCACTTTCGAAGCCGTCGGCGAAGATCTCCGGGTCGACGTCGACGCCGACGCCGACGAGGGTGAGGCAGTTGTTGTCGGTCGAGATGCTGTGGTACTCGAGCCCACCCTCGAGGATGATGTGTGAGGCGTCCGGAACGACCGGAAGCTGGTCGTACTCGAAGAGCACGATGTTTGTGGGAATGTCGATCCCGATGATCTCGGGGTTCCCTGAAACAGCGTGCCGTTCACGCGGCATTGAAGACTGCGGTCGGTGAGATGGAGAATGGGAATACCGAAGCCTCACTCGATGCATGCCTGATCGCGCTGAGATTGGAGCCCTGACAGGAGAACGCGACCTTGATGGGGATGCAGGCCCTGTTGGCCCTGGGCCAACGGGCCGGCGCCATTCGTCTCTATCAGAAACTGTGTCGTTGCCTTGAGGAAGAATTCGGAGTCGAACCTCAGCAGGATCTTCAGCAGTACTATCGTTCAATTCTGTAGAAATCCACACCTCCACATGGCATCACCTCGAGCGACAAGAGCCGCTGTCAGTCATTTGTCAGTCCCCGTCGGTATCTTGGTTTTCGGATTGAGCCAATGAATTTCTTGGGGGAATCATGAGACAGATTCAATCCTGCGTACTCCGTCTTCTGGTCGATCCCGGCCATCCGTCGGATTTGCGGGGAATGATCAACCTCGTCGAGGATGATACCGAGTATTCCTTCAGGAATGAGCGGGACCTCGTCCACCTCCTGAAGAAACTGAATACAGGCATCATTTCCCGGGAACACAATGAACGATTGAAGGGGGATTCGTTATGAGAACGAAAACATGGGGAGCCCATCTCGCCCTTGCGTTGGCAGTATGGCTTTCGTCGCCCTGCGTTCTTCAGGCGACCGGCATCAGTGGAACGGTAACGGCCGAGGGCGCCGCTGGCATCGAAGGCATCGAGGTCCGGATTCTGAATACCGTCGGGACCTATTTCAACCTGACGACGACCGAGGGTGCCGGCGCCTATGCCTTCGACGGACTGACGGCAGGCTCCTACCTGCTTTGGACGAAAAACGGCGAGGGATTCATCGACGAACTCTACGACGACATCCCCTGTGCCGGAGGGTGTAACCCCTTCGGAGGTACGCCGGTTTCGGTCGGTGCCGGGCAGGATGTCACCGGCGTCGATTTTGTTCTGTCGACAGGGGGACGGATCGCCGGGACGGTGACCGACGAGGCAACGGCCACACCGATCGAGGGACTGGAGGTCAAGATCTACGATACATTGGAGTCCCTGATTGCTCTTGGGACGACCTCGGCATCGGGCGACTACCTCTCGGCGACGGGACTCCCGGTGGGAGACTACTTCGTCCAGACCTCAAACGACGCCGGCTACTTCGACGAAGTCTACGACGACATTCCGTGCCCCGCTGCCTGCGACATCACCGTGGGTGACCTCGTCACGGTGACCCTGGCCTCGACAACGACGGGCATTGATTTTTCATTGTCCGCCGGCGGCCAGATCGCGGGAGTGGTGACCTCCAGCGGTGACGGCGCTCCGATCGACCGGGTGAGGATCGACGTCTACGATGCCGGCGGCGGATGGACTACCTCGGCGACACCTGACGCCGGCGGCGCCTACGTCACCGAAGCGGGACTCTCACCGGGGACCTACTTTGCCCTGACGGACAACTGGTGGGGTCATGTCGATGAACTCTATGACGATCTCCCGTGTTATGCGGGATGTTCCCCGGTTGCCGGTACTCCGATCGTCGTGACATCTGGTACGACCTTCGGCATTGACTTTGCCCTCGATCCAGGAGGGTGGATCACAGGCGTCATCACCGACGGCACGACCGGATTGCCGATCGATGATGCCGGGGTCGAGGTCTTCACCGAAGACGGACGCCGCGTTATGACGGCTTTGGCCGATGCTTCAGGCGTCTACTGGGCCTCGGGCCTGCCGACCGGCAACTTCATCCTCAGGGCCTACAGTTGGGCGGGCTATCTGGCCGAAATGTATGACGATGTTCCATGCATTGAGGACTGTGATTTCGCGTTGGCCACCCCGGTTGCCGTCATACAGCCGGCGATCACCTCGGGGATTGATTTTTCCCTCGGAACCGGGGCCGTGATCAACGGCACGGTGACCCACGAGGCTTCGGGGAGTCCGATCTCCAACGCCGACGTCTTGATCCTTGACGATGAGGGGATGCCGGTCGTCAATGCCATGGTCGATGAATTCGGTAACTTCGACTCGGGCGCCATACCTGCGGGAACCTATTTTGTTCTCACCGACTCCTGGGGTGACTGGATGGTTGATGAGATCTACGACGACATTCCCTGTGCGGACTTCTGCGAGCCGGAGAACGGAACCCCGATCGTGGTTGCGGGGGGCCAGACCGCCACACTGACCATACAGTTGGGTCTTGGAGGAGCTATTGCCGGCTCGGTGGCTTCCCAGACCGGGACGCCTGTCGTCGATTGTGACGTTCACGTTTTCGACGACCAGGGAGTTCTGGTCACGGTTGCATTCAGCGACGAGAGCGGCAACTTCTCCGTTGGCAGTTTGCCTGGTGGAAACTATTTCCTCTTGACCCACAACTACAACAATCTGGTCGATGAGTTATGGGAAGACATCGAGTGTGGTCTCAACTGTGATCCAACCTTGGGAACCGCAATCCTCGCCGAACCCGAGGAGACGACCGGTGGTATCGATTTCATCCTCGAGTCGGCTGAGCTTTTCTCGGACGGCTTCGAGTCGGGAGATGTTTCGGCCTGGTGATGATGGGCTGATATCTCACGCGCTCCCAAACAACACACTCGATGTCCAAGAGATTGCTCTCGAATGGGCGGGGCTCTCTATCGCCCCTGGATCTGGTACCAGATCGGGTGCCATGTGTTTCAAAGTTCAACAACGTTGGGAGCACCGGATTATGCCGGACCGGAACCACGTCGGGAAACCGTGGGTTACTCCTTCCTAGTTTCTATCCTACGCGATCACCGAACCCGCATTTTCAGTCATCCTACCCCGACCTCTCAAGAAACTTCAACCGGGTTGGGTTCGAGTGGGACGAGCCGAAGGCCCAGTGTCTTAGCGCGTTTTTCCATGCTTTTGACAAGGCGTTTTCGGTACCGCTGTTCGTAGGCGTCTGCG
>JAIOSJ010000360.1 GCA_021107705.1 Thermoanaerobaculales bacterium | reverse complement strand
TCAACGAAAAAGGGCCTTCACGACACCCGAAAGGCGCTGCTGATTCAATGCCCTACACCCTCCTAGAGCTTGAGGCTGACTCCACGATGGTTGGCGACCTGGGTATCACGGGCTGCGATGGAGAAGGTCTGATCCGAAGTGTGAAAGAACGATCTCGGCCGCGGCGGTCGCAGTGGTTCTTCCGGTCAAAACTTCATTCTCGAGGTCAGCCAGTTCGGAAGCAACGGTCGGATGTTGCCTGACCGACGTCATCACGCCCTCGTCGATCATGGATCACATCCATTGCAGCCTCTGGCGGCTGCGCATTGTCTCCAGGTGTCCTCCGGCCCGAAAGCGTCGGCGGTGTTCCTCGATGAGATCCCAGATCTCTCCCAGCCCTGCGCCGCTGGAGGCCGAACAGGTCACAACCTGGGGGTCCCAGGGCGTGTGACCCGGTGGACGAAAGATCCGGAGGGCCCCCTCGTATTCGGTGCGTGCTCTTTGGGCCGCCAGGAGATTGTCGCCATCGGCCTTGTTGACGGCGATGATGTCGGCCAACTCCAGGATGCCGCGTTTGATTCCCTGGAGTTCGTCACCGGCGCCCGACAGCATGAGGACCAGAAAAACATCGACCATGTCGGCGACCAGGGTCTCCGACTGGCCGACCCCCACCGTCTCCACAAGTACGATGTCGAAGCCGGCCGCCTCACAGAGGAGGATGGTTTCTCGGGTCTTTCGCCCCACTCCTCCTAGAGAGCCGCCGGTAGGGGAGGGTCGAATGAAGGCGCCGTCAAGGGAGGACAGACGTTCCATCCGGGTCTTGTCTCCGAGGATGGAGCCCTTTGAACGACTGGAGGAGGGATCGACGGCCAGAACGGCTACTGTGTGACCGTCATCGACCAAGCGGGAGCCGAAGCTCTCGATGAAGGTGCTCTTGCCGACCCCAGGCACTCCGGATATTCCGACTCGATGGGCGCCGCCGGTGTCGGGCAACAAAGTAGTCAGAAGTTCCTGAGCCTTTTTGTGGTGTTCCGGTCTATTGCTCTCGACCAACGTAATTGCTCTACCGAGTACCGCCCGATCACGTGCTCGAATACCGTCGAGAAAATCCGTAATTGTTAAGTCCGCCATATTCATGGTGCATAACCGTACCATGCCTCCGGCTCGGTCTTTCGGAAAGAATCTCGAGCTACGGGACTTGACCCGACCACAAACGCAGGGAGTTTCTCAGGAGTACGGGTTAACCGTTCATATCCTTACTTCAGCCGGTTCTTCAGGTCTCTGAGCAATTCCACGGCCGCCTCGGCAATATTGGTCCCGGGCCCGAAAATATGGGTCGTTCCACATTTGTGGAGGGCCTCGTAATCCTGAGGGGGAATGACTCCGCCGACGACGATGAGAATGTCGCTGCGACCGAGCTTCTCGAGTTCGGACTTCAGTTGCGGTACCAGCGTGAGGTGTCCCGCAGCAAGGGACGAGACTCCGACTATGTGGACATCGTTTTCAACGGCCTGACGGGCGGTCTCTTCCGGGGTCGTGAACATCGGCCCGACATCGACGTCGAAACCGAGATCGGCGAAGGCGGTCGCGATCACCTTCTGACCGCGGTCGTGGCCGTCCTGGCCCATCTTGGCCACCAGGATTCTCGGTCGGCGTCCCTCGGTTTCGGCGACCTCGTCTGCGAGGCGGTGGGCCTCGGTCATTTCGCTCATATCCTCCCCTGCTTCCTGCCGGTAGATGCCGCTGATGGACCGGATGTCGGCACGGTGGCGACCGAAGATCTTTTCCAGGGCGTCCGACATCTCGCCGACGGTGGCCTTGGCCCTTGCGGCATCGACGGCCAGCGTCAATAGATTACCCTCTCCGGTCTCGGCACAGTAGGTGAGCGCATCGATTTTCGTAGAGACTTCGGCCTGAGATCGCTCCTCACGAAGCCTTTTCAGCCGAGCAACCTGTGCCTGGTATACCGCCGAGTTGTCGACCTTGAGCACCTCGAGTTCGTCTTCGTGTTCGAGGGCAAATCGGTTGAGGCCGACGATGGTCTGGCGGCCGGAGTCGATTCGCGCCTGAGTGCGGGCCGCCGCCTCTTCGATCCGCATCTTGGGCAGGCCGCTTTCGAGAGCCTTCGCCATGCCGCCCATCTCTTCGATCTCGACGATGTGGCGCCACGCCTTCTGGGCGATGTCATGGGTGAGTTTTTCGACGTAGTACGAACCTCCCCAGGGATCGGCGACATCACAAATACCTGATTCCTCTTGGAGTTGAATCTGGGTGTTGCGGGCGATACGGGCTGAGAAATCAGTCGGCAGCGCCAGCGCCTCGTCGAGGGAATTGGTGTGGAGGCTCTGGGTATGGCCCATGGCTGCCGCCATCGCCTCGACATAGGTACGGATCACGTTGTTATAAGGATCCTGCGCCGTGAGTGACCAGCCCGAAGTCTGGGAGTGAGTGCGCAGGGCCATTGATTTGGCGTTCGAGGCGCCGAAATTCTTGGTGATTTTGGCCCACAGCAGTCGTGCCGCACGTAACTTGGCGATTTCCATGAATGTGTTCATGCCGATGGCCCAGAAAAAGGAGATTCGTGGCGCAAAGGCGTCCACCTCGAGCCCGGCGTTGATTCCCGTTCTGAGATATTCAATCCCGTCGGCAAGCGTATATCCCATTTCCAAATCGAGGGTCGCACCGGCCTCCTGCATGTGGTAGCCGGAGATGGAGATCGAGTTGAAACGAGGCATGTTTTCCGCGGTGTGTCGGAAAATGTCGCCGATGATTCGGACCGAAGGGGCCGGCGGGTAAATATAGGTGTTTCGAACCATGAACTCTTTGAGGATGTCGTTTTGGATGGTTCCCGCCAGCATCGCCGGTCTTACGCCTTGCTCTTCGGCCGCAACGATGTAGAGGGCCAAGATCGGGAGGACCGCGCCGTTCATGGTCATGGACACTGAGACCTGGTCCAGGGGAATGCCGTCAAAGAGGACCCTCATGTCGAGGATCGAGTCGATGGCCACCCCGGCCATCCCGACGTCACCGCGTACCCGTGGGTTGTCGGAGTCATACCCTCGGTGGGTCGCCAAGTCGAAGGCGATTGAGAGGCCCTTCTGACCGGCGGCGAGATTTCTCTTGTAGAAAGCGTTTGATTCCTCGGCGGTCGAGAAGCCGGCGTATTGGCGGATCGTCCACGGGCGACTGGCATACATTGTGGGGTAGGGTCCACGCACAAAAGGCGGAAATCCAGACAGGGAATGAAGATGCTCGAGACCCTTCAGATCGGCCTCGGTGTAGAGGCTTCGGACCTTGATGCCCTCAGGCGTGTCCCAGACGGCATCCGGGATGGCGGGTTGGCCGATCCCGGCTGTTGGTTGCGCTTGAAAGGAGAGATCCAGGGTGGAGAAGTCAGGAATTCGACTCATGATGCAACTCCCTCAACGTCGTATATCGACCGGAGCTCGGCAAGTACGTCGCATCCCACATAGATGAAACTGTCGATTCCGGCGGCCCGCCACATCTCTTCGAACTCTCCGGGTCTCCCGGCCAGGAAGACCTTTTGCGCTCCTTTCCTTTTAAGCCCGGATGCCAGATCAGGGGCTACATCGGGATAACGGGAATCGGAGGAGCAGATGCAGGCAAAGGCGGTCTGGGAGGCCGCAAAAGCCTCCACGGCGGAGTCAACGTCAGGAAACTCGCCCTCCTCCAAGACCTCGATCCCTCCGGCCTCAAAAAAGTTCTTGGCGAAGGTTGCCCTCGCCTTGTGCTCGGAGATCGGCCCCATTGTTGCGAGGAAGACCTGTGGTCTCACGCCTTTCTTCGCCATGAGCAAATCGGAGGCGTCGCGCAGTGTTTCATACTCCGCCGCGTCGTACAGGCGGGGGAGGGGAGCACGCCTGGTCGGACGGGATCCGGTCTGCAACGCGATGGCCAGCTGTGCCGTTGAGGCGCCGGCGTCGGCGGCTTCCACAGCGGCTTCGATGATGTCGGCGGCGTTCTCAGGATCGGAGGAAGGAAGCAGGTGGGAAAGTCGATCC
The DNA here is from genome assembly GCA_021107705.1 of Thermoanaerobaculales bacterium. Lineage (GTDB taxonomy): Bacteria > Acidobacteriota > Thermoanaerobaculia > Thermoanaerobaculales > Sulfomarinibacteraceae > JAIOSJ01. The sequence goes on along the minus strand of JAIOSJ010000360.1, from coordinate 6,679 downwards.
AGCAAGGGCTCGGGATTCGAAAGGGAGTGAAGAGTTTCGAGGGCTGTTGTTGCCCTCTGCAGAATTCCGGAGATGTCAGGAGAGGTTCTTTCGACGGCCTCTTCAACCAGGTTCGGCCAGGTGCTGACGCCGGTGACGGGTTCCCTTCGGCTGGCGATGTTGCGGCGTCGGCTCTCCACTGAGCCCGACAGGGTGTCTGCGAGCGTACCCTCGACCAAAAGGTGTCGAATTCCGCCGTGACTCTCGATTTCTTGGAAAAGGGCCCATGATGTCTCTACGAGTTCGTTGGTGAGCTTTTCGACAAACCAGGAGCCCCCGGCGGGGTCGAGAACGTGGTCGAGGTGAGACTCTTCACGCAAGATCGTGTGCGTGTTGACGGCGAGACGACGGCCGAGATCGTCGGAGGGGCCTATTCTCGAGTCGAAGGGCAGTACGGTAACGACGTCTGCACCGCCGATGGATGCCGCAAAAGTGGCGATGGTCGCTCTGAGCAGGTTGACCCAGGGATCTCGTTTCGTGGTGGTTCGCTCGGAAGACAGGGCATGAATCAACGGCGCACTATCGCTCTCGGGGACGCCGCAGGCATTCACCGCCGTCGACCAGAGTTTCCGGAAGGCACGGATCTTTGAGGCTTCAACGAAGAGGTTGCGACCGATCGGAAACACAAAACGTAACTGAGAATGGGCGTCTGCCGGATTCATGCCGCCCTTTTCAAGAACGCGAAGGTAGTCGATGCCGGTGGCCAGGGCGAGAGCCAATTCCTGAACGGGATTTGCGCCCGCAAGATGATAGGGCACACTGGAAACCGAGACGGTTCTCATCCCTGGAGTGTTTTCCAAACACCAAGTGGTGAGTGCCGTCATTAACTCGAAGGTACGGTCAAGACCGTAAACCGCTTCTCCATCCGCGGCCAAGCTTCCCAACGGATCTATGTTGAATGATCCTTTGACTTCCTCAAGATCAATGCCCTGTCGGTCTGTTGCGGCGATGAATGCGGCTGCGACCGCAAAGCCGTTTCCTCCGCCATCGAGATGGATCGATGTGTTCCCGACGTGAACTCCAGACAAAAGGAGATCCATGTCTCGAACGGAGAAAGCCAGAAGTCCGCTGTCATTGAATTCCTCAGCTTCTGGGTTGTCGGGTGCGATGCCGCGGCGGACCGGTGTGGCGAATCGGAGCCATGCTCCGTCGGCGCCACGGAGGGTTTCGGCTGCAAGCTGTTGCGCCACCACCTCCGGGTCTGGGAAGTCGAAGAACTGGCAGGCCTCCCATCCACGACTCCTCGAAGAGGACGCCCCCCGGGTGAAGGGGAAATGTCCCGGGAGACCGGGCACCGGGCTATGGTCCTCGTCGGTGAAAAGGGCCTGCGTCCAGACATCGTCTGCAATTCGCCTTTTCAATTTCTCAAGAGTCTTTCCCTTGAGGCTTTTCTCCGCGGCCTCTCGCCAGTCATCGAGCGAGGGGTCGGAGAAATCTTCTCGCAGGGTAAAAGGGCCGCTGAACTTCTCGGGCAAGCATTGATCAGCCATCGGGCCTCCGGTCGGCGGAACTGGGGCGCCTGTCACTTATGAACTCGACCCTCCCAGCCCCGCGGCGAGCGACATCCTACTCCTCTTCACCTGGTTCGTCACCCCGTCCGAGAAAGAGAGGGTTGACAGAAAACAATTTTGGGCATATGTTTATATTTGAAAGAGGGCGATGAGGATCAATAGAGATCTGATCACCCTCAAATCCAAGGAGGTATGAAATGCCTGGAAGAGATCGAACTGGACCGCAGGGACAAGGTCCTATGACTGGGAGAGGCCTCGGGTTGTGCCGCGGAGTTGACGAGATGGGTGGCGCGAACGCCGTTGGGCGTGGCATGGGCTGGGGGCGCGGAATGGGTCGTGGATTCGGTGGAGGAGGCCGAGGAATGGGGAGACGATTAGGCGCATGGGGGGCCGAACCGACGTCAGAGGAGGCGATCGCTCTCCAACGGAAATCTGAAATGCTGGAGCAGGAACTCGCGGAGATGAAGCAGCGCCTAGAGAAGGTGGAAAAGAGTTAACCGGTCTTCTCGTCAACAATGCCCTACACGCTTCTGGGTACTGAATATTACTCCCGCGATTTGGCGGGCAAAGAGGAAATACAATGAAAATATGTGTGACAGCTTCTTCAGAAGGATTGAATGCACCGGTTGACAGTCGGTTCGGGCGGGCGCCCTTCATGGTCTTCATCGACAGTGAGACGGGCGAGGCGGAAAGCCGGCCCAATCTGGCCGCAACGGCAGGGCACGGGGCCGGTACCCAGGCCGCACAGGCGGTTTCGCGGGGAGGGGCTGAAGTTCTTCTCACCGCCAACTGCGGACCCAAAGCCTTCGAGTTATTGCGGGCTGCCGAGGTCGAAGTGTTCTCGATCGTCGGTGGTACAGTTTCCGAAGCCTACGAGGCTTGGAAGAACGACAGTCTGACGAGACTCGAAAACGCCAACGCCGCCTCCGGCTGGTCAGGGTGAAGATTGCTGTAGCAAGCGGAAAGGGGGGGACGGGCAAGACGATCATCGCCACCTCGTTGGCGCTGGTCTGGGAGAATCCGACCTTCCTGGACTGCGATGTCGAAGGCCCCAACGCTCACCTCTTGCTCCACCCGACAATCGAAGAGAGCAGACCGGTAACGGTGACGGTGCCGCGGGTAAATGAGATCGACTGTAATCTCTGTGGCGAATGTGCCGACTTTTGTCGATCCAATGCCCTCGCGGTGTTGCCACGTAAATGGATGGTTTTCGAGCAACTCTGCCATTCGTGCGGAGGATGCCGGCTCGTGTGTCCTACCGGCGCGATCTATGAAGAAAATCGGCGGATTGGCGAGGTTCGCTTCGGGCGGCGAGATCATATTCCTTTCGTTCAAGGGGAACTCGACGAGGGCGAGGCCCATCCAATTCCGATCATTGAGGAAGTTCTGCGTCATTCGGGGGATCAGGGTGATGTCATTCTTGACTCGCCTCCCGGCACCTCGTGTTCAATGATCGAGGTCGCGGAGGCTGCCGATGTCGTCTTGCTTGTGACCGAACCGACCCCCTTTGGTTTGCACGACCTGAACCTCGCCGTCAGGGCTCTCAAGGAAATTCGTCGTCCGGCTGCAATTCTGGTGAATCGGGCGGACTGGGGCGCCGACGAGGTGCGGGATTTTGCTCGAAGCGAAGATATCCCGATTCTGCTTGAAATCCCCCATATCCTGAAGGTTGCCGAGGGTTATGCTCGTTCCCGACCACTCGTCGAATCCGCACCGGAATTTCGTAGTGCTTTTGCTCTTCTGAAATCCCAATTGAGGTCCCTGACACGGGAGACGGCGGCATGAAGACGGTAGTCGTCATCAGCGGTAAGGGCGGAACGGGAAAGACGACCGTGGTCGCTTCGCTCGCCAAAATTACGCATCAAATGGATCAACGAGTCGTTCTGGCCGATGCCGATGTTGATGCTTCCAACCTCTCCCTGCTCCTTCATCCGAAGGCTGCACCAGCCATACCATTCATCGGTGGAGAGATGGTGGAGGTGGACCCTGAGGCATGTAACGGCTGCGGCTTGTGCATCGAACATTGTCGTTTTGATGCTCTTCAAATGATTGAAACCGACGACGGCTCGTGTGTCCAGGTCAAGGAAATGAGCTGTGAAGGGTGTGCCGTCTGTACCATCGTCTGTCCGGAGAAAGCGCTCTCCATGCACGATGATGTGACCGGTGAATGGACGCTGACCACTGCCGACACGGGTCCGTTGGTGTTCGCTCATCTCGGCGTCAGTGGAGAGAACTCAGGCCGGCTCGTGACGCATGTTCGTTCCGTGGCTGCCGCGAAGGCGGAGGAGATCGGTGCAGATATTCTGCTCATCGACGGACCGCCGGGAACCGGGTGCCCGGTGATTTCCGCCGTGACCGGCGTCGACCTCGTCCTCCTGGTGACCGAGCCTACTCCTCCTGGTATCTCCGACCTCAATCGGGTGCTGGCCCTGGCGCGACATTTCGGTATCCAAGCCGCAGTCGTCATCAACAAGGCCGATCTGAATCCGTCGCTGGTCCGGGAATTGCGTGCAGATCTCGTTGGACAGGACGTTGAAGTGCTTGGTGAGATTCCCTATGATGAAGCCGTACCGAGGGCTCAGCGACTGGGTGTTCTTCCGATCGATGCGGAGAACGTTGTCGGTCAGGCTCTTCGTCATATTCAAAATCGGCTCATGGTCACTCTCGATGGACAGCCTGAAAGCCAAAGGCAAAAGACATCCTCAGACCTTCAACAGGAGGCACGTCAATGATCATCGCAATACCTGTCAACGAAAACCTGCTCAGTCAACACTTCGGCCGATGTCAGGCATACGCTTTCTTTGAAATTGAAGATCAGACGCGCGAGATTGTCGACGAGAAAAGCATGGTCCCCCCGGTTCATGAACCGGGAGTTCTCCCGGCGTGGATCGCTCAACAGGTTGGCAATGTCGTGATAACGGGCGGCATGGGTCCGCGGGCAATCCAGCTGTTTCAAAGGAGCGAGATCGAGGTGATCTTGGGCGCGCCCTCTCTGGCGCCGCGGGAGATCGTCGAGTCCTATCTTGACGGGCGCCTGCAGACCGGACAGTCAAGCTGCGATCATGGGAACAGCTCTCATGGCTCGGGGCCTCACTGCAGCTGATGGAAGCACGCGAACTCCTGAAGCAGATCGAAACTCAGGCCATCATTGCTCTCGGCGAAGAGGATCTCCCGATGCTCCTCGACCTGTCTGAGACAATCCGGGCTGATGATACCTGCGTGGCGGGATGGATCAGGATCCTGGATCTCGATGGTCAAATCGTGGTCCAGGAGCAGACGACGGAGGGCGAGATTCTGGTTCGCCGACTGGCGTCTCGGCAGGCAGCAGAGCAATTTCTGGAACACCGCATGGAAACCTACGAGCGTATGTGGGATGGCTGCGGCTGCAAGGTCAGCTACTACGATGAGTCGGAAGGCCGGTGAGAAGCGCGGGTTAGCTCAGCGCGCCTTAGATCAGCGCACCTTTCTCATCCCCGAGACGCACGAGTTCGATGGCTCCCGAGTCGGTTGCGCCGAGGCCGTACTGTCGGCCGGCCACCTCGATGTGGTGGGCCGGTGGACTGATCGGCCGCTCCTCGCCGAAGAAGAGATTTCGCTGCGCTTGAATGATGCGCGCGCCGGTGGCATCCACCGGGGCCGGCTCGATGCCGACGATGAGGCCGCCGTAGGGCCACACAAATCGCTTGGAAAAGCTGTGCGGGCCGATGCCGTGAAACTGGGGTGTCAGCATGACCAGGATGTTGAGTCGAACTTTGTCCTTGATTGCGGGTAGCTGCCACAGTCCTCCAAGCGACGCGCAGGAATCGCCGTGGTACTCCCAGGGGCGCGGCACGAACATGATGAGGTTCTTGAGGCAGGTGCCGAGGCCGGACCAATGGTGGATGCGCATCGGACGAACATTGATCAGAGCCGTGGCACGTTTAAAAACAGGATTCGAGAGGACATTCCGGTCGTCCACCGAAACGTTGCCGGGGTCCACGCCCACGGACTCGACCTCCGCGCGGATCGCCTGTTCCAGCGCCGGGGGTGTGGCGAGGTTCTTCCAAATGTTGCTCTTGATGCCGACCACGTCGTCGGGGCGCACGAGCCTCTTCCAGGCGGCGGTGGAATTCTCGGTTTGCAGCAGGGCGGTTACCGCCTCGTTGAGCATGCGGTGTAACACCTTGGCCTGAACAGCGCCGTCCTCGCCAAAGACCTCACGCCGCCGAATCAGCACCACGCGGCTGGATGGAGGGGTGGGGGAGTCTTTGGGCTCAGTATGGCCAGAGGTTCCGATTACACCGGCAGCGGCCGCACCGGCGGCCGTTCCCATGAAAGCGCGTCGGCTGATCGTGCCACTCGTCTTGGTCATTGCGATCCTCCATTTGCCACATCCTCGGCATCGCCGAGAACGGCTCCGGCCATTTCTGCTGATCCGGCGCCGAGGACGAAGGCCAGTACCTCGTCATCCCCGGACAGGTGGCGCATGGCATACCAACCGTCGGCGTTCTGCCGTGGAACCTTGTCTCCACCGAGGAATGCCTCTTTGAAAGCCTCCGATGCTTGCGCCGCTGTGGCCGGGTTCGAATAGCTTACGAGCAGCAAATGGGCCGTCTCGTCCTCGTGTCGGTAACGGCCCAGTGCGGCCACGGCTTCGGTCCCGAGCTGGAGCAGGTTCTCGGTGCTCACGTGCCGGTGGGTGGCCAGGATGTTCGGATGGTGCAGGTAGCGCACCGATCTCGGCTGGAGCCCGCGGACCGGCAGATGTTGCACAATCGTCGGTAGCGGACCCTCCGCCGGGATGGCCGCGGCGATTACCTGTCCCAGATCGAGTACCGCGTAACGGGCCTCGTCACTCTCGCCTTCGGCGTAGATCGAAACGAAGAAAGGCCCCTTCCAGAACGACAGCCAGCCGTAGCGGAAGAGTGCACCTTGGCCGATCTGAATGTCTTCGCCATCCTGGTCATGGGTGAAAACCCCGTAAGCATCGGCCGGAGTCGCCAGCTCGAACACGTCAACCACAATGTCGTCCATGTCCTCGGGACCCAGGTAACGTTGGGCGATCGATGCCCGCAGGTCATAGGCGAGGTAAACCTCGGCGTGTCCGTTGATGTAGTGGAAGAGGGTTTCGGGCGTATAGGTGGAGATCG
>JAIOSJ010000174.1 GCA_021107705.1 Thermoanaerobaculales bacterium | reverse complement strand
CCGCCGGACAGAATCACGTCGAGATTCAGGGGGATCATCGAGAAAAACTACGTGACCTCCTGAGAGCCAAGGGCTGGGTCGTCAAAGGCTAGGAGCCTGTAGGGCATTGAATCAACGGCGCCTTTCGGGTGTCGTGAAGGCCCTTCTTTGTTGAATCCTCGGCCCGTACAGGGAGTACTGCGCGTCGAATGCGCCTCAAATGACACTTCACGACCCTCCGAAATCCATCCGCCGTCAATGCCCTACACCCTCCTAGCCTGAGCTGTGCCGACCCGATTTCTTCCTTCGTTTTTGGCCAAATAGAGCGCTTTGTCAGTGATGTCGATGAGATGATTCGGGTCGTCAGCCTCGGTCGGGATCTGGGTTCCGACACCGCAGGTGACTGTAATAAATGATTCGGCAACGGCGCCGCCTCGTTTCAGCTTGATGCCGGCCACTGCGCGTCTCAGGTTTTCTGCAACTATTACGGCGCCCTGCGTTTTCGTGCCGGGGAGAATGACGGCAAACTCATCTCCACCGAAGCGAGAAACCGTATCCCCGGCCCGGGGGAGAGAATCAGCCACTGCGGCGGCCACAGCCTTGAGGCATTCATCGCCCTTGGCGTGGCCGAAAGTGTCGTTGTAGACCTTGAGAAGGTCAACATCGAAGATGATCAGGGACAGGGGTTGCCCGGCTCGGATGGCTCGGCGCCACTCTGCGACATAGAGTTCGTCAAAACGTCGTCGGTTGCCGACGCCGGTGAGGGAATCGGCATAGGAGAGTTCGACCAGCAGTTGGTTCGCTTCCGTGAGCCGGCGAGTCCGTGCTTCCACAAGCTTCGAGAGGCGGCGTTCACGCTCGCGGATAGCTCGGATTCTAGCCCTGAGTATGAGAGAGACGCCTAATGTGGCGAACGCCATCATCAGTGCATAGGCCCACCAGGTCTGCCATGGGGGTGGCAGGACGGAGAAGGCAAATTCCAGTGGGTCGCTGGTATTTCCGGCCGCATCTCGGCCCCAGACTCGGAAGATATAGTGGCCGCTCGAAAGCGCTCTGTAGTCGGTTTTGGTGTCAGTGGTCCACGGGGACAGGCTGCCGGGAAGACCGACCAGCTGTGTTTTGAACCTGGTCCTGTCTTCATGAAAAAAGGAAAGAAGCGCGTAGGAAAAGACGATGTGCTTCTTGCTGAAGCTGAGGTCGACTCCTGATGAAAGGAGTTCGGTGGGGTCCGAACCGGGTCGGGCTTCGAGGATCAGTGGGTCGTTGGTCTGATCGGGTTGTTCAATTCTCGGGTCGATGACGGCTGCGCCGCCGACCGTACCGACCCATACTTTCCCCGAACGATCGACGATTGCCGCTCCACGGTTGCCCTCGTTCAGAGGCAGTCCGTCTTCCATCGAATAGGTCAGGATTTCATAGTCGGTTGCTCGCCCGGAGTTCGGTCCAACCATCGTGAGGCGCGCGACCCCGCCGTTGGTCAGGCAATAAATTCGGCCGAATCGATCTTCGACGATCTCTGAGATCACGTTGTTCGGAAGAGCGGGCTGGGTACTGTCGGTCAGGGAGAAGAGCACCTTTGCGCCATTGTCGAGATCCAGGATTGTGAGGCCTCCGCCGTCGGTTCCGGCCCACAGTGTTCGGCGGCCGTCGTCGGCCCGGTGTTCGTGTAGGCACTGGACGGAGTTGTTGAGCAGTCCTGGGGAGGGTTCGATTGTTTGCCATTTCTGCCCATCGTGAAAGGTCAGACCGTTGAAGGTCCCGGCCCACAACCTCGCGCGGCCGTTGGATTCGATCGTCTGAGTGAGGGAAAGAATTGATTGGTGAGGGAGTCCATCAGCGGGCGTGAATCGGCTCCATTGACCGTCTCCGAATCGAGCGAGACCGTGGCGGGTTCCAACCCAGAGGATTTGCTCTCCATCAGATTCTCGGGTCGTGAGAAGCGCTTGAACCAGGTCGGAGGGGAGGGCCCCTGTCCGCTTCGAGAAAGTCCTCCACCGGCCGTCGGAAAATAGACCGAGGCCACCGTTTCGGGTTCCGACCCAGACCTCGGCCTTCCCGTTTTTTCCCCGGCCCTCGGCCAGACACTGGATTGTGTCGCTCGGAGGCTTTCCGGCAAAATGGGTCCAGCGTCCATTGCCGAAGCGGTACAACCCCTTGCCGTCGGTTCCGAGCCAGATCTGTGAAGAGCCGTTCTCGTCAAGGGTTTCAAGGAGGGCATTCACCGGGTCTGCAAGTGGCCGGGGATCGGGACTGAGTTTTCTCCACTTGCCCTCGACGAGTTGTGCCAGGCCACCGTTGCGGGTTCCAACCCATAGCATCCCCCGTTGATCGGTCTCTCGCGTTTCGAGGAGGCTGTAGACCGCGTCGGAAGGCAGTCCGGATGAGGTTGCTATGGTCTCAATTGAGTCCTCGGTAATTCGCACCACACCGCCGCCGTCGGTGCCTGCCCAGGTGATTTGTGGGCCGTTCGTCGGAGTGACGGTGACCAAGCTGGTAAAGAAATTGCTCGGCATTCCTTCAGCCGTCGTGAGCCGGGCCCAGCTTTCGTTCTTGAGAACGGCTAGGCCGCCGCCATAGGTCCCAACCCAAAGTATTCGCTCATGCTTGGGATCGAAGGTGAGGGCGAGACTGTTGACGGAATGAGTCGGAAACCCGGGTTCGGTCACAAAGCGGTCAGCGCCTGGCCTGAGGACGGCCAAACCCATTTCTGTCCCGACCCAGAGAACGCTGCCTTGGGCAGTCGGTTCCTCCAGGATGCCCCAGACATTGTCACTCGGGAGCCCGTCCGAGGTTGAAAAAACTGTCCATTCATCGTCGGAGAGACGTCCAAGGCCACCCCCATGGGTTCCCGCCCAAATAATGGGCCTTCCGTCGGGAGACAAGGTCTCTGCCAGAGTGTTGGCCCGCACGCATTTGCTGAGCCGGCACAGCT
>JAIOSJ010000437.1 GCA_021107705.1 Thermoanaerobaculales bacterium | reverse complement strand
CTGCAACATGCCAGCTATCAGCGTTGGACGCGGCTACCCCCTGGGTTAGATACGACCCTGCCTTGCCTCGATTGGACTGTCGAGATAGCGCCTCGCGCGGCTCCGGTGGAATAAGGCGATGCACCAGACTCAATCCCTCCAATACATCAACGGCCTCGAGTTGATCGATTGGAATTGTGGCGTCAACGGCGGATTGAAAATGTGCAGTTATTTCACCCCCCATCGCCTGAACGGCGCTCATCGCCCTGTCAGCAAAATGTTCGGAAAGCAGCCGTATCGTCACCCGGACCCGGCCATCTTCAATCTTCACCCCCCGAGCTGCAGCATCAAGCGCCGCCTTATCTTGCCCTTCCATCCAATCGCGAGCCAGATGATAAAGCACCGTATCGAGATGCGGCAGAACCGTCTTGTCACGAGCCCTGAAGGTTGCACTTGCAGGATGATCCCCGTCGATCATCCACGGGATGTCGTCTTTCTGAGAAGCCGACGAGGTCAGCGGAACAAGAACCACCACGGCCACCAACACATTGAAAAACCAATGCCCTCTCGCGCAAACAACCGTTCCAACCGGATCTATTGAGAACATCGGCAAGCGACCTCCCGCTTCCTCGTCTTTGTGACAACTGGGCGACAGTACTTTTGGGTTCTGGGGGGGACCCATTCTTGGGATCCCTTACCTACAATCTACTCGCAATCCCGCAAAAACACAAAATTATAAATATTCATCTCAAGTATCGGATTCTAAAAGACATTTTGCCCGCCCCAGGTCAGGCACTCCCGACGATCCCATCGAAGAATGTCTTATCGTCTGACTCGACCGGCCCGCGCCGACCGTCGTCCAGGTGCAACAACACACGTCTTGCTCTTTCGTTCTTGATGCCAATATACAATCAGTGGTCCACCAAAAATTTAAAAGGGACACTGCCTTATTCCTGCCCGTTCCACTGAGAGACTGTTCGGGCCTGGAATCAGACTGTTTCTTCCTCTGGCGGACTGTTGATGGTGTAATCAGCGCGCGAATGCTTTGAGCGCCTTCCCGGTGTGTGGCCTGGATTGAGGCACCGAACTTCTGGTGCACCTGGCGGGTGCACCAGCGTCGCATTATCTGCGGGGCCGGGATGGCGTTCCAGAGAGCGGCCTCTTTCGTGGTCCCGGCCTTCGTGAGCGCAAGCGCTCCCGCTCGGCATTTTCCCAGGGAGACAAAAATCATTGGAGCCGGCACAGGTGCCCTGTCCCCCTGGGAAAATTGCCTCGGCGGCCTGCCTCGTTTCCGGGAGAACCGATTTGGGTCGCCCTGCCCGGGGATTGCCCCCTCTGACGTTGTTTCTGTAGCGCGAAGGATCAGCGAAACTGGGTACCTAGAAAAACGTCAGAGACGGCACGTCCCGATCGAGGCGACTGCCTCGTGAATTCGAGGTAACTCAACCGCTCCCCAGCCGGGTTACGTTATCCTGACCCGCGATGAACCTATCTATCACCTTCCGGTGGCGCGCTTGACCCTGTCGATTGATCTCCAAACGCGGAGAATCACCGCCGGGGTCACCGAACTCACGGGCGAAGGGGCGCGCCGAGTGATCGGCCTGGGCGGGAGTGGTCTGTCCCGGCTGTGGCTCGGCCAGGAACTCCACCGCCGAATTCAGACCGCTCTCGGTGAGGAGGAACCGGGGTTTTCGCCGGAGGTGCATCTTTCCACCGAGATTCAGATCGACGATTGGACGCTCGCTCTCACGGGACGGGCGGACGGAGTCCTCTTCGACGGGGAGTGCCCTCTTCGGATCGACGAGATCAAAACCCTTCATTTCGCCGTTGACCTGAACCACCTCTTTACGGACGAGCGTCTTGAGCCTTTCAGACATCAGGTTCGCCTTTATGCGTGGATGCTTTCAAAGGGTGGGCCTCCCATTCCCGCACGCCTCATCCTCGCGGACATCGTCACCGGCGAAGAACGGGAAGAGACGGTCCCATGGGCCCCGGATCTCATCGAAGCCTGGCTGCGCAAACGGGTTTATCGCCTCGTGGCGGCCGAGGAGCGTCGCCTCCGCCGACTGGAGGAACTCCGTGACGCCGCCGAGAAGATCCCATTCCCTCACGCCGAACCGAGGGCCCTTCAACTCGAGATCGGCGAGATGGTTCGCACGACCATTGAGGCGGGAGAACATCTTCTGCTGCAGGCCTCGACCGGAACGGGCAAGACCGCTGCCGTGCTCCATCCGGCGCTGCAGGCGGCGTTGACACGGGGGAAAAGGGTCTTCTTCCTTACTGCCAAGACCTTGCAACAACGTCTGGCATCCCAGACCCTGCGCGCGATGCAGGGTGAGAGGCTCTTCCGCAGTCTGCAACTTCGAGCGAAGGCAAAAATGTGCGCCAATACCGAAATGGTGTGCCACGAAGAGTTCTGTCCCTGGGCCAAGGAATATGGGGTCAAGCTCGTCCGAACAGGTCTGCTGCGCGAGCTTCTCGAAGGCTCGAGTCACCAGGATCCGGACCGGATCTATGAAAGGGCCTCAAATACCGAGGTGTGTCCGTTCGAGGTGAGCCTCGATCTGCTTCCCGATGTCGATGTCGTCGTCTGCGACTACAACTATGTCTTTGATCCGACCATCGGTCTGGCCGCCTTGCTCGGCGGGAGCGCCCTCCAAGATGCGGTCCTGGTCATCGACGAAGTTCACAATCTTGTGGATCGAAGCCGCGATTACTACTCGCCGGTTCTCCGTCGCACCGACATCCTGCGAGCGACCGAGTTTCTGACCCAGCGAGACAACCGAGTCTTCAACCTGCTCGCCGAACTCTGTCAGGAACTGGCTGATCTCGTCGGCGACCTCGTGGATCAGGTCATCACCGGAAAAGGCGATGGAGATCAGATAACCACTTTCGACCCCGAGGATTTCTCGAACTTCCGCATGGCTTTTGACGGCGCCATGTTGCAGTATTTTCTCTACAAAAGAGAGAACGATCTCTGGATTGCCGAGGATCCGGTGATGGACATATTTCTCAGCCTCACCCGCTTTCACCGGGTGTTGGGCCTTGGTGGGTCCGAGTTCGTTCACCTCGCCCGGCGCTCACGGGAAGAGGGGGACGTCATCAAGATCTTCTGTCGGGATGCCTCGCGCTTCATCGGCGCGGTTCTGGAAGAAACGGCAGGAGTTGTGGCGATGTCCGCCACCCTGGAGCCCTTCGGTTTTTACCGAGACCTGCTCGGTTTTGACGCCCAACGTACCAGCGAAATGGCCCTTCCCTCCCCTTTTCCGGAGTCCAACCGATTAGTGGTGAATATCGCCGACATCGACACCACTTGGCGCCGGCGCGCCGCTCACTACGATGCCGTTGCCTCGTGGATCACACGTCTGGCGCCCGGACAGCGCAACAGCCTCGTTCTGTTTCCCAGCTACGCCTACCTTCGCGCCGTGCACGAACGCATGCCCCCAACAGAGCATTCCGTGCTCGCCCAGAACCCGGGATCCACAGAGGGTTCGCAGCACGAGGTCCTCGAAGCCCTCGCCGGCAACGACCCACACGTCGTCCTCGCCGTCCTCGGCGGCATCTTTGCAGAGGGCGTGGACTACCCGGGTGATATGCTGTCGCAAGTGATCGTCGTTTCGCCAGGCCTGCCCCAGTTCAACACCGAGAGGGAGCTTCTGAAACAACACTTTCAGGAGGCCTACGGTCACGGCTTTTCCTATGCCTATCTGATCCCAGGCATAACCCGAGTCGTTCAGGCCGCGGGCCGGCTCATCCGCTCAGAGTCCGACCGCGGAGTGATCGTTTTGATCGGCCGCCGCTTCCAGGACGGCCGCCACGCCCGTTTCTTGCCGGCCCCCTGGACCGATGGCGACCCTCGAAATCTCCTGTACGAAGATCCCGAATTTTCAATCCAGCGATTCTTTGACGAATGAGGAGGAATCAGATGCGAACATTACTTCTTGCCGCGATCCTTGGTTCACAGGGTCTCGCCCTGGTCAACGCAGCGATCGAAGGTCGAAACCTCAAGAACTTCCTCGACCGAACGCCCTCGTTGTCGACCACGCTCGATCTCGACCGATTCAAGGCGGTCGCCGCCCGCCAGATGATCGCCGCGCTGATGCAGGGGGCACTCCTGATCCTGGCGCCGATCTGCTTTATCTGGGGTCTGTTCACGGGCACTCTGAACCCGGGGGACTTCGTCTGGGTCCTTCTTCCGGCCGTCATCGTCATCCTCGTTGCGACTTCTTATCGCAAGCTGGAAAAACAGGCATGGTCGCTCCCGACCCAAACGGACGAACTCCG
>JAIOSJ010000435.1 GCA_021107705.1 Thermoanaerobaculales bacterium | reverse complement strand
GATGGCATCGACCGGCTCTTGGGTGAGGTCACCGAGAACAGCCTCCACTTGAACACCCTCGACAAGACGGTGGGCGAGAACTCGAGGGACCATAACTCAAGTGTACAGATTCCCGCCGAATCTCACGATTGGATTCCTAAGACCGGGTCAGCCCCAATACTGTTCAGTTAACCTTTCAGCCGAGACGGCTGCACCCACAACAACACCCTACTCATTGTGGTGGCAGGTGTCCCGCCTGCCGGGCCGCTCGTTCGAGCGGCTTCAGGTCAGCGAACAACTCGAAAAACAAGCGTTCCTCCCTGCTTACCTCGCTGCCGACCACGGGCGCCCTCTCTGCCAACATCACTGAGACACGGGGACACCGTTGAATTACTGTAGAAGACGGAGGAACGAGGACCTCCAAGATCGGATAGGACTGATCGAGGAGATTGCCCAGATCGTCCCAGACAAATTCCTGGGTAATCCTCGTCATATTGGGAAACGGCATCGGCATCACGGTCTTCTTTTCGGAAATCGCTCCGCCGACCGCTCCGTACTCATAACTCTCGGTAATCGGCAATAATGCCTCTTCTCCTCAGGGTCGTCAGTCGTTCTTTCGGACCTTCCCGGCGCTCCCGATTGCTCGGATAGAGTTTTTGCGGGGGACAGGCGATATTGTGTAGCTTGAATGAAGATCGGTTCGACAATCCTCGCTGGGACCTGATCATTCCCCCGAAAGACTGTTCATCCCTGCAAACAGCCCGTTCCTTCCTCTGGCGGACTGTTGACGGAAGGATCAAGACATGGCGTGCAAGGTCGGACGATTCCGACGGTGAATCTCATCGAAACGTGCCGGGAACCCGGTAAGCGGGCTGTTGCGATTCTACCGGCTTGGGCCCCAACAGCGGTCAAACCCTGCAAAAGAGAGCCCGGCAGCACGCGAAGCGGGCCGAGGCAGAGGAAAACGAGAGACAAGAGTTCGCTCTTGGAAAGAGTTTCTCTTCTTGCCGAGAGCGGACGCAGTCCGCGGTGGACGGGCTCGACCGTAACACTCTTCGACTCAAAATCCTTGCGCCTCTGTGCCTCTGCGTTATAACTGTGTTCTTCGACCCTCAGCCGGCGCGGACACTCATAGGTGCAGAGAATCTCTTCAACCGAAAACCACGCGTTCCCCTTTGGTTGCGGGCATAGCCCGCGCTAGGTTCTCTGTGTCCTCTGTGTTGAATTTTGCAGACGCCTCAACTGAGAGCCGACAGCTGAGACCTGAAAGCTGAAAGCTGAGAGCTGAGTCCGCCCGGCTCCGCCGGGTGGACTCTCTCTACTTCCTTCGCTTCAGCAGCAATTGGGTCGCGCCGATCAGCGCTTCCCTCTCGCGGCATTCAGGCAGGAAACGAGCGACTTCCGCCGCTTTCTCCGCCAGAGCAGCGGCGCGCAGACGGACTTCGTCCAGAACTCCCGATTGCTGGACCAGATCGAGAAGCTCCTGCTCGGAAATGGCCTCGAAACATCGATCCCGGGCCACCGCTTCGATCTTCTTCCGGGTCCCGGCGTCGATTCGCTCGAGCAGAAGGAGGATCGGAAGGGTTGCACGACCTTCGCACAGGTCGGCCATGACCGGCTTACCGACTTCTTCTTGATCGGAGGTGAAATCCAGGACATCGTCGACGAGCTGAAAACAAAGGCCGAGATCCAATCCGAACTGCCGGAGATGATCTTCATATCGATGAGTCGACGGTTCGAAGAGGGCCGGAATGGAACACGCGGCCGCAAACAACTCCGCCGTCTTGCACCGCGTGATGTCCATGAAGAGCTTTTCATCCACATCCACGCGCCCTCTGACATGGGCAGACAGAATTTCGCCCTCGGTCATTCTCAGAGTTGCGGCATTCAAACGTTTCATGACCTCGACATCCCCGTACTCGAGACACAGGTCCATTGAGCGGGAATAGAGCCAGTCACCCACCAACACGGTGATCTCGTTACTCCACCTTCGATTCGCCGTGGGCTGTCCTCGCCGAAGATCCGATCCATCGATGATGTCGTCATGAATCAGGGTCGCAGTGTGGATGAACTCGACCACGGCGCCGTAGCGCACATCACGATCTCCCGAGTATCCGAGCATACGACTGACCAGCAGCACCAACGCCGGACGAAGTCTCTTGCCACCACCCCCGAGCACGTAGCTGCCCACCTCGCGAACCATCGGCAGGGCGCCCTCGAGTTCCCTTAGGAAAAACTGTTCGACCAACTCCAACCGCGGGCTGATGGGTTCGAAGACTTCTCGAATTCGAATGGCATCGCGAAGGGTTGAGACAGCGCCTTTCACAGCGCGCAGTCTACCACCGATAGGCGCCTGTAGGGCATAGGCCGGTAACGCGACCGAGAAGTGAGGCCGGATAGTTTCATGGAGATCCAAGAATTAGGGTGTATTTCACCGGCCCCGGAAGGAAGGGAGTCGGCAGTCCTTCGACCCAGGAACCATGCCCGACGCCGTAGTAGGGCGAGAGAGGGTGGCCTGACTGCCCACCGGGCATATGGAAAATCCCCTCGATCTCTCGCCCGGGTGAAACCACAAAGCGTTCCGATGCCCCGAATGCCGGCCCCTGGACCCGCGGCATGTGGACATCGCCCGGAAGAGCCAGCGCCGGCATGTCAAGCTGATCTGACAACCACTGGGGCAGAGCGCCGCTCAAAGGATGGCGAATTCTGACGGTGTTGCGTTCTCCCCAGGTGTGATCGGCCGGCGTAGAATCTCCCTTGGAGAAGTCTGTCAGGACGCGATCGGCCGCCGCCAGAAGGAGGCTGTCCCAATCGGCAAAGCGTGGATTGAGGAGGTGCGGAGGACGCTCGACAAGCAGGCGGCGCACCGGGCCTTCCCGCTGACCGAGAAAATCCCATCCGCACGGCGTCTCAACCGTCTTACACGGGGCGACAAGTGGATCGAGCACCAACGATCGCGCATAAAGGCGAAAGGCACGAACCATGCGGTATCCCGCATCCTCGACCCCGGCGTGACCACTCCATCCCTCGACGACCTGCCGCAATTCAAGGAGGCGAGGATCCTGCGATAGGGCCTGAGGAGTCAGAACCTCAAGCAGGCGTTCCCTCCACCAGCCGAGGAAGAGTGCCCGATCGTCCAACTGAAGTCCGAGAAGGTCCTCCTCAGTGATGTTTTCCATTTCTTCGAGAGCATCTCGAATTTGGCCGGCCCTGGCCCCAAGGGCATAGCCGCCATCGCCGAGGATTCGCAGCCACTCACCGTCAACGACACGCGCGTTCGCCGTCCACACCTGACCCGAGGGGGGATCGACGATCCGGGGATAGTCCCGGGCCTCCACCCATCCGGACCACCGGCACTCAGGGCTGCTCGGATTGCCCGGAGCTATGTCATCACAATCAACCCGGCGTGGGATTCTCCCGACAATTGTCCAGCCGATTCTCTGCTGTGAGTCGGCCACCATGAGATTCTGAGGCGGCATCCCGATAGCGGGGCCTGCCGCCAGAGCCTCGTCCACATCTCGGGCCGTCTCGAGGAGGGTGAGACCCCGTCCTCCGACTGCCTCTGCATGATGGGCGGTCCAGCGCAGAGCTACCGGCCGACCCCGGTGATTCTCGCTGACCACCGGGCCCCAGAGCGTTGCCTTGAATTCCAGTTCCAGGTCATCCGCCCCCGCCACGACGATCTTTTCGGTCCAGCTTTCGTATTCTCGAGGGCCGTCCGGTCCGATGTACGCTTCGAATCCGAGGGGATCGAAGAGCACGACATCGACCCAATCACCATAACTGTTGGTGAATCCCCACGCCACCCGGCCATTACTGCCGGCGACGACCACAGGCAGGCCGGGCAGAGTCACGCCGGTCACTCGAATGACCTCATCATTCCACGCCGGCGCCGGCCATGAGAGTGAGGCGCGATACCTGACATTCGGCACCATCAGGCCGCGATGCATGTCCGCAACGAGAATGGCGCCTCCATGAGATGTTCTGGACCCCGCCACTGCCCAGCCATTACTCCCGGCCTTCACATTATCCGCAACGGCTCTCGACGACACCTCAGGTTTTTCAAGCCGGAGATCGATGACTTCGGGCCCCGGAGGTGACCCCGTTTTGAAGGCATCCCCGAGCATCGGCGCGTCAAATTCGGTTCCCGGAGCGGCCAGAAAATCGTACAGAGCCTGTGGGAGAAGCTCGTTCAGGGCGGCGTGAGCCAACTCGCGATCCGGGTTCCAGCTATTGAGTTGGAGGAACATCGACAAAGTGGTGAGAATTGAATCCTCCGCCGTCCATGGCCGCGGCCGGGAGCGCAACAGAAGGTACTCAAAGGGTCTTTCGTCAAGAGCTTCGAGACCAGCGTTAACGCCGTCGGCATAAGCTTCAAGCAGCACCCTGTCCTTTTCGTCCGCACCGGCCATGACCGCGCGAGCCACAGTCCGAAAGCGGTGGGCACGAACCCGGGCATCCCATTGAACCGCAGCCTGGCCGAAAATCTCAGCCAACTCTCCCGATGCCCTGCGGCGTTGCAGGTCCATCTGAAAAAAGCGCTCCTGGGCATGAAGGAAACCAAGGGCCATGGCAACATCCACCCGGTCAGCGCCACGAATAGTGGGAACCCCGGCGCCATCCCTTTCTACCGTCACGGTTGCGCCGATGCCTTCGAGTGCAACCTCACCATCCAGTTGGGGCAGACTCGCCCTGAGGGCCAGACCACCGCCAATGACCGCGAGGGCCAAAACACCTAAGAGGAAAACAAAGAAGCCGCCGATAAACCGCCAACGCAAAAAGAAAATCGCCATCTTGGGAGTTTAACCCGGTCGTGTTGGAACAGATCCCAACCCGACGAACCCGGAACCAAAATGCAACGGGCCCGCCCGCCGGGTAGACGTCCCTGGTTGCAGGTACCAGGTTTCAGGAAACACAACCTGTGACCTGAGACCTGTGACCTGAGACCTGTGACCTGAGACTTTGCTTCGCCTTCCGAAGCAGGTCGAGGGTGAGTGGCTAAAGATTGACTCGATGCGTGTTCACATGTAAAACCCTGTTGTGCTGATAAGCATTAACCCCGTTGAGCCGGAAAGCTGGCTCGTAGCCCGCGCGGCGGAGATCATTCGTCGAGGTGGTGTGGCCGTCGTCCCAACCGACACGGTGTACGGATTCGCATGTCTGGTGTCGCAAGATGACGCCATTCGCCGAATTTACAAACTCAAGAATCTCGACGCCAACAAACCTCTGGCGCTCTTGGTCAAGGACATGCCGGCGATCGGTCGCTACGCAAGAGGAATCTCCAACCCCGCCTTTCGCATGATGAAGCGCGTCCTCCCCGGCCCCTACACCTTCATTTTTCGATCGACGCCGGAAGTCCCCAAAATCATGCTGCGCAAACGCAAGACCATCGGTATCCGGTACCCGGACAACGTGATTTTGATCGCTCTACTGAATGAATTGGACGAACCCCTGATGACAACGTCCATCCGAACTCCAGATGACGATTTCATCAGCGACCCCCTGACAATTGACGACATCTATGGTCGAAAAGTCGATCTGGTGGTTGATGGAGGGCCGCTCGCTCCCGATCCGTCCACCGTGGTGGATTTCACGTCCGATGTTGCGGAACTGATCCGTAGCGCCAAGGGCGACGTCGATGCCCTTGACCTGTTCTGATTCGTACCTCTGATCTGGAGATCTCAATGAAACGTTTGGTTTTACCCCTGATTTTGCTCAGCCTTGCCCTGGGTTGTTCACCCGCCCCCGAAGACCCGACACCGGAACAGGCAACGCTCATCCATGTGGGTGACATGGCGCCCCTCTTCCAAGCTCAGACACTCGACCAAACGACTTTCTCACTCGAGGCCGAGAGAGGCAATATCGTGTTGCTTTCCTTCTTTGCAACCTGGTGCCCACCGTGTTTGGAGGAACTCCCCCACCTCGAGAAGGAGGTTTGGGCGCGCTTCCGAGATTCGGACTTCTCAATGGTGGCGATCGGCCGAGAACATGACTCTGAAGAACTCAGACCATTCGTCACTGAGATGGGCCTCACCCTCCCGGTGGTACCGGACAAGGACCGCTCGATCTATGCCCGGTACGCCGATGCCTTCATCCCGCGCACCCTGGTAGTGGGTCCTGACGGGACGGTCATATTCCAGACTGCCGATTTCGAGCCTGAGAATTTCAAACGAATGGTCGATCTCATCGCGCAAGCCCTTG
>JAIOSJ010000390.1 GCA_021107705.1 Thermoanaerobaculales bacterium | reverse complement strand
GAACCGATCCGGGCGTGACAATGTGGCACGAGGCTGGATCGTCCGGCGCGCCGGGTAGCCAGAGTATGGGGAGAACCTCCCGACCCCGTGTGAAGGGAAGACGGTTGATCTTTTGCACCAGCTCTCGGTGAATACCGTCGGCCTTGTGTGGGGCGGTCCACTTGACCTCTCCGATGAGGAGTCGGTTCCCTCCAACTTCCTCGGCAACGACGTCCACCTCGAGCGGCTTTTTGTCCAAGCCGGGCCCCCACCATCTGGCGGCTGGCCCCCATTCTCCTCCATGGAGACCGAGACGGGGTACGCTCTCGCGGGCGAGATCCTCCCACACGGACCCAACGTGATGGCGCATCTCAGAAGCGATTTCTCGCCATACGGACTCCGGCCGTCGGACCTCGAGGCGCGAACGGTTAGGGTCGACGAACCGGAACCAAAACCGGAGGAATGGATCGGAGATGCGGTAGAGGGACCGCTTGCTTCCACGCAGTGGAGCGCCAAAGGGCAGTTCACGGAACACAAGACCCATTTCCATCAGGCGCTGGAGCGGCCGCGCGAGGGATGTAGCCGGCTTACCCAGTCGCCCGGCGATCTCGGAAACCCGATGACATCCGCTTCCGATCAGACTAAGGATGGATGCCGCCTGGGTGGTGTCCCGGAGATCATCCAGCAGCAATCGGCGGGGTTCGTCGTGAAGGACACCAAGAGGGTCGAGAATCAGGGAACATACTGCGGATGGAAGATCTGGATGATCCTCCGCGAGTTCCCAGTAGCGGGGGACTCCGCCCCACACCGAAAAGGCCTCCATCGCGTCGGCCGCCTTCCCAATCTTGAGCGCGGTCTCGATCCAGCCGGCGGGGAGTGGACGGATCTCAAGGATCTCGGTTGCCCGACCGAAAAGGGGAGCGGATCGATCCATCACCAGACCCTGCATCATTCGCTGGGAGGAGCCCGCGATGATCAGGTGCGGCGTCCCCGTCTCGTTCCTGTCAATCAGCTTCTGCAGGACACTGGGCAGTTCGTGGGATCTGGCGACAAGAGAAGGCAGCTCGTCGAGCACCAGGACCGAGCGCGGCGGTGCATCGCTCCACCATCGCCCGAGGAGTGCATCCCAGTCGGGATAGGTAACGCGATCGAACCCCTCGATGGTGCGGCCGATCTCGGTCGCGAGGCCGGCCCTCTGAAGAGCGGGTTCCCGGTCGTCGCCAACAAAGTACACGGACCGGTCGGTCGGAATGGTTTCCTGCAACAGACGAGACTTCCCGCACCGGCGTCGCCCGTAGAGCACCCCGAAACGCCCGGCTTCGCCCTCGATCAGCCGGTGGAGTCGGGCTGTCTCGCGCTCTCGATCGAGGAATGGGAGCTTCATAACTATGCACCTCCAACATAATGTAGCTGTTACATAATAACACAATCTTCAAGCCTCTCGCCCGATCAGAAAACTCAATGGTCTTTGCACCCACGTCGCAGAAAATTTAAAAGCGAATATTTGAAAGGGACACTGTCTTATTCTGGTTTTCTCTTTTTCTTTCTCGAAGCGGTTCGAGGGTAAGTGGCTAATCATTCCACTGAAAGACTGTTCGGACCCAAAATCGGACTGTTTCTTCCTCTGGCGGACTGTTGACGGTGTAATCAGTGCCACCCCTGACGTTCTTCTGTAGGCGTTACGTCAGTGAGCGGCATTGGAAGAACGTCAGGGGGAGGCACGTCCCAGTGGGAAGCGCCCCCCGCGTGTTTATGAATGGCCTACTCGATCCGGTGATCGAAGTTGCGCGGATCCTCGATACCACGAAGCAATCATCCCCATCGGGACGTGCTCTCCCTTTTCCTCAATGCTCTTATCGCGGACGAGGTCGTTCAAGAGAAAAGGGAAGCTTGGCAATCCTCGGGGAAGGCGGTCACAACAGGTTGTTCGCTGGAGTGGGAGGCCGTCTGAAGACCTTTTCTGGGGGGGACAGGACAACTGTCCTGGCTTCGAAATGCCTCGTCCCCCCAGAAAAGTCGAAGCGGGAGCGTTCGCGCTCCCGAAGGCCGGGGCTTCAACCCCAGTCACTTTCTGGAACGTCCTCCCGGTCCCGCAGACCATGCGACGCCGGTGCGCCGTGAGGTGCGCCGGAAGGCCGACCTAAAAAGGCCACACAGTAGTCGGGTCGCCGGATCCGTTGTCCACGATCGAAGCGTAGGTCAGGAAGGCGGCATCCTGGGTGTCGCTCCAGACATCGACGAAGCCCGCAGTGATGTCGTCGGCGTTGATCGGGTCAAGGGTGTATGCCTTGTTCCACTGGGTGTTGGAATACGGCGCCAGGGTGGCATTCTTTCTACCCAACGAATTGCCGTCCATGTCGAAGAACTCGGCCTTGATGGTGATCTCGTTGGCGCCGGCATTCATGAAGCCGATGTTGGTCCGATAGGCGTCGTTCTCAAAGAGATAGCCCAGCCGGGCCTTTATGTCCTTGCCGGCCTTGGACGAAGCAGTGCCCCGCATACCGACGATGGACTGCCCGAAGGTTCCCTCGTCGCCGATGTTGTAGGTGCGGCTGACGATGCCGGCAGCGTTACCATCGTTGACGCAGACGTTGACGGCGCCGGCGCCCTCGCCGCCGGTCAAAACCTTCCAAATGTCCCGGTAGGCTACGGAGGCGTGACCGACCAGACTGAAGAGCCTACTCATGGTGACGCCGGTGTTGTCTTCATCCCGTGGAAGGGCCTGGAATCTGAAAATCAGTGTATCGGAACTCAGGTTGTTGACGCCAAGGTCGGTCGCCCAGGATGTGTCGGCCGCGCCCCCGGCGGAGGCCGCCGCTGCGATCCACACTGGGGTGCAATTGAAGCCGCCGCCGCCGACCATGGGAGTGGTGTCGAAGGGCCACATGGTGGTCGGATCGTCGGTGTTGTTGTCGATGACCGAGGCGTAGGTCAGGAATTCGGCGCCGTCGGTGTCGGACCATACGTCGATATAGCCGAGATCGACGTCATCGGTGGTGACCTCACGAAAGGCACGGTTCCACTGGTCGTTGGAGTAGGGGAGGATCGGGATGCTGCCGGTACCCAGGGAGGTTCCGTCAGCGGCAAAGAACTCGGCATTGATGGTTATGGCGCCGGCGCCGACGTTCATGAAGCCGACGTTGGTGCGAAAGTCGTCGTTCTGGGTCAGGAAGCCCAGTCGAACCGTCTCACCGGTCACTATCAACTTCTCCGGCGTGATGCCCTTCATGCCAACGATGATCTGACCGAAGGTCCCCAGGTCGCTGGTGTTGTAAGTGCGGCTGACGACGCCCGCGAAATCAGGATCGGAGACGCAGACGTTGATTGAGCCGACGCCGTCTCCACCGGTGAAGAGCTTCCAGATATCGACGAAGTTGGCGTTTGTATTGGGTTGCAGGGTGAGTTCTTCGGTGAAGGCTAGGTCGGTGTTGTCATCCCCCCGCGGCAGGAGCTGGAATTTGTAGGTCAATGCCTCGTCACCACCGTTGTTGATGCCGAGATCGGTGGCCCATTGAGAGGCGCCGGTGCCCGCGCCGGCCGCTGCGGCGGCGACGTAGATTGGGGTGCAACCGGTAGCATCCGCTGCACAGGATCGGAATATTGACATTCCCGCTCTACCATCCGCTACGTAGGCGTAGCTACCCGATAGGGCAACGCTATTGGCGTAGCCCGGCGTGTCGTAGAAGCCGACCTCGGTGGGCGAGGTAGGCGTGCTGATGTCGATCACTCGCAGACCTGAACTACCATCCGCCACGTAGGCGTAGCCACCCGATACGGCAACGTCCTTGGCGTAGCCCGGCGTATCGTAGAAGCCGACTTCGGTGGGTGAGGAAGGCGTGCCGACATCGACCACTCGCAGACCCGAACTACCATCCGT
>JAIOSJ010000180.1 GCA_021107705.1 Thermoanaerobaculales bacterium | reverse complement strand
TACGAATGTCGCCTATATCCCCACCGAGGACGAGGGGTTTTTGGCGACGATGACCCTTCACAACATCCAGCCGGGAACGGCACGATATTACGTGGACATTTTGCCGAATGAGTTTCTACCCGGCTGGGTCGATTCTTCCATGGGTTACTTTGTCATCACCGGCGTTGGCGATTCCAAGCTTCCCAGTATTGTTGCGCGGACCTACAACAAGGACGTCGCCTCAGGTGGTACCTTCGGTCAAAACATCATCGCCTTCCAGAACAAGAACCTGATTCTCGAGGGGTCAGAGGGCTATATCCCCGGTGTGGCGGTGTCTGCCGATTCCGAGACGGGGTTCCGCACCAATATCGGTCTGCTCAACACCAACGAGACGAGTTTGTCGCAGGTGAGAGTCTCCGTGCACGATGAAGGAGGAAATCTCGGCGGTGAGGCGGAGATCTGGCTTGAACCCGGTCAGTTCTATCAACCGAATCTGGTAGATCGCCTCGGCATCGTGATCGGATCACCTGAGCCGATTTATGGATCGGTGGTGATCGAGGTCCTCTATGCCGGCCCGGTCGCTGCCTACGCGTCGGTGATCGACAACGGCACCCAGGATCCGATCCAGATCCCAGCGGTCCCGGCGATCGAGTGGTAGAGGGCCTTTCTTTCTATGAATAAGAGACCGGGACGGCGATGGTCGTCCCGGTCTCTTTGTATTGCTCTATGAGTAGAGACCGCCTGCGAGCGGTGGTGTTTTTGGTCTTCTGGGTTGGGGCGATCGTCATGGTCCGAGGTTTCGATCATCCATTAGTCCAGGGATTTCAGCACATCATCGGGCCTTCCGCAAAAGAGCACGGGGATTCTACCGAGCAACGGCTTCAGCTATTTCTTGCGGCGGTCGATGCGACCTTGGATCCCGAAACGGAAATCGCTTATCGGTGGTCTTCGTTTCGTGATTTGGGTTATTCGGCCTTGGGTGCTTCATTCATCACCGCAAGATACCGTCTGCAGCCCAGGACGATTTACCCCTTGCTCTCCTCGGCGGATCTCGATGAGATCCAAAATATGGTCGAGATAGATCGTAGATTGCTGGATTTTCTGACCGGCAGGGCTCAGCTAATAGGGACGGGCGAAACGGGTGTGCCGGTAGTTGTGGCTTTATGGGGTGGACAGGATTCCTGCCATATCGCCGAATGGCCGAATCTCGTTCCGGGACGGAGGATCGGTAGCGGTTGTATCCTTTATCCTTCCGTGGAGGCGGGGGCAAAATGACCTATGATCCGGGGTCGGTTCTCCATCTCTTTGGCATGGTACGGCTGTTTGGAGCTGTGCTGGCGCTCACTTTTGCCGGGATGGTTGTGGTTGGTCGGCTCGCGCCTTCAGCACCTTTGACCTTCCGTTTGAGTTGGGGTTGGATTGCCGGTACAGGCGCCGCGACATTTGCGGCCTTTGGGCTGGCCCTCTTCAGGCTTCCGATTCAGATTGGCCTCGGAGTTCCTCTGGTGGTGGCGGCGTTTTTTTGGAGACCCCTGCCATGCCCGCGGCCGGCCGGCCGGCTGAATGTCGCTCGGATAGCGCTCGTTCTTGTTTTTTCTTGCGTGCTCGGTCTCGCCCTGACCACGATCTCCCCGGGTTGGGACGGACTTGCCATCTGGGGTGACAAGGCTCGTCGGATCGCGGCGGAAGGAACCCTGCCCTTTGATGCTCTGCAACATCCACTTGGCGGACCAAGCCATCCGGAATATCCGCTCCACGTTCCCCTTCGCGCCGCCGTCCTGGCGTCCGTGTCCGGCGGATGGACGGAGACGATCATGCCGTTGGCTTCGACCATGGACCTCATGGCCTGTTTCCTTCTTCTCCTCGGCGTTCTCGAGGGATTAAGGGCCGATCCTACGGGACGTACCTTGTTTTTCATTGCAGTTCTGGTTGTTCCGATGCCCTTCGACGAGGTCTGTCTCGGTTATGCTGACCTCACGTTAGCCGCTGCAATTCTCGGCCTGCTCGTAGCCACAGAAGGCTGGTTCGACCGGAATCGGGATCGAGGGATGCTGGCTTTCGCCGTCATCTGTGCATGTACCGCGTTGTGGACAAAGCAAGAGGGGCTGCTTTTGGTGGTACTGGCGGGCGCCGGCGCATTGGTCATGGCTCCCATTGTCGGACGAAGGCGAGTCCACCTCTTCTGGGCTGCGGGGATTGTTCTCCTCTCGGCTCTGCCATGGCACATTCTGAGGCTTTTCGCCGGCTTTCGATTGGAGAATTTTGCTTTTCATGAATGGGGTCAGCTTCGTCGCCTACCTACCATTCTTTCGGTGATGGCAACGAATCTCTGGGACTTCAATCGATGGGGTCTGATGTGGCTCATCGTCTTCGTGATCCTGCTTTTGAGAATTGGTCAGGTGGCTCTCCGGAGACATGATCTCCGAGCGGGTGATCTTGCTGGGCTTTTTCTGGTTTTCGCGATGAGCGCCATCGTGTTTGTGTTCTTGTCCACCCCGCATGAAGTGGGGTGGCACCTGGCGACTTCGCTCAACCGACTGTTGCTCCAGCTTCAGCCGGCGGCCGGCCTATTCTTGATCTCGGTGATATTTAAACCGGAAAAAGCTCAGTTGGCGTCGGCCTGTGGAGCTACGAACAAGGTCGGATCCGGATCGGACACGATCGAGTAGGCAACACTCATCTGGAGAGTATGCCCGGTGACGCGGGCCTTCGAGTCGATCCCCTGGACGAGGACTTCGGTTGGGAGGCTGACACCGTTGATCTCAGTCCATTTCTTGGGTTGGAACTGCATGCCTTCGGGTTGAACTTCAATATATTCCTGGACCGGAAAATACCTGGCGGTAATGTTTTTGAGGTTCTTTCGATCAACGAAGACCTCCCATATCTGAGCGATCATAGGGGTGGGGAAGAACAGTTTCGGAAGAGAGACCGAAAACTTCCAGGCTGCTGTTCCTTGGAAATTTGTTTCCGCCACATTCTTTGAGAAATTAATCTGCTTCATGTCGAGGGTGAATGGCAGCAGCAGAGGGAAGAGCTTTTGATGATTCATGGCCGGCGCCATTCGAGGTGTCTGTTTGCGTGAGTCAAAATTCCCATTGACGATGGCCCAACCCACGAGTCCGTTGCTGACGACGATGATGCCCCCAGGAAGCTCCAACCGGCTGTTTTCCAGAGAGGTGTCGATATAGGCGGTGTATTTCAAGGAGTTCGTTTCACCCCCGGGAATCTGCTCATTCTCCGAAATCTCCATGCGGAGCACGCCGAGTTCCCCGAATGCCTGCCTCCCACCGAGGGCGGAGAGCGTGTCGGTAATGACAGAGCTGGTTGTGGGGCCTGCTGCAGCCGTCGTAACGGCAAGAGCTGTGACAAGAAAAACAAGAAAAATTCGTCGCATGATGTTCTCCAGTTCATGAACCTCCACTGTGGCGGAGGAAAAGGCATTATACGAGATCAGGGGAGGAGATCCAGCGGTGGGGGATGTGAACGACGCCGAATGTGTAATCCTCGCCTTCGATGCAGAAGGCTTCGTGGAGGGTCTTGGTTTCGTAGACGTGAAGGCAGTCCTCAGCGGTGAGAAACACGTTCAGTCTGAAACTCCCTTTGGCCAGGGGAAGTTCGAGAATTTCAAAGCGTACCTTCTGATTCCCTGAGCCGGACCAGGGGCCCACATCGGAATTACGGGACAGGAAGGAGCTGATCGTGACGCCATCGGGGCGATCGATGCTGACGCCGAGGTGGACCTTGAGTTCGGGGTCCTGGGACCGCCAAACCACCTCGACTTCAAGAGGCTCTCCATATCGGTAGGTTGTCCCCCGCACAAGATTGACTTCGAGGATTCGCGTCGGAACGAGCTTTTCAGGAGATTTCGTCTCTTCCACACCTGATGCGCTCTCGCCTTCTGATTTCGTCAGGAGGAAGTTCTCATATGCCCGGACGACCTGCTCCACCGGACCGAAGTCCTCCACCCGTCCGTTTCGCAACCAAAGAGCCGTTTGGCAGAGGGCGGACACGTAGTACATGGCGTGGGAACAAAAGAGGATCGTTCGCCCGGAGGCGATAAAGCCGGTGATGTGGTCCATGCATTTCTTTTGGAAATATCCATCACCAACCGAGAGGGCTTCATCGACGATGAGGACCTCGGGTTCGACTTGAGTGGCGATCGCGAAGGCCAAGCGCATGGCCATACCGGTGGAATAGGTCTTGAGAGGTTGATCGATGAAAGATCCGAGCTCGGAAAACGCCAAAATCGCCGGTGTACAGGCGTCAATTTCGTCTTTCTGGAGTCCCATCATGGCGGCGTTGAGAGCGATGTTCTGGCGCCCGGTGAATTCTGGGTGAAAAGCGGAGCCGAGTTCGAGAATCGAGGCCAAGGGTCTCTGTACCTGGATCGTGCCGGAGGTCAGGGCGGTGACTCCGGCCAGGATCTTCAAAAGCGTGCTCTTTCCAGCCCCGTTTTCACCGATAATTGCGAGACCTGCCCCTCTACTGATCTCAAAAGAGACATCACTCAGGGCGTGAAACGCTTGGTGCCGCGGCCTTCTGAAAAGAGCCTCTATGAGTCGGTCGGCAGGACGGGCGTAGACACGATAGGTCTTATGAAGGTTTTGAACGCTGATTGCCGATTCGGACATATCAGATCTCATCCGCAAAAGTCGGCCGGACCCGCATGAAGAACCAGAGGCCGGAGGCGAAGGAAATACAGGCGAAGAAGACCAATGGGAGAAGTGATGTCAGGGCCGGCAGCTCGCCACCGAGGAAGGCCTCGCGATAGAGTTTCACGAGGATTGTGAGGGGGTTGAGTTCCAACAGCGGTTGGAGTTGGACAGGGACCAGGCCGATTGGGTAGACGATCGGTGTGATGTAGAACCAGCCCGGCATCAGCATGACGATGATCTGAGCAGTGTCGCGAAAAAAGACGTGAAGAGCTGCAGCAAAGAGGCCGAGACCGACTGTCAGAATCACTTGCAGGGGTACTGCAATCAATAGGATGCCCAAGCCCGACGCAGAGAAATGACCGCCCACGCTGAGGACGACACCAAACAGTACCGCTGCGATTGCTTCATGGAGCAGGGCTGCGAGAACCACCGCAAACACGAGAAGCTCGGAGGGGAAAGACATCTTCTTGACCAGTCCCGCGCTGTCCGTGATTGCGGTCGTGGCCCGCGAAATGCCCTCGTTCATCGCCATCCACGGCAAGAGACCGCAGAAGAGGAAGATTGCAAAGTTCGAGGTGCGTTCACCGATGCCCGGAGAGATCTTCATCACCGTGGAAAAGAGAAAGGTGAAGAGAGCCAGGCTCCAGAGAGGCTGCACGAAAGACCAGAGGAAGCCGAGGATGGATCCAGCGTACCGGCCCCTGAAGTCGCGGCGTGTAAATTCGCCGAGGAGAAAGAGATGATGTCTCGTCTTGGTGTTTCCGGGGCCGGCCGCAACCCACCCCGGGTGAGTTTATCCTAAACTGAGCGATTCTGGCGGATGAGATGTCCCAAACCCTTGATGCACTGGTGCTTGAAGAAAACGTAGGCATACCCGGAGGTCTGTCACCTAAATTTAATCCTCTTGGATTCCCTCGATTGACCAACTCGCGAGACCCTCGACGAAGCTCGCCTCTTCTTTCGTCCAGCGTCGTCGTCTCCAGGACATCTCGCGACGAACGATGGGCTCCAGGGCCGGCAGCAGCTCCCTCGCACCGGCTGGGTTCCAGAGACCTCCTCGGACCCGTCGGAGGAGAAGGTCGTCCAGGTGCAGAATGCTGCCCCACCGGAGATGGGCTCGAATTTCGGCCGGACAGAGATCAGATGTGGTGTCGAAAGGTTGAAGCTCGCGCCGGCTGCGAGCCAGGAGGGGTGCGTGCCAGGCCAGACCTCCCAGTCTTCGAGCCATTCCCTGAGCCACCGCCGGCGAAAGGCCGTCTACGGTGTCGAGTCTGTCGCCGAGATCGGCCGGAGCAAGGCCGGCCAGGGGAGTGCCCGCGGTGGAACACGGCACGGTCGGCCGGGCTCTTTCTTCGGGAAGAAGATCGATGATCGTATCCACGGCCTCCTCGGCGGTGGACCTCCAGGTCGTGAGTTTTCCACCGGCCACCGACAGCATGCCCTGCTCCTCCCAGATGTCCTCTTCACGGCTGGCCTCTGACGGGTTTTCCGCATGGGTGTCGAGGATTGGGCGCAGCCCGGCAAAGGCCCCAACGGCGTCGGAAATATCCAGGGCCGCCTTTGGGAATGCCGATTGGACCGCGCGAAGCAGATAACCGACCTCGGATTGGCTCGGGCGGGGGTCGTCGAGATCGCCGTAGTGATAAAGGTCCGTCGTGCCCAGGAGAGTTCCCTCCGGGTGGGGGACCGCAAACACCGGTCGACCGTCGTCCGGCGATGGAAAGGTTACAGCGCCGTTGAGCGGTAGGTTTTCTTTGGGAAAAACGAGGTGTGAGCCGCGAGATGGGCGCAGCCGCTCTCCCTCGAGCCCGAGCCTGGTTCTGACGGCATCGGTCCAGACTCCGGTGGCGTTGACCACCACTCTGGCCTTGACCGGGAGGACAAGATCGCTCTCAAGATCTCGGACCAGGAGGCCCGTAATTTGCCCTCGTCCGTCCCGCTGTGCGGCTTCGACATCCACCCTTGTGAGAATGCCGGCGCCGAAGGAATACGCTGTTGCGGCAACCGCCAACGTGAGCCGGGCATCATCGGCAACGGCATCGGTGTAGGTCAGTGCCCGGTCCAAATCCTGAATCTGAAGTCCCGGTGCAAGGGCATCGACCTCCTCCGGTTCCATTTGGCGATGCTTTTCTGGCCGCCCTGTTAGGCGGTCATACATCCACAGGCCCAGGTCCACCTGCCATCCCGGTGTGTGGTCCCCTTCGTATGCGGGATAGAGAC
>JAIOSJ010000238.1 GCA_021107705.1 Thermoanaerobaculales bacterium | reverse complement strand
GCGCCTCAATTGGCACTTCACGACCCTCCGAAATCCATCCGCCGTCAATGCCCTACATCCTCCTAGAGACCGAGAGTGATGGTCTCGAAGATCGGGTCACCGGACTCCATGTCGATGACCGAGTTGAAGATTTGGACCTTTCCGTCCGGTGTCGATGCCTTGACGCTCACCTCAAGCCATCCGGCGTCCATGTTCTGACTCGTGAACTGTTTCATGATGCGGTCGATCTGTTTCACCTCTCGAGGGTCAAGGTTCCAGGAATGGTCAACGCCGACCTGAATTCCCGCGGCGTTGAACAGTTTCACCTGGACGTCCACCGGTTGGTCTGACGGGTTGACGAGACCGAGGTTGGATCGGAATCCGGTGTTCTGGACAGGCATGACGAGGTATCCCTTGCGATGTGCGGTGACGGCCGAGCCCTCGCCCAGGCCCGGGATGTACTGGCCGTAAGTGCCTTCCTTGACCAGGTTGTAGGTGCGGCCGTCGACAATGATTCCGGGTTCCACAGCCAGGTGAAGGGCCGCGGCGCCAGCGTTCTCGCCGAAGAGAGAAAAGAGAACGTCTGAGACGTCTGTCATTTGCTCGGCTTTCAACAGGAAAGAACGCTGAGCTGGATTGGAGTTGTCCCCACCTCGGTTCCACAACGAGATCTTGACGGAGGCGTCACTCGTAGTGGTGTTTATGAAGGTGGCGTCGGTGACCCAGTTGGTTCCCGCGGCGCCGGCCAATTTCGCTACGCCCGGCATTAGAACGTCTTCCGCCAACAGAGGACTGGTCCGGCCCGGTCGTTAGACGGGGTCACCGGAGTCCTGGTCCACGATCGAGAAGAACGAGAAGAATTCTCCGGAGTCTGCCGTCAAGCGGATCCAGATGGAGTGCATGTGGGTGGTGGTCAGCTCTCTGAGCACTCG
This sequence comes from Thermoanaerobaculales bacterium, assembly GCA_021107705.1. GTDB lineage: Bacteria > Acidobacteriota > Thermoanaerobaculia > Thermoanaerobaculales > Sulfomarinibacteraceae > JAIOSJ01. The sequence goes on along the minus strand of JAIOSJ010000238.1, from coordinate 10,450 downwards.
GTTGCGTTGAATATAGCTGTGAGCGGGGACCGGCCAGGTACGGCTTCCCAGCTGTTGAGCGTTGGAGTCGAAGAATGTGGCCGTCACGTTAATCTCCGAATCACCGGGGTTGACCAGGCCGAGATTGGTCCTGAAGGCGTGGTTTTCAGCCAGCCCGGCAAGGTAGACCCTTTCCCCTGAATGGATCGCGTCTTGCTGTGCCACGCCGGGAATGAACTGGCCGTAGGTCTTCCCCTTGACGGTGTTATAGGTGCGGGAGCCGATGGCCAGAGGCTGATTGGAGCGAATTTGAAGGGCTGCAGCGCCGGTCGATCGACCGAACATGGTGGCAAGAACGTCCGTCGTTCGCTCCAGCTGCCCGGGAGTGAGCGTGCGAAGAGCCTCTTGGGGATTCGTGTTGGTGTGATCCCTCTCCCACAGAGCAATCGTAATATCGGCGTTGGACTCACCCAGGTTGAGCATCGCCAGATCGCTGACCCAGTTGGTGCCCTCCGAACCACCGACCTTCGCTGCGGCAGTCACGATGTAGCGCCATTCGTTCGGCGGCTCGCCGGTGGCCGTGCAGCCATCGATCTCGACTTGGTACTCGCCCAGGCCGCCGCCGTTCTCGGTCACCTCCAGGTAGACGGCTTCTCCGGCCGTCATGCTGCGGGTGAGCCGAGCATTGGATCCGCTTCCTGCGTTGTCATTGGTTGCAAGTTGATTTCCGTTGCCGTCGAGGAGACGCATGAAGGTGTCCTTCGAACCAAGCGTTGAAAAGGTGTAGGTGACACTGAGTGGGGCCTGGAAACGGAAGACATCCACATCGGTGTCGCAGTCGAACTCGGCGTTGGTCACTCCACAGGTCGAGAGGCTGACGGCTGCCGAGATCGTATCTCCTTCAGAGTCCTGGCCGCAACTTGATGCATTGCAACCGGCGATGGTCAGGCCGTAGGCGCCGATGTCATCGTTGTTGTAGTCCTCGAGGCGCACAAAGTACGAGAGACCGCTTTGCAGGGTGTGTGTGATGTGAGAATTCAGCCCCTGTCCCGAGTCGTCGTCGAACGCCAGGTCGGCGCCTTGAGCGTTCTGCAACCACATCTTGGTATCCATGCTGCCGGTGGTCTCGAAGATATGGTCCCCTGAAGTCGTTGGGGTGAATTTGAAGTAGTCGATGTCGCCGGTGCAGTCGAAAGCTGCCTGAGTGGCGCCGCAACCCGTGAAGGTTGTTGCTCCACCAATACTGTCCCCGTCGGTGTCTCCGGGACAACCGGCTGAGCTACATCCACTGATGGAAAGATCGTAGGTTCCCAAGAGGTCCAATGGCGAGACGACGGCGATGAAATAGGGGCCGTCGGCGTTCTGGAGATTCCATGTGATCTGGTAGTTCTGCTGGGCGAGAAGGTGGTGACCGGAGTCGTAGAGTTCGAGAAGGGTGTTAAAGGATGCTTGCAGCGTAATGGTGTATGGACCGTCAATCGGTGGGGTGAAGCGGTAATAGTCCTCGTCGCCGGCGCAATCGATGCCGGCCGAGGTCGTTCCGCATCCCTGGAGGGCCGTTGCTGAACCGAAGTCGTCGTCCCCCGGATCGGTGCCGCAGCCGGCTTGACTGCACCCAGAGATCACCAGTGTGTAGTCGCCGGTGTCGTCGTATTGGTAATCGTTGACGGCCACCGAGTACTTCTGACCGCTGACCAGCGTGTGGACGATCTTGGCATTGTTGCTGTCGGCGCTGTCATCATCGTCGGCAATGACGTCACCGTTGAAATCGTAGAGCTTCAGCATCGTGTCCATGGACCCCGTTGTCTCAAAAGTAAAGGCGCCCGAGTTAGGGGCGTTGAACCAGTAGTAGTCCAGGTCGCCGATGCAGTCGATGGCGGCTGCGGTCGATCCGCATCCCTGGAGCGGGGTTGCCGCGGCGAGATTGTCGTTGCCGGGGTCATTGCCGCAGCCGGAACAACCGGAGATCGACAAGCTGTAGGTGAAGATCTCACCACTGGTCCCCGCCATGACTCGGACATAGACTAGAGTCCCGGCAGTCAACGAGTGGGAGACGGCGCTTCCGCTGGGACCTTCCAGGAGGCTCCCGGCACTGCTGTAGAGTGTGATGTTTGACGAATTTGTCGCGCTGGCCTCAAAAGTGAAGCTCCCCGTGGTCGGCGCAGTGAAAGAGTAGAAGTCGATGTCGTCCTGGCAGTCGATTCCAGCGGTTCTTGTCCCGCAACTTGATCCCAGGTCCGTCGCGTGGGCCGTGTCGTCGTTCCCCGGATCGCTCCCGCAGCCACCTCCGGTACACCCCGAGATGACCAGGGTATAGCCGCCCATCTCGTCGTAGTTATATTCATTGACGGCGATGGAGTATTTCTGACCGCTGACGAGGGTGTGGACGATCTTGGCGTTGCGACCGTCGCCGCTGTCATCGTCGAGGGTGATGACGTCACCGTTGAAATCGTAGAGCTTCAGATAGGTGTCGGTGTCTCCGGTGGTTTCGAAGGTGAAGGCGCCCGAGTTGGGGGCGTTGAACCAGTAATAGTCCAGATCGCCGATGCAGTCGATGGCGGCGACGGTTGAGCCGCATCCCTGGAGTGGGGTTGCTTCCGCGAGATTGTCGTTGTCGGGATCGTTGCCGCAGCTTCCTTGAGTGCACCCGGTCATCGTCATCGTATAGCTGAAGGTGTCCTGCCCGTCAGCGGCCGAAACGGCCAGGTAGAGCGCGTCGCCCTGAATGAGTGCTGCCGAAACGGAGTTCTGTCCGGCGTCAATCTCGGTGACACCATCAGAGGCGTAGAGAATCATCCCGGCTCTGTTCGTAGGGCTCATCGTCCAGGTGAAGGTCGAGCCCTCGGATGCCTGGAAGCCGTACCAGTCGGAGTCGCCGGCACAGTCCATGGCGCCCTGGATCAGACCACAACCTTGAATCGGCGTTGCGCTTCCGCTGTCGTCGTTGCCGGGGTCATCGCCGCAGCCGGTGACGCAGCCCGAAATGACCAAATCATAGGCGCCGGTTCCGTTGTTGTTGTACTCATTGACGGCGACGGAGTACTTCTGACCGCTGACGAGGGTGTGGACGATCTTGGCGTTGCGACCGGTGCCGCTGTCATCGTCGAGGGTGATGACGTCACCGTTGAAATCGTAGAGTTTCATCTCGGTGTCGGTGTCTCCGGTGGTTTCGAAGGTGAAGGCGCCCGAGTTGGGGGCGTTGAACCAGTAATAATCATGGTCGCCGATACAGTCGATAGCGGCGACGGTCGTGCCGCATCCCTGGAGTGGGGTTGCCGCGGCGAGATTGTCGTTGCCGGGGTCCGAGCCGCAGGATGATGAGCACCCGGACACATCCAGGCTGTAGCTATAGGAGTAGTTCGAGCCGGCGTCTTCGACCTTGAGAATCACGTCGTCACCCGAGTTCAAGGTCCAGACCAGGCTGCCCTGGCCGTTGTGCAGGACCTGTGATCCGAGCCCGTCGAGCAGGGTGAGATCCATCGTGTAGGAAGAGGTGACCGAGAAGGTATAGGTGGAATCGGCCGGCGCCGTGAAGGAGTAGTGGTCCATGTCGCCCTGACATTCGATCCCCGCCGCGTGGGTTCCGCAGCCGGAAAGAGCCGTCGCGTAGGCCGGATGATCGTCGGCCGGGTCGTCTCCGCAGTTGCCGCCTCCGGGGCAGTTGACGCGCAACTGGTAGATGCCGGTCCCATCGTAGTACTCCCAAATCTCGATGTAGTAGATCTGGTTGGCCTGCAGGTAGTGGCTGATCGAAGCGTTGGACTCGACGCCGTCGTCGTCATCATCGGCAATCTCGGTCCGCGTGTTGTCATACAGACGCATTTTTGTGTCGGTTGAGCCGAGAGTCTCGATGATGTGGGTGCCCTCCTGAAAAGGAGTGAACCAGTAAAAATCTTTGTCGTTGTTACAGTCGAGAGCGGCGCTGATCGTCGAACACCCGACAAAGCGGGTGGCATTGTCCATGTCGTCGTCGCCGGGGTCGTCACCGCAGGCTGTGTCGCAGCCCGAGATCGTGAGATCGTACTCGAAGGTCTGACCAACCGTGGCGGCTTCCACCCGAACGTAGACCCACTCCCCTGAAGAGAGTATGCGTGTCATTGAATTGGTGCTATTGGTGACCCAAGAGGAACCCCTGCTGAAGCTGAGGATGGTGGGTTGGAGGCCGCTTGAGGTAAATGCATATTCTCCAGCAGTCGAGCCCTGAAAACTGTAGACGTCGACATCGCCGCTGCAATCGATCGACGCGGTCGTCGTTCCACAGGTGCCGAACGGCGTATTGTTGCCGATACTGTCATTGCCGGGATCGTCGCCGCAGGCGCTGCATCCCGAGATGACCAGATCATAGTCACCGGTTGAGTCGTAGCCAAACTCGTTGACGGCGACGGAGTACTTCTGACCGCCGACCAGGGTCCAGACGATCTTGGCGTTGTTGCCGGCGCCGCTGTCATCATCATCGGCAATGACGTCACCGTTGAAATCGTAGAGCTTCAGCATCGTGTCCATGGACCCCGTTGTTTCAAAAGTAAAGGAACCCGAGTTGGGGGCGTTGAACCAGTAATAGTCCAGGTCGCCGACACAGTCGATGGCCGCCGAAGTCGTACCGCAGCCTGAAAGGAAAGTCGCTGCCGCGAGATTATCGTTGCCCGGATCCGAGCCGCACTGAGCCTCGGCCTGGACGGCCGGCAGGACCATCAGGACGATGCCGAGGATCAGGGCGGTGGTTGGAAGAACCGTTGAAGATTGATGTGCAATTCCATTTTTCATTCTGGGCCTCCTTCGTGGCGTATCGGGTTTGGGACATCGCAATGTTCGTGCCAGCTCTCCGAAGGTCCAAAGGAATGAAAAAATTCACGTAACTCATTCTATTAAAGCGACTTGAAATATGTGCTATTTATCAGGATCCGTCTCAGATCTGAGAGATTGCCGTCTCAGGTCTGAGACTCAAAGGAGGGGTCAAAGAGTTCATATAGGTCTAAAGAGTCAAAGGGGACGTAGGGGCGACCCTGTGTGGTCGCCCAGAAACAAAAAAGGAAAAACAAAAAAGGAAACAAAAAAGGGACAGTGTTTTTTAAAATCAGCGATTAATGCCCCATGTACCCCAGGGCTTCCAGCTGCCTCTTGAGGTCGGTGTCGATCAGAACCTCATCCGTCCCGTCCTCCGGAGAACCCCTCCGCCAGACCTTGATCGACGCCCCGATCGACGTATCGCCCGGATCGACATCAGCGGCGCGCCATCCGTCGCCGTCGAACACCAGTACGAGGACTTCGTTCAGCTCTCCGACCTCCAAGTCGAAATTCGCTCCGCGACCCTTTTCGGAGTTCGCCACCTGCAGCGAGATTTCCGCCGACATGGCAACCTCTCCGTGCAGAAGAAGAACCTCTCCGGCCTGCGCCCGGGCCACGACCCTTCCCGATCCGATCCAGGTGAGACCCCGGGGACAGTCCAGACATTTCAGTCGACTCGACCCGACGAAGGATTTCGATCGGAGTGTGACTTCCAGCGCTTCTTCAGCGCTGGCGGCGAGGCGAACCCAGACGCCGGGCAACACGTCCTCGGCCCGTCGGATGAGCTTGTCCCGCATCCGCCGGACCTCGACCTCCGGCGTCGAACTGTCGACGATCGCCGGCGCGGCGACTCGTTCCAGGGTCTGGAGCCCGTAGGCGCCGGTCCAGGCCGTGTTGTTGAATTCATACCTGAGTCCGGTGTCGGCCTCGCGAAGACTGATGCCATAGTTCGTCGATGCCGCGTAGGACCACGCATCGCGCCCCCGACTCGTGCCACCGGACGATTCATTATCGGTGACCATTGCCACCAAGGACTCGCCGTCGAGGCCCTGGTGAGGTTCGATGCCTACGAGATCAAGCACGGTCGGAACGAGATCGACGAGACGCACCTGATCGTCAATCCGTCCCGACGGCAATACGCCGGGAGGAGCGGCGATGACCAGCGGCACGAGCAGGTTGAAGTCGTCGAGGTAGGCGTGTCCGGCGAGCCCTCGTTCGCCCAATGCCTCTCCGTGATCCGAGGTCAGGATCACGATCGTTCTGTCGGCGAAATCCGAGCGGTACAACTCGTCGAGGAAAGTTCCGATCATGCTGTCGGCGGCCGCGATTCCGGCATCATACCGCATTATCACCTCGTGTTCGCGACCGTCGCCGAGCGACTTCCACTGAGTTTCTCCCTCGTTCCGCCAGACAAATTCATGGCCCGCGACGAACCCCTTCTCCACCTGACGGGGGCGAAGCTGGTTGGTCATGGCCTGTGCCGTGGCCGACGGACCATCGGCGCCGGAGAAATCTGCATAGAACGGCTCCCTCTCGTGGAAAGGGCCGTGGACCTCGAAGGTGTGGAAGAACAGGAAGAAGGGTTCAAGATCGTTGTTTTTCACCCAGTCGATTGAGTGGGGTCCATGATGTTCGAGTTCGACTTCCTTGTCGCCCTTCCACGACCGAAAGACCTCGAATCCCTGGTCGAGTCCGAAGGTTGGGTCGAGGTAGCCGCCACCAGTAACGGCCTCGGTCACATAGCCTCGCCCCTTCAGATATTCGGCGAGGTAGAGGAGTCTCGCCGGCGCCGGCCGTCCGTAGTTGGAACCGTGCCGTATGGCGTCGAAACCGGAAAGAAATGAAATGTGGGACGGCAGCGTCCATGGCGCCGATGCGACGGCGTTTGTAAAGACCACGCCCCGCCTGGCGGCCCATCGATCGATATTCGGCGAAGTCTTCCTGTCGTAACCGTACAGCGATAGATGATCGGCTCGAAGTGTATCCAGACAGATCAGAACCACGTTGAGCGGTCGATTACCGATCTCGTTGGCGACGACGCGGAGGGAGCCCCACGCCGGGAGACCGACGATCGGATCGGGCGGCGCCGACATCTCGGTCACCAGTTCCACTTCGGTCTCCCCGTCGGGCACGGACCCCAGGTCGACTTGGAACTCCCGTGACCATCCGGGGACCGCGGGTTCGAGTCGGTGGTTGAACAGGAGTTGTCCATCCGAGACCCTTCTGATCTTGAAATCGGCGGCGCTATCGGCGTGGTCTCCGAGCGCCATTCGAAAGCGGAGTTGCCTGGGAGCGTCTCCCGGCTCAATCCGGAACGACACAGCGTGCCCGGGCACGCCGGGAAACCCGATTCTCTGTTCTCCGAGTCGCGAGATTCGCCAGCTCTTACTCACCGCTTCATCCAGGTCTTCGGATCGGAATTGGTGCTTGAGAAATTGCAGTTCGCGCACGTAGGCGCCCGTTTTCGTCCGCGGTCTCAGATCGATCCGAACCCGCCCCAGCGAACCGCGCCACAGTTCGTGTTCTGAAATGCGAAACAAGAACACACGACTGTTCGAGTTGCTCGGATCAACAGGACTGCCGCTGATTCCGCGTTCCGTCACGAACGGTTCTCCGGACGCCGCCCACATCAAGACCGGATCGACCTTCACCAATCCGTCGATCTTGATTCTGACGTGGTCTACTTTCGCCGCCTCGATCGCAACCGGTCCCACTAAACGGAAATTGGTCCCTGGAATGGCCTGATTGCCGGCGCTCTTGCCACCCTCGATCTCCGGTTGATCTCGATACAGATGCCATCCCTCATGTTCGTTCTCTCTCGAGAACGACCATTGGGCAACGATTTCCTTCGTCGCGAGACCAAGCTCATCGAGTTTGACCGCACCGTCTTCCCGGCCGAGGTCCTGAACAACCTGCAGAAAAGGCTCAGGCGCGCTCCGAGGAGCACACCCCCACACCATCAGAAGAACGAACGCGAGAAGAACCGCCGACCGCAGTCCGGCAGCCCATGTGGCGCCGCCGTCGCCGGCAGCGTCGATGACCGTCAAATGAAAATGCTCGTTCACAGCCCTAAGGCCTGACTCGTGGACCCATGCGGCCGAGGAGGCCGTCGAATACGCCGCGGCAGATGTAGCACAGGGCTGCCGCTCTGTGACTGTCATGGCGCAGGATGCGCAGTGTGGCGGCGCCGATTTTGGCCAGGACCCATGGGGTGCTGCCGCCGTCTTCAAAGAGGTTCAGATGACAGAACAGGAGGTTGCGGGCTATGTAGTAATAGCGAAAGGGTGAGTGTTCGCGGTAGATCTCAGGGCCGCGAAGGGTTTTCACCTCGCGCTCGGCGCCGAGTCGGTGGAGGACCTCGGCCGCGGTGACGCAATAGAGGTCCCATCCACTGCGACGCAGGCGGAGGTTGAACTCGTGGTCGACGTAGTCCACGAAGAGGTCTTCACGGAATCCTTCCGTCTCGAGGAAGGCGTTCACCCGCAGGAGGGAGCCCGAGGTGAGCGAAGAGTCGACCGGCACCAATTCCTGTTCCATTTCCTCCGGTGGCGGTGGTGCGAGGTTGTGATTCACCCACCGCAGAGGGGGATTGGTCAGGGAGGGTCTGAAGGCGTTCCCGGCCTTGGGAAAGAGGGTGCCGATCCGCTCATGGTGAAGGCCAGTGAAGGCCTGCGCAAAAGTCTCGACCAGGTCCTCGGCGGCGTCGGTGTCCTGATCGAAAAGGAGGGCCCAGTCGTACCCTCTTTCTGCGGCCAATGTGACACCGCGATTGAGAGCGGCTGCCACACCGAGGTTCTCTCCGAGTTCCAGGATCTCCACCGGCCGCACCAAATCCATTCTTCGAATCAGGTCCGGAGTGCCGTCGCTGGAGCCGTTGTCGACCACCAGTAGATCCAGTTGAGGATAGGTTTGACCCGCGAGGGACCGAAGGGTTCGGGTGATGGTGGCGCCGCCGTTGAAGGTAACGGCCACAACCAAGACCCTGCCCAGAGTAGTGTGATTGTCGTCGAGCCGCGGGTTTTCGTTTTTGCTCTCCACCGGCACTCCTCAGGCAGAGGATAGCACCCAGAAATAGGTTCCGCCCTGATCCACTCGGCGATCGCTTCCGCGCCCTGGATTTGGCCCTGAGGAATCCAGTGCGTGTCCGCCGGGGCGTAGCCAAGCTCTCCTCTCTCGATCTGCGTGGTCAAAGCTTTGGTGAAGGAAAAATAGGGAATCCCATGGTCTTCACAGAATTCCTTGACGAGGTCTTCCAAGGCGCCTCTGTTCTCTGTTGCCAGGTCAAAGAACTCACCCCCGGTCATTTCTTCGGGCCGAGGTATTGAGTTGTAGGCCATCTCCAGTAGGAGTTCATCCTTGCGATCGACGAAGGGAAGATAAACCTCCTCTTTGGTGGGGACATAAATGAGCAGAAATCTCGCCTGAGCCGCAGCCGAGAGGCGAAAGGCATTGAGAATCGTTTCCTTGGTGATCTCCCATCCTTCGTGTTGGACCCAGTCGTCTCGATCTTTCAGCAGGTTTCTGAGATATGGGGGATAGAACCAGATTTGCAGATCTTCCCCACCGCCGCCGATTGTGAAGCCTGGTGTCGGGGTGAATGGCTTCGCAGGCAAGGGTGGTTTTTCGGCCACCAGAGGGTGGAGGAGGGTTGCGGCAAAGGAAAGGGGAGGCCCGCTCTCTTCAAAGAGGTCGGCGTACGTTGAGATTCCTTGCCTTTGATAACCCATGACGGTAGCCGCCTCAGACAGATCGTTTCCCGGAAAGAAAAACCACAGAACAACTTTTGGGGCCTTGGGGAGGCCCTCGTTTTCCAATAACCAATATTCCCGAATGGGGCCGATCGAAGGAAGGCCGAGATTGTAAATACTCATTTCAGTCATCTGCTTGAGTGTTCTTTGGAGGCCGGGGGGATCCTGAATACAGGCGCCGAAGGTATAGGAGTCTCCAACCATCAGGATGTCCGCCTCGGGCAAAAGCTCGGAGTTTCCAAACCCTCGATCGTCGATCTTCCCCTTGACCTGCCCGATAATTGGGTGGTTGGGATCGAGGTCCGGAGGAACCAAGCCCATGTCTTTGAGATCTGAGGGGAAGGGCATCGTCTTCGGATGAGGCCTTCCATACACGGCCGAAGAGAAATATGGAATCGGGACTCCCTCAATGGGCGTCTGCAGGATTCCCGGAACTATCAGTTCGACGCCGTTGAAAGGAAGTGTTTGGCGGTAGGACTGTGGAATCAGCGTCGGCCGGATTCGCAGGACGATTTCCAGTGTCACAAAGACAAAGAGGGCACAGAGCAATATTCTTCCGACCTTCGCCAACACGATATCAACCCCAATTGGACGGCTCGTTTCGCGACGGGAGATAATCGGTAGAGTCATCCACTCAACCGATTTTCCAACTCGACATCTTCTGTCGCCGGCTCCGAGAATAGCACCCACCGCGGTTGCGTGATTTCCACTATACCGGCCGAGCCGGAACCAAAGCGAAAAGGACGACGCGGTGCGGTATATTTGCGGTCGCAGTAGACACCTGGTGGGTTATCCGGGCTAAGATGCAGGCGACCTTTCACTTTCGGAGGACAGCATGGCGGTTGATGACAAAAAGGTCATTTTTTCGATGGTTCGGGTCAGCAAGACTCACGGGACCAAAACAGTTCTTCGGGACATCTCGCTGGGTTTTTTCTACG
>JAIOSJ010000381.1 GCA_021107705.1 Thermoanaerobaculales bacterium | reverse complement strand
TTCCCAGCGCAGTCGCAATTGACATAGGAGCAAACCGATAACCGAAGTGTTCCAGTCTACATCCGATGATTAATGTTGCAATAAAAGAAAGGAATCCACTAATAGCTATTCGTGGGCCTATTCCCCATATATCCATGCAAGCCTCTCTTGATCAATTATGCCTAACATAGTATTGACAAACAGGATTTTGAAGGCATCGACGCCTTCGAAATCCAAAAATCAATACTCGCCACGTCTGAAGCCTCCATTCATACAACCTTGAGCACTTGTTGGGTGTATCATTTGTCGATCATACAACAGGTTACGGCTCCCATCCATGCTGCCGAAGGGACAAACGTCATCGAAGAGGGCACGGTTATCTTGTCCCTCTTGGGAAATCGCCTCGGCGGCCTACCTCGTTTCCGGGAGAACCGATTTGGATCGCGCTTCCCGAGGAGTGCCCCCTCTGACGTTGTTTCTGTAGCGCGAAGGATTAGCGAAACTGGGTACCAAGAAAAACGTCAGAGACTGCACTTATGTAGCGCGCTACATAAGTGCTTCTGCCGACGTTCTTCTGTTTGTCGCCACGTTCACCCATGGCGCTGCAGACGAACGTCAAGGGTGGCAACCCGCCGGGGTGGGTGGCGGTAGGGAGCGGAGGGGGCGGCGGGTCTGTGATGGGTGGTCGGGGGAAAATCCTCGGGAGGAGTGATTCGACCCAGGTTCTCCGGGAAACGAAGCAGGCCGCCGAGGCGGATCGCAAAGCGAGCCGGAAGGCCGGGGTTCATTAAAGGGCCGCTGACCTGCTCGCAACAACAAAGTCGGGAAGGTTAGGTCGGGCACGAGATTCGTGTTTCCCTCCTACGATCGACCACGGCATCCGAGACGTACCGCTCCAGGATTCGTGGTCGGAGAAGGAGCATGTTCATCGGTAACGGACTCGGGTTCGGGAGTCGCACGGCTCTTCTGATCACACGAGTCTGCCTCGATTTCAATCAGGTCGAGCGCTCTTTCAGCCAGCTCGCGCACCTCGGCCTCGTCGTCATTGAGCCTTACGACCAGTGCTTCTTTCTCCGTCCAAATTGCTTTTGCACTCATTGAAATGAGGGTTTGAATGACCGCCACGCGAACGACGGGATCTTCGTCATCGATCACGCGACCCAGCACCCCGATGGCCGTGTCACTGCCAGGATCGATGGCGCCTATCGTACAAATGGCCTCCGGTCGAACCTCGCTGGGGTTTTCAACAAAACGCAACACCGAGGAAGAGAGCCCCTCGGCTCTCGCCCCCATTTTCGTGACAATTCTCAACAGCTGCTTCCGTAAGCTCGGGGGCCCGGCGCTGCTGAGCAGAGCCGAAAACAGCGAAACCGCTTCCGGAGTCAATGGGTCAACTCGGGAAATGGCTCTGGCCGAGGTCAACAGACACTCGCACGCAAGTGGTTTGGATTTCTCCTCCAGGTACTCCTGGTATCGCACGAGCATTCTGTCGATCCACTCGTAATACTCGCGGTACTGTTCTTCTTGATCGGTGATGACGCCGATTCTCCCACCTTCGAGCCTTTCTTTAGCTATCTTGACCGCTTGGTTCACTCTGCTGGGGTCTCCCGAATTGGTTTTGCCAAGATACCGCCAGAAATATTCCCCGATAGAATCATGTTTCCGAGACTCTCGGTTCAGTCTGGATGCTTTCCCAATACAACGTCTACTGAATGACTCGAGACCGAGGAATGCCTCCTTGTGATCAGCGAGTTCACCAAGGCCCAAAACGAGCCCTGAGTCCACGATCCCCTTAGAGTCTCCCTCTAGTTTTTTCACCATGGTTTCGATCGCCGAATTCGCACCAATCTTACCGAGGGCCAGGCCGGAACTTGATACCACACCGGAAGACTCGTCGTCGAGAGCCGCCATCAACACCGGTGCTATAACAATCGCATCCTCTCTGAGGTCACCGATGGCACTGGCTGCAGCGCTACGAACCAGGGCTTCGGCGTCGTTGACGAGACTCTTCCGAAGATGCGGGATGGCCTTGGCGGGCGGATCGGCCGCAGCTGCCAAAGCGGCAGCACAGGCGGCGCGCACCTGAGGCGCTTGGTCGTGCTCGAGGCACCGTGCAAGATCTTCGAAGACCGAACTCGCATCCCTTTGCATGCATGCGAGATCGATTGCTACCTTTCGGCGCGTTTGATCATCGTTGCGGTGGTTGAGAAGCTTTTGCCGCAAATCACTGACGAGGTCTGACAGCTTCGGGTCCATCCCCGAACTTGGGAGAGGGGTCAACGGTAATCCGGCAACGAATCTCCGGCCCTCAATTCCGTCAGACCGAGAGATTTGCCAGACAGCGATGGTCACACCATTCGCCGCAACGGCGAGTGCCGGCCGAGACCTATCGTCGCAGGTCTGCGGACTGAGAAAGAAACTATCGGATTTGATCTGGCCTGTCTTCGTGAAGGTCTGTGCCCTGATATGGGTTCCCCCCGGCTTATCGAAGTCCTGGTCGGTCCAGAAGATCATGAAATCGCGATCGTCAACCAACACGATCCCGGGATGGTCGATCCCGGTCGATGTTGGTTCGATCTCGACTCGCGTGCCAAGCGGACCACCGTCCGAATCGAAACTCCGAGCCTGCAATCGCACGCCCGGATCGATGCCCGCGCGGGCTTTCCATACACAGACGAAGGTACCGTCTGCAGCAACTGCGAGAGCCGGAACAGCCGCTGCGCCCCTGGCGTCGCGGCTGAGGACAAATTCCGGTCCGAATGCCTCACCGGCTCGGTTGAAGATTCGACCACGAATTCTCGACCGCTCTTCGGTCGTTCCGATCCACCGCCCGTCCTGCCAGACAACGACGAATCGGCCTGTACTGTCGTGATCAACATCAGGGTTGAGCTGCGACCAACTTGCATCCTCATTGACCAGGAATTCGTCGCACAGAGCTTTTCCATCGGCTGAAAATCGCCTGGCACTAATGTTGAATCGATCGCAACTCTTCTGGCCTTCCGAGCGCCATACGACCACGAATTCACCGGACGACGCCATCGAAACTCTCGGTCCGCCGTAAAACTCAGGCGGCAGTCCGAAGAGTTCATGTGTCAGAGGCTGTTGGTCGATCCGTATCTCTGGGCCCACAGGCTGCCCGTCGGCACCGAAGATACGCGCCCAAATGCGCCGGCGAGATCGTTCCCCTTCGGAGCCACCCTCCCAAACAACCACAAAGGTCTTCTCGTCGGGAGTCAAGTCTACAGCTGGGCTCCGAGCAAGGAATCCGGGAAGGCGATCAATGCGGTATTCGTTGCCGAGCGCCGTCCCGTTTCGGTCGATGCGCCTGAGTCGGATGCCGTTCAGTTGTTGAGCGCCACGTGGAATCTGACTCGACCACACGACGACTGCGTTGCCGGCCCCGTCAATCGCCACATCCGGGCTTCGGTCGATCCGAGTCTCGTCGTAATCGATGAAGAACGAGTTCGCCGAGGGAAACGCAGCAGCCAACAACAACATTAAGGTCAGTCCTGAGGTTCGCCGGATCACCAAACCACCCTTCCTTCAAAACTCTCACCCTATGGTATCCGAATACCGACGGAGATCCGTTTGCGATGCGCCGTTGGAGAAGGCACTCTTGTATTCTCGGGTGGTCATCAGCGTCGGCGGCCTCTTCCGCCGTTGAAACCGATGCTTTCGATCGCGCTTCCCGGGGAGTGCCAAGCTTGCCTTTCCCTTCGAATTTCCTAACTCGGCTTCCTCAATGTCTCCTACCTCGTCGTCAGAATCACCTCGAACTCCATTTCCTCCTCACCTCGAAGGATGCCGATCGTCACCCCGTCGCCGGGCTGATATTTCTTTAGAATACCCGAAAGCGCCCTGAGGCCCTCCACGGCGGCGCCTCCGACACTCAGGATAACGTCACCGGCCTGGATGCCGGCCTTTTCCGCCGCCGAGTCAGGCGTCACGGCCTGGACCCGCACTCCGGGTCCGGCAAAGGCGAAGTCGGGCATGGTTCCGAGGCCGGCCCTCCGCTCAGTCTTGGCCGCCCCCGGATGCTCTGAAGCTGCCGGCTTGGGATCGTTGTCAATGGTCACCGTCAGGGCCTCGGTTCTTTCGGCGAGATAGGCCACGGTCTCTTTGGCGGCCTCGGTCACGGTGGCCATTCCTTCAAGATCGAGTTTTTCGACAGTGTCCGTAGGACGATGATAGGTCGCCATCGGTCCGGTGAAGAGCTGCACGGCAGGCACGCCCCTTTCGAGGCAAGCCACTTGATCGGAGGCATCCAGGTCTTCGCTCACCACCGCAACCGGCGCCCCGGTCGTATAACCCACGCCCATAAAGATGAAGCGCCACTCACGGGCGGAAGATGCGTTGAGCACGTAGAGCTTCCCGTCCTTGAGACGACCGACGGTATCGATGTTCACACAGGCAAAAGTCTCCCGATCCTCCGGCAGGTTCTGCATGTAATGACGCGAACCCAGAAGGCCGGCTTCTTCACCGGTGACGATGGCGAAGATGACGGGTCGAGGACGGGGCGGTTCGGCGCCCAGCGCACGCGCCAACTCGAGCAGTACTGCAACCCCTGAAGCGTTGTCGTCGGCACCCGGATGGATCTGTCCCTCATTGCCCTCGCGCACGTCGGGCCAACCCCGACCGAGATGATCCAGATGAGCCATCACCACCACCGGCGACTGCGCCAACTGGGGATCCCGGCCCGGGATTCGCCCGAGTAAATTACTCAGCTGCATCTCCCTTTTCGGCTCACCGCCCATGTACATCCAGGTCTGACGGTAGCCATCGTCATCGCCTGCCGGTTCGAGACCGACCTCGGCCATCCGTTCCTCAACCCAGGATGTCGCTTCTTCGAGCCCCGGACTTCCCAGCCCCCGGCCTTCGAGGGCCGGATCGGCGAGGAATCTCACCGTCTTGCCGAAGCTCTCGGCCTCGAACAGAGGCGGCAGCTCGGCCAACGGTTGGCGCTTGGGCAACACCAAGTCCGGCATCGGACCCTCAGTCAGCTTGCGCACCAGTGGGGAGCCCACCGGCGACCACATGCCCTTGTGAGTGTTCTCGGGTTCCTCGCCGCGGAAGGCGAGATAGGAGTATTTCTGATAGTGGGGTAATTTCCGCGCCAGGCCGGGAATCGCCGCCACCGGTTCGGCCCCAACCCAACCAACCGCCACTGAGGGATCCTCCGTGCCCCGGGCCACCAGAACCGCTGATCGCGCATGAATCTCTACGGCCTCGCCCGCCAGGACCAATTCCCGGCCGTCGAAGACGACTTCATTGGCTCTTAGCCTCCGAACGACCTCGGAGGCAAAGGAATTCTTCCAGCCGAGGACCCATGACGTCTCTTCGGGCAGTTCCACAATTTCCGAATCCAACACGATTCTTGCCTCGGCCGGGGCAGCCCATCCCTCGGCCAGCTCCCGCCAGTGTTCGAGTTCTTCGTCAGATGCGGCCGAGGGAAGAACGAAGAGAACCTCTTCGGCGCCCATCAGGGTGGAAATCGCCGGCGGTACCTCCAGGGGATCGAGACGACGCATCACGTCGAAAGCGGGATCGACATCGACTCGCAGCGGCCGGAAGGCACAGGGCACACGGATTACGCAGTCACCGCCGCAGGTTCCGCTTTCCACCCACAGAGCCTCGTCGATCCCTTCCAGCGTCACGGCAACCGGAGTGGTGAACGGAAATGGCTCGCCCTCCACAACCTGGTTGATCTTCATTTCGAGCGCCCACGGGTGAGCTTCATCTCCCCGATTTTCGGTTACTTCAACAGAGGCGATCTCCAACTTCGGCGCTCCCGTCCGAGTCGTCCATGCCTGAATGAACTGGGCCCACGCGCCCCCGCCGACCTCCGCGAAAGCGGGCGGAAAATCACCAAAAGCGGCGCGTCGAAACTGCTGGTTCTCGTAGAACCTCGTCACAGCACGAAGGAATGCCTCATCCCCCACCGAATGTCGCATCATGTGGAAGAGCATCATGCTCTTGCCGTAACCCACGGCCTCGGAGGCGCCGGAATGTCGGGAATGGAACTCCACGAGAGGAAAGTCGTTCTCCTTCGACACCAGATCGGTGAACTTTTTCAGGGTCGAGCGCCGGTAGATCTCACCTTCACCCCGCTGCTCGGCCAGGAGGTGGTCCGCCATGTAGACGGTCAGACCCTCGCACCAATTGCCCCTGTCGAAATCGACATAGACCGAGTTCCCCCACCAGTTGTGCAACAGTTCATGCGGATAGGATGAACTCAGAATCCACGGAAAACGAATGACCTTCGGCCCGAGCAAAGTGAAGCCCGGCATACCGTAACCGGTTTCCCAAAAGTTCTCGACCAGGGCAAAAGAGGCAAATGGATAGGGCGGCAGCATGCTGTTGTAGAGCCTCAGGTAACGCTTGGTCGCATCCAAATAGCGGGTGGCCAATGTCGAATCCGGGGTGCGCAGGAAGGCAAAGACCTCCACCTCACCTTGATGATCGGCGTACTGGGTCAGGGGTCCACCGACCAGGTAGACCTCCTCGGTCGCGTGAAGAAAAGCCCACGAGATCGCCCGTCGCCCCGCCTCGTCAACTTCGTGCAGCGTCCTCTTTCCCTGGCTGATGACTTCCCAGTCTTTCGGCAACCCCTCCACCGCAAGGTCAAAGGTCACCAGCCCATCGCCGAAGGTCGGAATCCAAAATGAGGTTCCCGCCAAGAAGATACCGACCTCGTCAATGAGGCCCGGCGTCTCGGAAAAAGACCGCTGGTATTCCTCACCTTGGCGCTCGAGCGCGTGGTGGATCTGACCGGAGTAGAAAACCTCCACCGGGAACCCGGAGTTCTCCTGCGGCGTCAGACACCACCCCTCCAGAAGCACGGTGTCACTAACGGTGGCTGTCGTCGCGTTGATACCGAAGAAATCAGCGCTCACTTCGCCTTCGACCTTTTCCAGGATCCAATTCGGAGACCGGACCTCCGGGCTCAAACCGGCATGGAGAACAAAACGATACGCACCATCAGAATCACGAGCGACGTGATCCGCGAGGTTCAGAACATCCACCACCGTAAGACGATGACCGGTCGGGTCCAGCTGTACCTTCAGGGAGTGATGAAGAGGTTCCCCAGCAACGGCGCCGAATGAGATCGCGAAAAGACCTGCCGCGACCAGAGCCGCAATGAGTCGAAAAGAGTGCATACACACCTCCGAAACACATTGTACGGCTTTGCCCGCAAATCTCACCAGGTATCTGCTGCGAGCGGCGTATGGCAGCCATCTGAAGTGCTTCTCACCAAATATTCTTCGATCACGGGACGTTGCCGTCCGCCGTAAGATCTGGCAGAATAGGAAACCATAATGAACCTCTGGTCGCAAACGACACCAGGGAAAATCGGGCAAAAAACCGGCGGGTGGACTTCAAACCGACCGAGAAGTAATTGGAACCCAAATTGAGCAATTCTCATCGGCGATCTGCACCAACCCCTTGCGCGCTGGATACCTTCAGAAAGCCTCGACAGACCTCCGGGTATTCCTGCGTTTTCTTCAAGCACCAGAGCCTCAAGGTTTTGGCACATCTCATCCGCCAGAATCGCTCAGTTTAGGTGGAACATTCTCCCAACGACCCGGCTTACGAGCCGGGTCGTTTTTTGCGTCCCTTGCAGCCCGCCTGAGAGCGGGATACCATGCCCCAGCTCGGCCCTACGAGCGGAGGAAAAATGCGAAGAATTCTGCTGTCCCTCGTCATTGTTTTCCTGACAGCCCTACCGGCAACTGCACAGCTTGGCGAAGACCACAAGGCATGGGCGGAAGGCCCCGTCGGTTTTCTGCTCACCGAAGGTGAACAACAGGCATGGAAAACAATCACGGATGACGATGCCGCCCGCTCTTTCATCGATCTGTTCTGGGCCAAGCGTGACCCCGACCTGGGAACCCGTGAGAACGAATTTCGACAAGAATATTTGGCCCGCATCGAAGCCGCAGACGCAGAGTTCGCCGAGAATGACATCCGAGGCGCCCTCACCAACCGCGGCAAAACCCTCCTCCTTCTCGGTGTTCCCGCTGAGCACGCCCATAGTGGGATCGGCGAATACCTGGCCCAGCTTTACCGCACCGGCCGCCCACCACAGGCGAGGTCTTCGGATCTCGAGGCTCATATCCAGATGCAGGGTGTGAGTTTCAAGTTACACCAAGGACGAGCTGATCTGTGGGGCTACACCCTCGACCAACTCCCATCGGGAATCGAGTGGCGCCGGAAGGCCGATATGGTGAATTTTGCCTTTTTCGACCATGAAGGAAGCGGCATCTACCGCCTCCAACTCGGCATCCGCAAATCGGCCGAAAGCAACGCCGTCCTGAACGCTACCCCAGAGGCCCTGCTACTCCATCCTGAGATGCAGGAACTCCCGGTCTTCGGACTTCTCCCCGAGTTTGCTCCGGCCTCTTCGGCCGATCTCGCGTGGCTTGAATCCGCCAGTCGTCTTGACGCGGCGGTCGTCGTGTTCGAACCTGGAATTCAGGGATCCGGTGTCGCTACCGGCTGGCTGAGCCTCCGTCTTCCCCCGGAAACGCCAATCGGTGACGCCCTCATCGGGCGGCTGTCACAAGGTGACGAGGTGCTCGGGACTTTTCGCGCTCCGACAGAGCCTCTCCAAGGCGCTTTGGGCGCCATGTACGAGATGACCGTCCCGGTGCCCGGCGGGATCTCGGTTCTCGAAATCGCGTTGGTCAATTCCGACGGTCCCCTACATTCAGAGCGCCTTGAGATCGAACTCAATTCGGAAGCCGGAACTTTTCTGACCCAGGTCTTCGCCGGCGCCCAGGTCGATCAGCGACCCGATGCCGACTCCAGGCAGCCTTTTGTCTTCGGTGGCTATCACCTGGCCATTCGACCGGACGGCCGCTACCGATCCGGCGAGAACCTCGCGCTGTTCTGTCTCTTGACGTCCCCCGAGGGTGAGGCCGCTCCCAGGCCCGGCTCGGTACGCATGCGTTGGTACATCGATGGCAAGGCAACGCCCAATCAACCTTCTCAACCGATTCAGTTCGCACCTGCGGGCGCCGGCACGTGGGTTTGGGGCACCCAATTACCCCTTGGCGCCCTGGGTTCAGATAACGAGTATGAGTTGAAGATTTCGGTCAGGGACGCGAATACTGACCTCTCACGGACAACCAAAATTCCCGTGCTCATCATCGCGGAGTGAAACAACGGTTTTCCAAATGAATCTCTGTGTGAACAACCTTCGAGCCCAAATTCATCAGCAAGTTAACTGATTGCTCAGACCACTGATTCCAATGCCCTATCCTTCCCCCGATCTCGCCGACCTTGTCGCCGCAATTCGAAAAGGCGAAATGGATCTTGCCATTGGGGGAATCGTGCCCGGAGCGCGCGGTCTGGTCGTTGCTGCTCTTGAAGGGTTCACAGAAGGCTCACGACAACGAACGGCGGTCGTCACGGCCCATGAGGCCGAGGCCGAGGAGGTCGCTTCAGTCCTCAACCTCCTGGCGCCGCAGATCCGAGTCGGTGTCGTTCCCGCCGACAACGCCGCAATCTACCAGGGGACGGAACCCCCATTCGCCGCCCGGCTCGAACTCGTGCACCTCCTTCACCGAGTAGCCGCCGATGACATCGATCTGTTGATCGTCCCGGCCCGCTCTCTCCTGGCGCCGATTCCCCGCCCGTCGAACATCGCCTCGGCGGCCCTACGCCTCAGCCTCGGAGATCGGGTCGAAACGGACGATCTGGCGTTACACCTCACCATGGCCGGCTATCGGCGAGTTGACCTGGTTGAGGAGGCTGGAGATTTTGCACTTCGCGGTTGGGTTTTTGACGTTCACCCGGGTGGACACAATGCCCTTCGCTTGGAGTTGGATGACGATCGCGTGGAGAGTATTCGGTACTTCGACCCGACCGATCAACGAAGTGTCGGTGACGAGACCGAAGAACTTGAGGTCCTTCCCCTGGATCCCTTCCCGGCAACCGATGACCGCATAGCCCGCCTCGTCTCCAGGCTCGATACCGACTTCCCGGCCCTCGCCTCTCAGGTACGATCCGGCGCCGAGCGACGACTGTGGTGGGGGGCCCTTCATCTGGCCGATGGTGATTCCACCGGCTGGCTGGACCTGGTCCAGACGGTCCTGGTCTGTGATCTCGACGAGGTTCTGGGCGAACTGGCACGTTGGGTCAAGGTGCAGGAGAGAGAGTGGAAAACCCTCTCCAACCGCGACGTCCACATGCCGGGCCCCGAACTGTTGTTGGCCGATCCGGAAGAACTCAAACCTCTGCTCGAAGAATGTGCCCTGCGTATCGAGCGTCTGGAAGTGGCCGACGGCACGACCCGTTGGTGGCGCCTCACAACTCATCCGATCGAGAGCTACGCCAGGCGCATCCCCGACCTGGTACCCACTGTTCGCGAACGGCGAGCACGAGATTTCACCCAGATTCTGGCCGTCGCCACCGAGGGGGAAGAGCGCCGTTTCACGCAGCTTCTGAGCGGTGGAGAAGTAACACCGGTCGCTGCTCCCCCGGGGAAAAACCAGGTTTCGGTCGTACGCTGCGGTGTGCGCGAGGGCTTTGAGTGGGATGGCGGTCTTGCCCTGTACGGCAGGCGCATGCTCACCGCGGCGCCGCGCCCGCAGAAACGCCAGAGAGGCGCCGGGGCCTTTGCCTCGGACCTGCGCGACCTCAAACCCGGCGACCTCGTGGTGCACATGGACCACGGTATCGGACGTTTCAAGGGCTTCCGGCGGATGGAAGTCGAAGGCCGTTCACTGGAAATGTTGGTTCTCGAATATCAAGGCGGTGACAGCCTTTCGGTGCCGGTGGAACGGGCGGACCTTATCCAAAAGTACGCCTCCGGCGAGGTCGAAACTGAACTGAAGTTGGATCGACTCGGCGGTTCGACCTGGCGGCGACGCAAGGCGCGAGTGAAAAAGGCCGTTCGAGAGATGGCCGCAGAGCTGCTTCGACTCGCGGCCGTTCGGCGTTCCTCACAGGGCTTTGGCTTCTCCCCAGATTCACCCTGGCAAAAGGAATTCGAAGACGCCTTCGCCTGGGACCTCACCGAAGACCAGAGACGAGCCGTCGGGGACATCAAGAGCGACATGGAGAACAACCGAGCGATGGACCGCCTTCTGTGTGGCGATGTCGGTTTCGGCAAGACCGAGGTGGCCATCCGCTCCGCTTTCAAGGCTGTACTGGACGGCAAACAGGTGGCGATCCTCGCGCCGACCACAATCCTCGTCGAACAACACATGAAGACTTTCCGAGAACGTCTCGCCGGCTTTCCGGTCGAAGTCAAAATGCTCAGTCGCTTCGTTTCGCCGGCCGAGTCGAAGGAAGTTCTTGCCGGTCTCAAGGAGGGACGGGTCGATGTCGTCGTCGGGACCCACCGACTGCTCGGCGGAGAAATTCAATTCCGCGACCTCGGACTGGTGGTTCTGGATGAAGAACAACGTTTCGGCGTCGCACAAAAAGAACGCCTTAAGCAGCTGCGCACCGAAGTCGATGTCCTCGCGATGTCCGCGACGCCGATACCCCGCACCCTCAATATGGCCTTTTCGGGTTTGCGGGACATCTCCCTCATCGAGACCCCACCGAGAGACCGTCAGGCAGTCGAAACCACCGTGCTTGAATTTTCCGAAGACGTCGTGCGCGAAGCCATTCTGCACGAACTCGAACGGAACGGACAGGTCTTCTTCGTTCATAACAGAGTGCGGTCCATCGGTAGTTTTGCCGACTGGTTGCGCACTGCGGTCCCTGAAGCCGAGATCGTAGTCGCCCACGGGCAGATGTCCGAACGCCACCTCGAAAAGGCGATGCATGATTTTCTCGAGGGCAGAGCCAACGTGCTCTTGGCGACAGCCATCATCGAAAACGGGCTCGATATTCCAAACGCGAACACACTGCTGGTCAATCGGGCAGACCGGTTCGGTCTCGCGCAGCTCTACCAGCTGCGCGGACGTGTGGGTCGGTCGGATCGTCTCGCCTATGCCTATTTTCTGGTTCCGCCCGGTCAGGCCCTTTCCAACACCGCACGCTCTCGATTGGCGGCCGTGCAGGAGTTCTGCGAACTCGGCGCGGGCTTCCGCATCGCCGCCCGCGACCTCGAGATCCGCGGCGCCGGCAACATGCTCGGCGGGGAACAACATGGCTTTATGGAAGCGGTCGGCTTCGAAACCTATTGTCAGCTTCTCGAGGAATCGGTTGCCGAACTCCAGGGTCAGGAGACGCCTTCGCGCCGAGAGGTAGAAATGAAGCTCGGCATCGACGTCCAGTTGCCTGAACACTACATCCCGGAGCCTGCACTTCGCCTCAGCTTTTACAAAAGACTTGCCGCCTGTAGCGACGACGACGGGCTGACTGATCTGTTGGACGAGGTCGTTGACCGCTACGGGGCCGCACC
>JAIOSJ010000326.1 GCA_021107705.1 Thermoanaerobaculales bacterium | reverse complement strand
GGATCTGACTTCGACGTTGGACGTTGGGCGTTGGACGTTGAGCGTTCATTTTCACGCTCAAGTGATGAGTAAAACCCCTACGCTCATTGTTCCGTGTCGATCAAACTGCCGATGAGTTCCTTAAGAGACCGGGCTAGTCGGGTTCCCGATCGACTCTGCTGCGCAGTGATTTAACTCTTGAGTGGCGCTTCTTGTTTTCCCGACGGCGTTTTCTCTCTCTGGGAGGGATCCTCGTTTTCTGTCGTTCGGTCCTCTCTTCGAGTGCGTCAGCGAGCAAATTCGCGAAGCGTTCAATACATTCCCGCCGATTTGCCTCCTGGGTCCGGTGGCGTTGGCACACTACTCGAAAGACGCCGTTTTTCGTGATCCGGCCGGGGAGAGTCTCCACGATCCGGTCTTTCTGTTCGGCGTTGAGCGAAGCGGAGGAGGTCAGGGGGAAGCGAAGGGTTACCTTGGTCTCCACCTTGTTGACGTTTTGCCCGCCCGGGCCTGAACTGCGTGCGTACTCGAAGCGGATTTCGTTCTCATCGATCGCTACGTCGGCGTTGATCTGGATCATGCCTCCATTTTGAACCCCTCGGCCGGGATCGGCAAGAAAATATACAAACGTTCCGTAACTCCTATTGCAGAAGCACATTTTTACCCCGTCTTCGTGCCCTTTTGTGGCTATTTCTCCCGCTTCGTGGCGTTGCCCTCGAATTTTTCAAAGACAAAGCTGAGGGCTCCCGGCTCCACCGGGTCAGGATTCGGTACACTGATCGGATGCAGGTGAATGGAAAACACTTTCGCACCATCTGGCTCGAAGACGACGGCTGGTCGGTGGGGATCATCGATCAGACTCAATTGCCCCATGTTTTTGAGGTTGCACGGCTGGAAACTCTCGAAGATGCGGCCCAGGCGATTTCAACCATGCAAGTTCGAGGAGCTCCTCTCATCGGTGTCACGGCGGCTTACGGCCTGTGTCTTGCGCTGCGGCAGGATCCATCCGATGAGAACCTGGAAAGGGCCGGCGAGATCTTGGTCGATACTCGGCCGACAGCGGTAAATCTTCGGTGGGCCGTGGAGAGCCTTCGACGCGCTATTGACGGCATGGTTGGACAGGAACGGGTTGAGGCTGCATATTCAAAAGCATCACATATAGCCGAGGATGACGTCGCCACATGTCGCCGTCTTGCTCGCCATGGCGCAGAGTTGATATTCGAGGTGGCGGACGGCAAGCGTGGGGAAGCGGTGAATATTCTCACCCACTGCAACGCCGGGTGGCTGGCAACAGTGGATTGGGGGACTGCTCTGGCCCCGATTTATCGAGCGCACGAGGTCGGTATTCCTGTCCACGTGTGGGTTGACGAGACCCGACCGCGAAATCAGGGCGCCGCGCTCACAGTGTGGGAACTCGCCGCTCACGGCGTTCCATGTACGCTGGTGGCCGACAATGCCGGAGGTCATCTGATGCAGCATCGGAAGGTTGATCTCTGTATTGTCGGAACGGACCGAACAACGGTGCGAGGCGATGTCGCCAACAAGATTGGGACCTACCTCAAGGCTCTCGCGGCTCGAGATACGGGAGTGCCCTTTTACGTGGCGGCGCCCTATTCTTCGATTGACTGGAAGCTGGAGGATGGGTTGTTGGAGATACCGATTGAACAACGAAGTGGTGAGGAACTTACGCAGGTGCGCGGAATGGACAACGAGGGCACGATGAGGACGGTTTCAATTGCACCACCTGGAACAACGGCTGCGAATTTCGCTTTCGACGTCACACCTGCCCGGTTGGTCACAGCGATCATCACCGATCGTGGAATCTGTCCTGCTTCCCGTGAGGGCCTTGCATCGCTGTTTCCGGGGAGGTTCTGATGAAGCGGACACTCGTTTGTTCGCTCGTTCTCCTTTCGCTTCAGATTCTGACCTTGGCAGGTTGTCGAAGCACGGTTGGAGACGATGAGCGGGTTCTCTCTCCGATCGGCTCCTGGGATCCCGATCGAGCCGAGATCCTCGAGTGGTCGTCCGTCGATCCCGCTTTTGGCCAGGATCGGGCGATGGAGGCTTCTGGGCTGGCCGGCGTCGGAGAGCATTTGTTGGCGACCTCGGAGAAGTACCGGCGATTGATTTGGATCGATACAAAGACGCTGAGAGTCGAGGTTGAACTCCTGGATGTCCCGGGCGCATCCGAACTCGAAGGTGTGACCGTGCTCAGGAATGAGGCGTTGATCTGTGATGAGGCCACCGCGGGAGTATGGTCGGTGGATGTTGGAGAGACGGCCTTTGAAAGTCCCACGAAGGTGACCGCGGTGCCACTCGTCAATGTAGATGTTGCGGCGGAGAAGATCGGTCTTGAAGGCATCGCTGCGGTAGGGGATGCCTCGGAACGTCTTTACGTGTTACTTGAGCGGGCTTATGAGGACGATGGAAGCTGCGCTTCAGAAATCTTCCCGGTTCTGTACAGGGAAGGCGTCTTGGTGGCCGATGGCGAGACCCTGAGGATCCCCCTTGAGGACTGCAACTGGCGACTGACTTCTCTAGAATGGTGGCAGGGCCGTCTCTATGCCCTCAAGACTCGTTTTCCGGGTGAAAAATACGAAGTTGTCGTTATCGACGTCGCGAGTGGAGATCTCACTCGGGTTTTGGAGATCACCGATTTACTGATTGGTGTGCGTGATCAGGGTTGGCACAACAACGTCGAAGGGCTCGCCTTCACATCGGACGGGGCCATGTGGTTGATCAGCGACAATGCCATGACTAGTTTTGTCAATGATCTGGAGCCTCCTCCGGCAGAGCGGAAAACCCTTCTGATGAGGATTCCGACTTCGACCGGGAACTGACAACGATGAAACGGCGCCGGGTTTGGATTTGTGTTCTTCCGGTCCTCGTTTTGGTGCTGGGTGGTTGGTGGTTTTTGTTACAGCTGAAGGTTGGCGAGGTCATCCCCAGTCGCGTTTTTCGGTCACCCCAATTGAGTGCGGAAAGGCTTCGTCGGGTGATCAGGACCCACGACATTGGGATTGTCGTCAACCTTCGTGGTACCGGGCGAGGAAAGACGTGGTATGGCGAGGAACTCGCCGTTTGTGCTGAAGAAGGAGTCGATCATCACACCGTGACCTTCGACATGGACGGTCCGCCACCCCGTCACAAGGTGGTGGAGTTGGTTGACCTGCTGGAATCGACCCAGAGGCCCATCCTTTTTCACTGTCTCCGTGGAGTTGACCGGTCCGGCTGGGCGGCGGCCCTGGCTGTTCTGGCCGATGGCGGGTCTCTTGACGAGGGTCTGGCCCAGTTGTCGCCCATGTCGGGGCATTTCTGCCGTCGCAGCACCTGTCCGCAACATCGGTTCTTTGCTTCCTATGAAGAGTTCCTCAATGGGGAGGGGATTGCGAACTCTGCCGGGCTCTTTCGTTTTTGGGTCGATGAGGTGTATTGCCCCGATGCCTATGACGCCTCTCTCGAGTTTGTGTCGCCACCACCCTCCGACGCGACCTCCGGAACTGAGATCGAGTTAGCCGTTCGCGTACGCAATAGAGGGAGAGTGGCCTGGAGAATGGGGCCGGAAGCTGTTCGATTGGGGGCGCGGGGTGTCGGACCCTTTCTCGAGGCGCCGGAGAACGCGGTTGAGATCTTCCGTATTCGTGGCGCTGAGATCCGAGATCTGGGTCGCAGTGCTGGAGGGTTAGGCCATGTGTCTCCCGGGAGTGAACGCCTTCTCACGATGACCCTCCGAACGCCTGAGGAACCGGGGCTCTACGTTATTCAGGTCGACATGGTGCACGAGTTCGTTCATTGGTTTTCGGAGATGGGCCGGCCGGGTCCGATGTGGTTCCTAACGGTTGAGGACGAAGTCAATGGGTCAGAAACGACTGAGGGCATGATTTCGGGCTGGTTGCCGGCTCGTCGGGCGGCGGGTCTTGACCCGGTTGAGGCACTCAGCTGTCCAGGCCGGACCAGGTGCGCCAGGCGGACTCCAGAGGTTCGCCCCCGGACCAGAGTGCCCGAGTAAACTGTTCCACCCACGGATCGAAGCCGGGAATTACTCGCAGGTTGTCTTCCTCGGCCAGAATCTCCGGATCGGTCGTCAGTGGTTCAAGGGCGCTGGCGGCGCGACGGAGGCGCCATCCCCAGGAACTTTCTTCCCGACTTTGATCAAGACGGCGGGCCCAGAGGCGCAGTCGGCTGGCGGTACGGGCGGCTGCGGGATGGCATCCTTCGGGTGCCAGATCAGCAATGAAAGCCTTCATGCCAACTGTTTTCAACGCGATGCCGGCACGTCGTTCAATGGCGTGAAGACCACGAAAAATATCTGCGTGAAAGAGAGCGTTCTCCATCCGATCCTCAAGGCCGGTGCCTTCGCAGTTTTCGAGAATCCGGTGTCGATCCTTGGGCGTCAGCAGGAGCGGTGCTGCGACTGCGAAGGTGGCGCCGGCCTGATGAAGGCGTTCGACTCGCTTTTCGATTTCTTCCTCGGCGCCCGGAAAGGGAAAGAGACCGAGAATTGCTCCCCAGGGGTATTTCCGCCATTTCTTCAGCGGTCCGTACCCGTTCGAGAGAGGAGCGGGGAGGACGGGCAACAGCGGGGTAATGCGCCGGCCGTCGGCCGCGGCATCGAACCCGAGGTCTTTGGGCCCGAGTTGAGGTTCGTCGATTACGAGAAGGAGTGATGAACCGCGTTCAAGCAGACGACTTATGATGTCGACTCTCTTTTTGGCGACGCTACTGAAAATGATGGCGCGCACAGGATGTCGAGGAACCGATTCCGATGCAGGCAGGATCCGCCGCGGGGCGTCCTCCCAGACGATTCCCATCCGGATGGGATCCAGTGCTACCCCCGGGCCGGGAAGATATCCGGGCCGGACCACGTGGGTAATGGGCAGAAGATCGGGGTAGGCCGGCTCGATCCTACGCATGCCAACATCCAGGCTCAATCAACGCACTGAACATTATCTTCCTCGGAGTTTTCCGGCCGGATCGCCCTGATTTCAACATCCGCTCCCACCATCCGGACCACTTCGAAGCGCAACCGACAAGCGTTTGCGAGACGAGAGACACCAATTCCACCGACCGCAGAGGGTGAATCACCCCCGAAAATATGTGGACTCAGAAAGAAGATCGCCTCGTCGATGAAATATTGATCAGCGAAGGAGCCCAGGACTGTAGGACCGCCCTCGACCAAAACCGATCGAATCTGATCTCTGGAAAGTCGTCTAAGCAGAGGCTTGATCGCTACCATTCCACTCGGTGACGCAGGCATTTCCAGGAGGGCGACTCCAGTATTGCCAAGCCTTTCCTTGTCGAATCCAGCGGCGGCAGGAGTGTGGACGATGAGTGTGTTTTCGGGTTGGCTGCGGACGACCTTTGTCCAACTGGGAGTTCTCAGTTGAGAGTCGAGCACGATGCGCCGCCAATCATCGGTTGAGGTCATTTCGGGTCGGCAGGAAAGGTCCGGGTCATCTGCCAGTATAGTTCCTACACCGACGAGAACGGCATCGTGTTCTTCCCGCAATTCGAGGCATCGAAGTCGGCCTTCCTCACCGATCATCAATCCTGAATCCCCGGTCTTCGTCGCCCTCCGTCCGTCGAGACTGATCCTTGCTACGAGCGTGATCCAGGAACGGTCATCAACAATCCGGCGGAGCCTGTGGCTACTGAGTCGACGTGCGGGGTTCTCGATGTAGTCCAGATTGACATCGATCCCGGACTCCGTTCGGCGAGGGATCTCACCGTGAGAGTGACGAGGATCGGTCGGTCCGGATTTCATCTTTCGGTCATGCCTCCACCTCGAGAAGAGCATCGACTAAATCTTCGTCATCGAAAGGCAGAAGATCGTCGGCATCTTCCCCAACACCTACCCATCGTACCGGTAAGCCCAAGGTGTCCGCTATGGCGAGAATCACACCCCCTTTGGCAGTGCCGTCGAGCTTTGTCAGAACTACCCCGCTCACACCGACCGTTGCACCGAATCGCTGAGCCTGCTCGATGCCGTTCGACCCGGTGGTGGCGTCGAGGACCAGCAGAACCTCATGGGGGGCGCCGGCAACCTCTCGGGAGGCAACTTTACGCACCTTCTCCAGTTCCTTCATGAGGTTGGAGTGGGTATGCAGCCGTCCGGCGGTGTCCACCAAGACCTCATCGAAACCCTTCGACTTGGCGGAGGCCAGGGCGTCATAGACGACCGCCGCCGGGTCGGCGCCCTGGTGCTGGTGAATCAGTGGAACTCCGACGCGCCGAGCCCACACTTGGAGCTGTTCGACCGCGGCTGCTCTGAAGGTGTCGGCGGCGGCCAACAGAACGGTTGCTCCATTATCCATGCGGCGTTTGGCCAGTTTGGCGGCCGTTGTTGTCTTGCCGGTACCGTTGACCCCGACCAGTAGAGTCACTCGGGGCTTCTCATTCGACAGATCTATTGGTTCTGCATTCTCGGCCGCTTGCAGGAGTTCGAGAAGCCGCCTGCGGACGGCCGGCCGCAGCTCTTCGGTTGTCGTGAGTCTGCCCTTTCGGATCTCGTCTCTCAGTCCGTCCACCAAACTCATCGAAAGCTCAACCCCCGCATCCGCGGCGATCAGGGCAGTTTCAAGTCGATCGAGATGCTGTGGTTCTACCGGTCCGGTTCGCTGAAAGGTCTCCCCAACCTTTTCCAGGAACTCTGTGTGGGTCATGAACAGACCGCGTTTGAGTTTTTTGACGAATGCGCCGGCCATGGGCGTTCTCCTCTTAATTTTCCTTTTTCGCCCCTCTTTCGGCGCTCATCCTAGGTTCAACCCGGTTTTCCTTGATCGCCGAGACTCCGAACGGCTTTCTCAGGAAAGCTCACGGGCGACCACATCCGCAGCACATCGGAGATGATACAAGGCCCTCCCGGTTGAACCGGGACGGTCCAAAACGAGGACGAGATAATAGCCGTCGGGTAATGCATGTGTCAATGATACGAGAGAATTTCCCCTGAGGACATAGTGGCGAAGAGAGCCGGAAGATGTTGCCTTGCTCACGAGGTCGAAACGCCGTTTGAAAACCGAGTGATAGGCGCCCTCAACCTTGAGGTCAAAAGGGTCATTGTGGCGGGTGACCCAATCGATGGCCTCCCCCTCTTCATCGAGGAAAATTGCTCCGACCGCCGCCGGAACATCAACGAGAAGGTTGGTCAACAAGTAGTTGAACGGCATCAGATATCGCCCAGAAGTCGCCTTGCTTCGTCAGCAGACGCGGATGATGGATTTGCTCTAATGACATCTCTTAGATGTTGCTCGGCTTCATCATCTCGGTCCAGTTGGGTCAAGAGTTTTCCCAGGGCAAGTTGTGCTTCTGTTCTTGTAGGAAACTTCAGACATGCCTCCTCCAACAGATGAAGGGCTTCATTGATCGCTCCTTCCCGTTGCTCGATTTCGGCGAGTCGGAGAAAGGCTTCGGCCTGAGGCCTTCCTGAGGTAACGGCCCTACGGAAGTTCTCCTTTGCCGCCGTCTGGAGTCCTCTTCCCAGGTAGGTCACTCCGAGGTTGTAGAACACCTCCGAGCGGTGGGGGTAGGTGGAGTCGGAAAGAACGGCTGAAAAATCTACCTCGGCCATTCGGTATTGACCCATCGCAAGGTAGGTGGCGCCCCGATTATTTCGGGCATCGGTGAAGGCGGGCGCGAGGTCGAGCGATGTTCCGAAGGCGAGGAGGGCCTGGTCAAATTGACCAAGCCGCAGGTGGCACAGTCCAATCATGTTGAAGATTGTCGTGTTCCCCGGGGCGAGGTCATTTGCCTTTTCAAACTTGTCGAGAGCCGCCTCGTACCGCCCCTGCTGTAGGAGTTGGGAACCCTGGCGCATAAGAGTCAGGGAATAAATCGGGTTCTGCTTCCACAAATCCTCATCGTCTTGCCTTTCGGTCTTTTTCTGTGATGAACTTGCGCAAGCGCCCAGCGTCAAGGCGAGGGCCAGGCCGATGGAAAGCGTAAACATCAGGTGGTAAGACAGAGATTTCATGAGACCTCCACAGTCGGAGCTGGGCCGCCATGTTTGGAATCAGGCGGAGTGATATCGTCGGCCTCGACGGCCGCGAGGAGGGCAGTAATGACCTTCGGTGCAAACCGGGTTCCGGACATGTTGTGCATTTTTCCCAAAACGAAATCGAGTGACATGGCTTTTTGATAGGGGCGTGTTGTGGTCATGGCGTCGAAGGTATCCGCTGCACCGATGATTCTGGCAACAAGAGGGATATCTTCACCCTTCAAACCGTCGGGATACCCCTTCCCATCCCATGTCTCATGGTGGTTTCGGATACCGGGAATGATGTCCTTCAACATGCGAATTGGGGCCATGATCTGGGCGCCGATCTCGGGATGCTGGCGCATAACGGTGAATTCCTCCTCCGTCAAGCCACCCGGCTTGTTGAGGATTCCGTCGCGGATTCCAAGTTTCCCTACATCGTGGAGAATGGCCGCGATACGGATTTGAAAAACCTCATCCTGGCTGAGGTCGAGGTGTCGAGCGATCGCCAAGGAATATGAACTCACCCGGTCGGAGTGGCCCCGTGTATAAGGATCCTTCGCATCGATTGCGGCGGCAAGCGTTCGAATGGTCTCGAGAAACAACTCCTGGTTCTGACGAATGGCTTGCCGAAGGCGCCGGACCAGGTTTTCGATGCTTCCGGCCATGTTATTGAAGTTGCCTGCAAGATGGGCAATTTCGTCTGATCCGGTCACTGGTGCGCGAACCGCGAGGTTTCCCTGGGCGATTTCGGATGACACGCGATCCAGTTCGAGAATCGGAACTGTGAGCCGGCGGGCCAGGAGGAAGCCCACAGCGAGGGCGATCAATCCGGCCAA
The DNA here is from genome assembly GCA_021107705.1 of Thermoanaerobaculales bacterium. Classification (GTDB taxonomy): domain Bacteria; phylum Acidobacteriota; class Thermoanaerobaculia; order Thermoanaerobaculales; family Sulfomarinibacteraceae; genus JAIOSJ01. The sequence continues at coordinate 7,526 of JAIOSJ010000326.1, read as the reverse complement.
CCCGCTGACGATTATCGTTCGGACTTGCATACCTCGTACCGGAGCAAAAGAGTCGGCGGTCGATCTCTCGACCAATATTCCCCACGGGGTGTCCGCTACGCCGGCGACGGATCCAACCACCGGGTGGTTCTTGGGGTTCTGTGGGTCTTGATAAATCCGAGTTAAACGAACCGGGGTCTTGGTGAAATCTTTGACGAGTGGAGATGCCGAGATGTCTTTGCCGCGGGAATCTGTTCTGGATCCCGCGATGATCTGACCTGACTCGGAAAAGAGGGTCACGATCTGGCCGCCGGTTGCGCTTGCCTGGAGACGCTCTTGAATGGGCGCCAGATCCAGCACAGCGGTGAGGCTTCCCTCGACCGACCCATCTCGATTTTCGATTGGGAGACCGAATACGGTCACCGAAGATCCGTTTTCCGGAAGATCGACTCGAATACTGAAGAACTCTTCGTTTTCGAGTCCGGTTCGAAAGGCATCCGCCAGGGTGGTAGCGAGACTGGTGGCCGCTGCGTCACTGAGGCCGGGATCGCGGACAAAGGCGCCGTCGCCGCTTGAGTCGGCAACTTGGAGGTAAAGAAAGGCCCGATTGGAGTCTTCGGCCGTTTCGTACAGTATCTCGCTCTGAATCTTGGTTGTGGTTCCCGCCACCGCCTTCAACGCCCGAGTGATGCCGTGCAAGCGGGTGTGTTGGCCGGCAACATACATGGACACTTCACTTGCGAGATTGACAGCCTCTCGGGTCAAGGATTGCTTTTCAAGGGTTGTGAGGTGTTCCTTGTTGTAGGCCGCGAGGGAATAGCCGACAAATGCGACAGGAACAACCGTGACAAGCACCAGAACCGCGGCGATGGAGAAGGTGAGACTCGACTTGAAACGTTTGAGTACAGCCATTTGAAGTCGATAGTATACCGAAACCTCTGGTTTGTTTGAAACCACGGAAGAAACTATCTGCGAGAGAGTGGGAATTCCGCTCAGCGGCTGCGGGAGAACCGGTCGTCGCCGGTGAGAGCTTCGTATTCATCCTCCGTAGCAAAGCTCTCGATCTCATCATTGCCACAGACGGTGCAGGTTGCTTCCTTCACCTTCTCGTCCGCCCACTCAAAGATGTAGCAGGGAGACTCACACTCCAGGCAGATCAGGTAGTCAGGGGTCATCAATCCATTGTAGCGCGATTGAGGTCGAGGTCGAGCAGCTCGGCGATTTCGTCCCGGTCAAGACAACGAATAATGGTCTCCGTGGGTGCAACGACCTCTTCAAATAGGTCCATTTTGTGCCGGATGAGGTTGCTGATCCTCTCCTCAATACTGTTCCGGCTCACCATCTTGAAGACCTGGACGAACCGTTTCTGGCCCATGCGATGGACTCGGTCTGTGGCTTGATTCTCCTTCGCTGGATTCCACCACCGGTCGTAGTGGATCACGACTGAAGCGCCGGTGAGATCGATTCCGACGCCTCCCGCGAGAAGGCTGGCAAGGAGGACCCTTTCGTGTTGGCCGGAGTTGAATCGGCGAACGATGCGGCCCCTGTCGCGGGATGATCCGGTGAGAAGAGTGTGCGAGATATTCTGCCTTCCCAAATGCTCGGAAAGTAGATTGAGCATCTTGACGTATTGCGAAAACACGACGACCTGTTGTCCGCTGTCGAGGGCTTCACTCAAGATCTCGTCGAATATCTCGAGCTTCCCGGAAGATCCGTGACCGCTGTCTGAGCGGAATGGATTTCCGAGGAGCGAGTGGTCGCACACCTGTTTCAATCGGGTCATCAGGGCAAAGATATGCATGTATGGTATGGCCTTATTCTCGTCTTCCAAGTGCTCGGCAATCTCACCGATTGCTCCGGACCGCGCCCTCTCGTAGAGGGTCCTCTGTTCAGGAGAAAGGCTGCAGTAGCGTATATCTTCGACTTTTTCCGGGAGGTCCGACAGGACCTGGTCTTTGAGTCGGCGGAGGGTAAGCACGGCAAGTCGGCGTCGGAGTAGCGTCAGTTGGTCTTGGGATGGATTTCGATAGACGCCTCTGAATTCCCGTTCGGATCCGAGGTATCCGGGTAGGATGAGGTCGACAACCGACCACAGCTCGAGAAGTCTGTTTTCCAGAGGAGTTCCGCTCAGGGCAGCGCGAAAGTGTGCCTTCAGGCGGCGGGACGAACGGGCCGCCTTGGTTCTTGGGTTTTTGATTCGTTGAGCCTCGTCGAACACAGCGATATCCCACTCAACCCCGGTGAGTTTTTCGGCGGATCGAACCAGAATGTCATAGGTTGTTAGGACAACCGGTGGGTGGTCATCGAGCTTGGGCAGATGCCGGTCGGCGCCATGAAAAATATGTACCCCAAGATGTGGAGCAAATGTTTCGAGCAGGTTGTGCCAGTGTTCGAGGACTCCGCGTGGGCAGACGACGAGGAGAGGGGCTTCGGGTTTGGTGGCACGAACGTGGCAGAAGAGGCCCATGACCTGATGAGTTTTTCCGAGGCCCATGTCGTCTGCGAGCAGTCCTCCGATGCCGGCGAGATATCGGCGCCACAGCCAATTCACACCCTCAGTTTGGTAAGGACGCAGCGTTGAGAGAAGGGCTGGAGGCGGCCCGGGCTCTACCTGGACACTTCCACGCAAGAGGTCGGCAAGGTCTCGCAGATCACGATCTTCCGACCGGACGTCGAGATCGATCTCGGCCACCGCCCGAATAAATGCCAGTCGATCTCCCTGGAGTCCTCTTTGGTGGCCTCGTGCGGGAAGGCGAAAGCCGGAGCGTTCGAAAAGGGCCAAATCAGGTGCGCGGATGATGCGGCCGTCGATACGAGCAAAACCGCTGTCGAGCAAATTGAGGGCTGCGGGCCAGTCCAGGATTTCCTCTCCAACGGCAAAGGAAGGCCGGAGGCGAATCCTTCCGCGCGAATCACGTTCAACTTCCAGTTCAGTCGGTTGTGGAAATACGGGTTGTTGGAAGTCCGCGAGTGCACCTTCGGGAAGGTACCAGGAGTATTGCTTGAGTTGGGGGTGGTCCAAGCTCAAGAAGCGCAAAGCCTCACGATTTTTCAAAAGCTGACGACCCTTGCGGCTGAACGGAACCAAAGGGGTGGCCGGATCCAGCACCCGGCAGAGATGGCGCCCCATGCGCGCCCAGCGCCCATGGATCCTTCCTTCGAGTTCCGATGCACTGAGGACCGAACGGTTTCCAAGGCGATAGCCGGGCTCCAAGAGGATTCCCTCTTCGGTCCAGACAGCCGTCAGAATCGGGTGGAGACGGACTTCGGAGAGTTCCAACATCTCCAGATCACCGAGTAGCTTCATACGAGGCATCGAGCGCAACAACGGCAAGGCACTTGGAAGTACGGTTGCGCTGAAAATCACAAGGCGCTGGTCTCCGGAGGGAAGGGTGAGGTGAATTTGAACCTCGTGGCCTGAGAGGTCCACCTTGGCCGTACCTGTCTTCTGCAGGGAGAGTTGAAGATCGAGAGCCGAGCGCAGGTCCGGCCCGGTCAGATGGCTGAGGTCAACACGGTCTTCGGTGCCGCGAGCCGGGGCGATGAAAGGATGTCTGGAATGAGCACGCCACGCAGAACCGGCGCCGAGTCGCACCAGAGTAGCGCGAACATCCAACCAGCGAAGAAGGGCCGCCGCTGCATGGGAACATGGCGCCTCCTGGAGACCGCACTGAGAACAGTGGCTGGCAAGGGAGGCGGGGCTGTTGGCCTCGGGGATGTGAACCGTGACGTTTGGACGATAGAGTTGGCCCTCAACCGCCTCGCCCGACCAGACTATTCGGGCGGTGGAGTGAGCTTGATACAGGCGAAAAGAGCGCTCAGCCGTCACCCGATCCAGCCGGCCCAGGAGGGTACCCTGGTTCAGCGTGAGGAGCGTCGAGTTCGAACTGCCAGCCCTTTCGGCCGGGTTTGCACGAGTCATAGCCCATAATCATACCAAGCCCGGGATCGACATAACAGCCTTGGAGTAAATCTGCGAGGTAAAGATTGAAAACCAGTTCCTGACCGTCTCTGTAGCCCTCGTTCCACCCTTTTTTCCCATTCGAGTCGCGGGGGCGGTCGGCGATTCGATCGAAACGAGCCTCGACGAGGGCGACGCAGTCATGTTCATCCCATGAGCGCATCTTTTCCACTCCCATCGCGAACCCGGCCAGGTAGGCCCGGTCGTGTCGAATGTGGGTCGTGACCCCGATGGCGTCTTGGTGTGCCCGCGCTGCGCGGGCGCTCACAGCTGCGTTGATCTGCTCCGCCTTCCAGACTTCATATTGTGCGAGTGTCAATTCGTAGTCATCGGGATACGGCTCGCGGGTCCGTTGATTCCAGCTTTCGAGGGCCTGCGCCGCACCAAGAGTCGGAGCAGTTTCGAGAGCGGTGGTGACGTGTTCGAGAATCAACTCCGGGCTTCCGTTTTTTCCCATGTCGCGTGGAAGTTCGATGATGAGCTGGACCTTGCATCGCCGTTCCTCATAGAGCATAAACGGACCGTCGGTGTGGCCGGTGAGGATCGGTTCGGCCAATGACATGAAGAGATCCAGACGGGAACGCTTGAGGTTGATCTTGTCGATCTTGGCCAATTCTCCCGGTGGGAAGCGCTGGTCGGCCTTGCTTGCAACGCGGCCACCTACAAATTCATTGTTGTTGTAAAAACCCGTGCAATCTGAATAGACCTCAACCAGAACAACGCACCAAGACCCCTTCAATTCACGCTCCAGCTGATCTTCAAGGACCGATGCGTAGCCGGTAGTGAGTTGAACGCTGAGAAGTGTCAGAATCAATAAATACAGATGTGATCGCATGAGAGTCCTCCGATTTCGGAACGAGAGAGTCGCCACCGAGCTTATCGAATCGATGGTCATACTCCCCACGGATAATAACCTAGAGGCCCGGCCGAAAACCCCTCGCGAAGCGAAATTGTGAGGAGGTACGAGATGTTTTTCCGGAAGGCTGCAGGCGTAGTCATTCTACTTCAATGACTTACGGCTGCGCAGATTGTGCCCCAATCGCGACGTCAAGTCCTTCGGTAACGACAACGATAACGGGCTCGGGCTCGGGAATGAGTCACACCGCTACCTCCCAGGATAATAGCCCCTGATCGTTCGGATGGTGAGGTCAGGTCGCTCCGGCACGGTTACGGTTATCTGACGGAATGCCTCTGCGGGCTTGAGAGATCCAGAGGAGTACCACACCAGGTACTGGGAGCGAAGAAGTTCGCCGATGCGTTTGTAGACCGCTGGAAGCTCGTCAATATCCTTAGGGAAAAATGCCTCACCTCCGGTTTCTTCGGCCAAGAGCCGCAGCGTCTTGCGGCTTGAATAGTCGAATCGTCCAAGGCCGAGGCCGATCGGGAGTGGGTGAATCTCTTCGCAAGGTCCCATCCGGTTCGTGAGGTCGTGTCCTCGCCGTCGGTGAGAAGCACCAGGGCCTGACGCCCGCGCCGGCCGCGAAATTGTTCAAGAGATCGGACGACGGCGTCGTGAAGGGATGTTCCACCCTCGGGCACTACCCGAATGAGTTTTCGGGCCACGGCGTTGGAATCTACGGTCCACGGGAGGCGGATCTTCGGCTCCCAAGCGAAGGTCAGTGCCACAACCTCATCACCCTCTTGCATCAACTGCGCGGAGGACCGCAGGGAAATCTTCGACCATGGATCCGGAGGTGTCCACGGCCAAAGCGAGGGACAGGGGAAGATCTCGGATTGTGCCGAAGCCCTCGACCGTGACCCCATGACCGTCCTCCAAGACAGAGAAGTCATCCGGTCCGAGACCGAGTACCGGTGTCCCGTTCTCGTCCATCACCGTGATCGGCAACTCCACCAGTTCGACTCGCACCATTCCGCTGAAACCGCCACCCCCGCCGAGAGGAAAGACCGTATCGCCGCGATTGCCTTTGGAATCCACCGCCTCGGCGGCCAGAATCGCGGCGCCATCCAAATCTGTGACCGGGATAGCGGTGATGCAAGGACATCGGGCCCACCGAGCTACCGTGCGACTGTCGAGGCTTAATGTTACCTGGTGAATACGGCCGATGCTTTCGCTGACCGCAACCGTGACCTGCCGTTTTCCGTCTTCGACGGCATCCTCGGGCGCCAGGAGGATCTGGATTCCGATCTGCCCAGTCGGATTATTGAGAACGAGGGCGTCTTCACCGAGATATCGACCGTGGCGGTCTCGGGCGATAGCCCTGATCTGAGTTCGACGAACGACCTCGCCGAGAGCAATAGAAACGGTCCAGGGCGGCCGATTCCGTCGATACAGGGACGCTTCGTCCTTGAAAAACTCTACCGAAGCGGCCTCGTCCGGTGTTTCAACCTGGAGTTGAAGGGCGCCAATTCCTCCGTGGTCCGGCGGCGGAAGGAAACGAACTGCGCCGCCGGCGGTCGGTGTGACACTCAGGGCCACGGCTTCGACCTCGGCGTCCTCTGGAGCATCGAACGGATTTTCTCTCTCAGGGACCAAGATCTGACCGACCCACAATCCCCCAATGAGACCGTCGAGCGTGCTCACAGCGAGCTTGAGCTGGTGAGATCCCAACGGCCAGTCTCGGAACAGCATGATGCTTCCGTCACTCTCAACGCGGACAACGGCACTTTGCCGATCGATCATGGTGTCATTGTCGAGCAGAGTCGTGACGACGCGAACGTGTTCGCCTGCACGTTCGACATCTTCCGGAGCAATTGCGAGGACGATTCCCATGACGGTGCCAGTATTGCCGCTCCCGAGAGCTTCGGTCTCGACCAGCAGTGCCAATGGTGTCGCTTTCTCAGCTGCCGCCGAGAATGGGGCCGGTAATAACGCCGTCAGGATCGCGATGGGCAGGATGAGGGTTGGCAGTCTCATAGATAGAATATACGCCACGAAACTCCGGTGGTTACCTAAACCCAAGGTATAGTTCTCAATTATGAAGGTCTACACAAAAAGCGGGGATGACGGGACGACCAGCCTCTTCTCTGGAGGGCGGGTCACCAAGGATCACGACCGTATCGAAGCGTACGGCACGATCGACGAACTCAACTCCATCCTGGGGGCTCTTCTGTGCGAGCCCCTTTCGGAGGGTGTGGTGAAGAGGCTTCGTGCCGTTCAGGATTCGTTGTTTTCGGTGGGCGGTGCCCTGGCGGATCCTGAGGAGGCCATGGCCCAGGATGAAGCGAGCTGGCGTCCAGCGGTCTTGGAGGAGTGGATTGACGAGATGGAGGAAGATCTGCCACCTCTGAAGAGCTTCATCCTGCCCGGGGGCAGCCGGCCGGCGGCCATGGCGCACATGGCACGCACAGTCTGCCGACGGGCCGAGAGAAGGGTCATGGTTGTTTCTCGCAGTGATATCGGGGTCGGGGAGGGGATTCTGCCGTTTCTCAACCGGTTGTCCGATGTGTTATTCGTCCTGGCTCGTTACATCAATGCTCGGATGGGGATCGCAGATCCCCAATGGAAGGCGAAGCAGCCTTCTTGAGTTAGAAGGGTGTTCCGGTCGAGCCCGTCCACCGCGGACTGCGCCCGCTCTCGGCAAGAAGAGAAACTCTTTCCAAGAGCGAGTTCTTGTCTCTCGTTTTC
>JAIOSJ010000124.1 GCA_021107705.1 Thermoanaerobaculales bacterium | reverse complement strand
CTGAGCTGTTGACTGGAAGTCAAGGCACTTCCCCGATGCTCTCCTCCCAGCGGCTGGTATCACCGCTTTCGAAGCCATCGATGAATAGAAGGTTTTCGCAAGCCCACTTGGCGATGTTGCTTGAAGGCCAGCCGCCGGCAGAAGTAAAATCACCCCCGGCGAAGAGTGCCGGGCCGGATCCGTCGTTAAAGGATGCAAGAGCCGAAACGGACTGATAAATACTTGATTCCAAAGCGGTGTGGATCATTCCATTGTCCGCAGGTCCAGTCAGGCCTGACCACACATTGCCGTCCCATTTTGCGATGAAGTTCGCCTCAATTCCACCGGCGGAAACAAAACGCCCCCCCGCATACAGCCTTTCTCCAGCACCGTCGTCGTGAACAGCGAGGGAGTAAACGGCATGTTCCATTCCAGCTCCAGAGGGTCCATTCAGAGCCGTCCACTCACTGCCGTTCCACTTGGCAATACGCCTCGTGAGAATTTCGCCTGCAAACTCGAACCAGCCCCCCACGAATAGCGCAGGCCCCGTGGCGTCGTCATACACCACGAGAGCCTTAACAGACCCAGAGCTCTCCACACCGGTGCCCGAGGATCCAATCAAGGCGGACCAAGCGCTACCATCCCACTTCGCAATGTGATTCACGGTGATCCCACCCGCTATATGGAAAAAGCCTCCCGCGTAGAGCGCCTGCCCTGCCCCGTCGTCATACACCGCGAGGGCGGCAACATACAATTGGTCAAACGTAATCGATTCCACACCGACGCCGGCCGGACCACTCAGCGCCGACCAGGAAGAGCCGTCCCATTTTGCGATACCATTCACCGTAACCCCACCCGCTTGGGTGAAATAGCCTCCGGCAAACAATCCTTCTCCGCCACCGTCGTCGTAGACGATCAAGGTCTTGACAGTTCCGTTCAGCCCGGTCCCCGAGGGTCCGCTGAGGGCCGACCACGATGTGCCGTCCCACTTCGCAATATAGTTCACAGTCAATCCGCTCGCATGGATAAACGACCCTCCTACATATAAAGAGGGGCCATTGCCGTCGTCAAAAACCGCGAATGCTGAAGAGGACCTATCCAAATCCTGAACGTGAAACCCCGGTTGCCAGCCGCAACCGAAATCATCTTCAGCAATCCGATTCTTCAGCGAAGCCGGCTTCGCTTCGAGCGATTCGGCAGACCGAACTCTGACCGACAATCTCGGTTCGGAAACAGCATCGAACTCTATCGGGATCTCAGCACATACAGCGCCGGACACGGCAACTACGAAAATGAAGACGAACGGATAAACCTTGCGCATCGGCCCCCCCGAGAACGTCACCGCGTTTTGAGATGGACGCCGTGATGAAATATGCATTTACACCATTTTTCGCTTCTGTACGAAATCATATCATACAAGAATATGACCGTGTCCCTTATAAATTCTTATAAATTGCTAATCGTTCCACTGAAAGACTGTTTATACCTGGAATCAGACTGTTTCTTCCTCTGGCGGACTGCTGACGGCACTTCCCGACGGAAAGTGCCGATCATAGCTTCTTCCCAGGAGTGCCTCTCACAAACGAAACTCTTCAGGGAAAAGCTATGAGCAAAAAAGTTCAAAAAAGTTCCAGGCTTGCGGGCCTTGCGGACGTCTGCCTTTCCGCAAGGTCCGCAAACCTGGAACTACTCGGTTTTCGAAAAGCAAACCGGCCAGGTCGCCCCGGCCGGTCGTGCGGACTCGGATGAACAACGACCTTACTGCTTCATCAGGAACGTCGTTGCGTCATGGGTATTGTTGTCGACCACCGAGGCGTAGGCGACCACACCGGAGCCCGAGATGACCTTCACCACGGCGTGGGCTGCGAAGATGTCGTTCCGGCTGAAGCGCTGCTGGATCGGTTCGGTGTCCTGACGCCACTGGTGGGCGGGGATGCTCATGTCGAAGGAGCCGATGGACTGGCCGAGGTGGTACACGGTGAACCGGACCGTAGCCGGGGAGTCACCCATGTTGGCCGCACCGATGTTGGTTCGGAAGTCGTCGTTCTGGGTCAGCTGCGGCAGCAGAGCCGTCTGGCCCTGAGACAGACCGTCGGCCATGGTGAAGCCGTCCATGAACTGACCGAAGGTGCCGTTCGACGCCTGGTTGAAGATGCGGGCGGTGATCATGAACGGCTGCTCGGACTCGACCTTGAGGAGGCCGGCCTGGTCGCCCGTTGCGAGCTGGGCGACGATGTCCCGAAAGACGTACTGCGCCCCCGGCGTGAGCGGATACGAGTCCCCGCCCGGGGACCCGTTCTCGGTGTACAGGGTGAAGGTGAGCACTGCCGAGCTCGAGCCGCGGTTGTTGGCCCCGACGTCGCAGCGCCACTGGCTGCCCGCCTGACCGCCCGCGTGCACCGTTGCCGGGACCCAGTAGACGTAGTCGCCGGTCGAGCCACCGCCGCCGGTGACCATGACTGATGCCGAGGACGACCAGCCCGAGGTCGAGCCGCAGGTGCGCTTCGCCCGCACGCGGTAGTAGTAGGTGGTATTGATCGACACCGAGTGCCGGTAGCTGCGCGAGGTACCGCTCACCACGTTGAGGGTAGCGCCGGAGAAGCCCGCGTTGGTGGCCTCCTGAATCTGGTAGGAGTCGGCGCTTGAGGCCGCGTTCCAGGAGATGGTGTAGGACTGGCCCGAACTCACCGTAGCGGCGCTGGCGCGCAGGTTTCTTGGCGTCCCCGGAGCAGTGCAGCCTACCGGTGGCGAGCCCAGACGTACGCGGCCATGGCCGTAGTCGTTGTCCTTGCCGCCGGAGCCCATGTCGACGACGTTACTCTCCAGGTAGGAGCGGACCTGGGCGGCGCTGTACTGTGGGTTGGCCCCCCAGACCAACGCCGCGGCGCCGGCGATGTGCGGGCATGCCGCCGAGGTGCCACCGAAACCCCCGGTCTGGGTCCTGGGGCCGTAAGCGTTGCAGGAGACGTCGGCGAAGCCGGACACGTCAGGCTTGATCGGGCCGCCGATGATGTTGCCGTTGGGTCCGTTCAGGGGTCCTGCCGAGCTGTAGGACTTGAGTTCCAGGGTCTCCGCGTCGATGGCGGCCACGGCGATAGCGCCCGAGGCGGTCGCCGGCGGGTGGACCGACCCGTCACCGACGCTCCAGTTCATGGTGTCGCCGTCCCAGCGGTGGAAGAACTCGAACTGCAGGTTGGAGGTCGAACCGCCGGCCACGCCAACGGAGAGTCCATAACAACCCGGGCTCTCGATGAGATAGTTCCAGTACTCCACCGTGGCGACGTTGCCCGGCCCCGGTTGACAGTAGGGGTCCGACTGCCAGTAGCCGCTCTCGTCCACCAGGCTGACACACATGACCATGTTGGTGGACGGACTGCCGCCCCACTGGTTCCAGTTCAGTGCACCGAACAGGGGAACCGATCCGTTCTGGTTCAGAAACTGCTGGGTGATGCAAAAAATCTCCCAGCTGCTGGTCTGCTCGTTGTAGTAGACGAAGGGATCGACGATCCAGCCCTCGTCCGAGAACTCGTACCATCCGTCGTCATTGGCGTCGCGCCAGTGTCCCTGGTAGTGGGCCTTGCGCGAGTTCGAAGCCGAGTTCACCCACACCCCGCCGGCGCTGACGAAGCGGTTGGCGATGTCGGCGGCGTCGCCGCTGCCGTCGCCCGGGCCCCAGGACATCCAGTTCTGGGACACACTGACGACCTGAACACCGTTTTGACGCATCCACTGCTCAGCCTGCGCCAGATCGACCAGGGTGCCACCGTACACCGCTAGGTAGAGCTCCACCCCCGGCGCCACGTCGGTGATCACCTCGGCACAGCCGAGACCGTGTGCCGACGAGAGATAGGGGTCCTGCCCGCCGAAGTTGCCGAAAGCCTCCATGTGCACACGATTCTGCGGCGGCAGGTCGGTTCCGAAGAGCTGGGAGTACTGGGCGCCGTCCGGGGTTCCGTAGCCGGAGTCGATGACGCCGACCTTGATGCCCTCGCCAGTGTGGCCCTGGCTGTGCCACGAGGCGGCGTTGAGGGGGGACACGCCCTCGGAGGTGTAGGTTCCGGCGAAGATCTTGTTGATCCGGGCGGCGTCGGGATGGGGCTCCAGCGGCGGCATGGCGTACGCGGGTCGGTGCACCCGCTTGACGTCGGGGTGGTCCGCGAGCCGGCGCAGCACCTCGAGATCGACATTGGCCTGGATGATGTCGAGATCCGAAGAGATGTCGGTGGCGCCCTGCCCCTCGAGCCACATGATCAGCAGCGCGAAGTCGGCCGGATCGGTTCGGATGTGCACCTGCACGGTGCCTTCGTGCGCGCGCAGGCCCAGGCTCTTCGCATCGGCGAACGGGTCCTCCAGGACCAGCAGGCGGTTGAGGGCGCCGTCAAGCGTGTCGAGCCCTGCGCCGACGGCCTTGGCGCTCGACAGGTCGAAGCGGGGCTTGGTCATGCCCTTGGCGTCGCCTTTGAGCCCGGCGAGGCCGCCGGGCAGCGGCTGGTCGATCTGGGAGAGACGCTGCACATCCTTGATCTCGGAGGCACCGGCCACGGTGCAAAAGAGCAGCAGCGCAACGACGAGCAGAATGCGGTGGGTTTTCACGAATTCCTCCTTGTCGAAATTCAATCCTCTTGGCGGGGCTTCTGGAAGACACGATCACGGCAAGAGCAAGATCCATACCCGCGGAGGTGGATCATTCTCTCGGTCCTTTAG